>JAGWPW010000163.1 GCA_028870315.1 Sphingomonadales bacterium | reverse complement strand
TGATGGCAAGCCTGCGACATTTTCACCAATTTCACGGGTCAGCCCGCGCAATAATTTTCCAAATGAACTTTAAGACCCTGCCTTTGCACGCTTTCATCACGCAACGACAATGTGACGGAATTGCAACAATCGTCGCGATTTTTTGTGACAAGCCCGATAATCGCCTTTGCCGGACCCGGCGGCTCGGTCATGCTAGGCCATTACTCCAGCTTTTCTCCACCCGGCACTCCTGCCGCATCTGGGCAGAGCCGCCGGACGAGAAAGGCACCGGGGCATTTGCAGGGCAGCCACGCGGCGGCCCTCTATCATCAGGGGCTACTATGAAATCCTCATTCCTTTCCGCATTGAAGACCGGCTCGGCGGTTGCCGCGCTCGGAGCCGTACTGCTCACCGCGCCGGCGCGCGCGCAGGATGCGCCGGCCAAGGCGGCGCCCGCCGCGTCCGCGGCCGACGTCAGCAACACCGAGGGCGCCGAAATCATCGTCACCGGTTCGGCGATCAAGCGCACCGACTATGAGACGCCAAGCCCGGTCGATGTGCTGAGCTCGACCGATCTTGCCAACACCGGCCTTACCACCACCGCCAGCATCCTCACCGATCTTACCGCCAATGGCGCGGGCACGCTGAGCAACAACAACTCCGAAGCCTTCGCCGGCGGCGCCGCGGGCGTCGCGCTGCGCGGGCTTTCGGTGGGCGACACGCTGGTGCTGGTCGATGGCCACCGCCTTTCCCCCTATCCGCTGTCCGACGACGGCGAGCGCCAGTTCACCGACGTGCAGAGCATTCCGCTCGGCGCCATCGAATCGGTCGAGGTGCTGAAGGATGGTGCCTCGACCCGCTACGGGTCGGACGCGATCGCCGGGGTGGTCAACATCAAGCTGAAGAAGCAGATCGTCGGCCTCGAAGCGCAGGTTGACGCCGGCACTTCGCAGCATGGCGGCGGCACCTACAAGCATTTCGAGGTTTCGGCCGGCCATGGCGATCTTGGCACCGATGGCTATAATGCCTTCATCACCGCCGAATATCGCGATCAGGGGGCGATCACCCTTGCCGATCGCATGTACGAGCCCTGGGCCAACCTCAATTTCACCCGCTTCGGCGGCCAGAACATCTCGCCCGGCGCGCCCAATGTTTTCAATGCCAATCTTGCGCCGACGCAAACCCCCTATCTCGTCAATCCGGCCAATGGCGCGCAGACCTTCCTCGGCAACGGCTGCAACCCGACCGCGATGGCGGCCGCCCAGTGCACCTACGCCTCGCCGCAGGTGTTGCTGGCCCCGACGCGCAATATCAACGTCCTTGCCGGCCTGACCAAGAATTTCGAGGGCGGCTGGCAGGCCCGGCTGAAGCTGTCGTTCTTCGACAGCCGCGGCCAGCAGACCGGCCTTGATTATGGCGCCGTCGGCAACCAGGGCTATTCGGTCTATCCCGGCGCGTCCTACGGCGGCAACGTGTCCAATCCCTATGTCGGCCTGCCGGTCCCCGGCGTCGGCGCGGTGCCCAGCTTCGGCCTGCCCGCCAATTATCTTGGCAGCGGTTCGGCCGCGGGCTCCTATCTCGAAGGCACGCTTGCCGGTTTCGGCCTGCCGACGATCAACATCGACAGCAAGACCTACCGCGCCGCGCTCGATGTCGATGGCACGGTCGCCGGCTGGGATGTCACCGGCGCGCTGGGCTTCAGCGAGGTCGTGACCGACCAGTCCTTCGTCAATTATGTCCAGTACGCCAATCTCTATGCCGATCTGACCACGTTCAACGCCAATGGCTCGCCGGTTTACAATCCGCTGGGCGGCAATTCGGCCGCGGTGCTGCAACAGATCGCGCCGACCTTCGGCAACCACGCGACCGACCGCCTGCTTTATGCCGATGCCAGCGCGACGAAGAAGCTGGCGACCTATTCGGGCGGTGAATTGTCGGTGGCGATGGGCGCCGAGGTCAATTCAAAGAAGCTCAACAACCCCGGCCCGGGCCCGGTTCTTTCGGGTGCGGTCGGCGGCACCTTCAGCACCTATGCGATCGGCAGCCAGACCGATGTCGCCGAATTCCTCGAAGTCGATGCAACGGCGTTCAATACGCTGGAGGTGAACGCTTCGGTCCGCGACGACTGGTATGATACCTACGGCAATTCGCTGACGCCCAAGGCCGGGATCAAATGGCACCCGATCGCGCCGCTGGTGCTGCGCGGCACCTTCTCCAAGGGCTTCCGGGCGCCGGCGCCGGCGGAATTCGGCCAGTCGGCCACCGTGTTCGGTCTCGGCGGGTTCCAGGATCCGGTTCTGTGCCCGGGCGGTGCCGCGACCGCCAAGGGCACCGTCCCGGCCGCCTGTTCCGAGCAGGTCGGCTTCGTGCAGACCACGACCCCGACGCTGAAGCCCGAAACCTCGACCTCCTTCACCGGTGGCGCGGTGATCGAGCCGATGCGCGGGCTCTCGATGACGGTCGATTACTACAACATCAAGATCGACAACCAGATCGTCTCGGCCTCGGAACTGCCGAGCTATTCCTTCTCCGGTGCCAACTGCCTGCGCGGACCCGACCTTCCGATCTCCGGGGTGTCGGACGGTGCCGGCAACCTGGTCACGGCGACCCCGATCGCGGGTCCGCTCGCGGCCTGCCTTGCCGGTTACGTGAATGCGCAGACCACCAAGACCAGCGGTCTCGACATCGAGGCCAAGTTCAAGCACCGTCTCGGTGGCGGAACCTTGTCGGCCAATGCCGAATGGACGCATATCCTCAACTATCAGCTGACCGGGCCGAACGGCATCACCTATCAGCTTGCCGGCACCCATGGCCCCTCGGGGGTTTCGGGTGACACCGCCAACCCGCGCGATCGCATCAACGCCACCATCACCTATGAATACGGCGGCGCCAGGATCGGGCTGAGCGGCTATTGGATCAGCTCCTACAGCATCACCGATCCCAGCGCGTCGGGCGGCGCGCAGGCAACCTGCGGCGGTGCGTTCAATGCCGCCTTTGCAATGGCGCAGGCGGTGGTCGGGCCGGCCAACCAGCAGCTCTGCCGCGTGAATTCGTTCACCTCGGTCAACCTCGTGACATCCTACAAGTTCAACGACAACGTCACGCTGGCCTTCAACATCGACAATCTGTTTGACGCTTCCGCGCCGATCGATGCCGAGACCTATGGTGGCAGCTTCACCCCGTTCAACCCGGCCGTGGCCGAAGATGGCGTCATCGGGCGCTACTTCACCATCCAGTTGAACTACAAATATTGAGCCGCCATGCCGGGATGGCCGCGCGCCATCCCGTCTGGCATCCGGTCAGGCCCGCTCCGCAAGGGGCGGGCTTTTCCTTTGGCGACCTTGCCCGCGCGCAGGCGACGCCCTATCGTCGCGACCATCGGGCGGCGAGGAGAACGGGCCATGGATGTCGATCTTCACGTGGCGCGCTTCGACTGGGCGGCGGGACCGGCAGCGATCGGACCGGGGGTGGCGCAGCTCGCCGCCAGCGCCGAGGCGTTGGGCATCCGCACCCTTTCGTTCATGGATCATTATTTCCAGATGGAGGTGATGGCGCCGGCCAGCGATCCGATGCTCGAAGGCTATACCGCGCTCGGCTTCGTGGCGGGGTGCACCAGGGCGCTGCGGCTGCGGCTGCTGGTCTCGGGGGTGACCTATCGCCATCCGGGGCTGCTCGCCAAGATCGTCACCACGCTCGACGTGCTCTCGGGCGGGCGCGCCGAACTCGGGCTTGGCGCTGCCTGGTACGAGCGCGAGCATCGCGGGCTGGGCGTGCCGTTTCCGCCGGTCGCGACCCGCTTCGAGATGCTTGAGGAGGCGCTGCAAATCTGCCTCCAGATGTGGAGCGATGACAACGGCGCCTTTGCCGGTCGCCATTACCAGCTTGCCGAAACGCTGTGTTCGCCGCCGCCCGTCTCGGCGCCGCGCCCCAGGATCATGATCGGTGGCGGCGGCGAGAAGAAGACACTGCGCCTCGTCGCGCGCTATGCCGATGCCTGCAATTTCTTCGGCTCGCCCGAGGAGGTCGCGCACAAGGTCGCCGTGCTGCGCGGGCATTGCGATGCCCTGGGTCGCGACATCGCCGAAATTGAGGTCACCGCGTTGCTGCCGTTTCACGAGGACCTGACCTGCGATGCGCTGCTGCGCGCCGCCGAGGCCTATGCGGCGGTGGGCGTGCGCACGGTGATCGCCACCGCTTCGGCGCAGGATCCGGCCGCGCGCCTCGAAGCGCTGTTCGGCGCCGCGATGCCGCGGCTGACCGCGATCACGGCCTGCCTGCTCTGAACCTCGCTTCGGTCGCAAGGCTGCGCGCCCGGATTGCGCCGCTCGCCGGGGCGGTGGCGCTTGGTATCGCCGCGATCCTGTTCGCGCGCGGTGGCGAAATCGCGCAATTCCTGTTCCTGCAACTTGTGCATCGCTGGCGCTGGGCGCCGCTGGTGCTGACCCCGCTGCTGTTTGCCGCGGTCACCCATGCCACGCGCTGCCTTTGGCCAGCGGCACGCGGCTCGGGCATTCCGCAGGTGATGGCCGCGCAGCACAACCCCGCCGCCGCCGCGCGCAGCCCGCTGGTTTCGCTGCCGACCGCGGCCGCCAAGGCGATCGGCACGCTGCTCATCCTGCTGGCCGGCGGTTCGGCAGGGCGCGAAGGGCCGACGGTGCAGATCAGCGCGGCGATCATGGTGGCGATGCAGCGCTGGTTCCGCGTGCCGGTGACCGCGGGGATCATCATCGCCGGCGGCGCGGCGGGGGTCGCGGCCGCGTTCAACACCCCGCTGGCCGGGGTCGCCTTCGCGATCGAGGAACTGGCGGCGGCCTTTGAGCAGAAGGTCGCGGTCTCGGTGATGGCCACGGTGATGGCCGCGGGCCTCGTCAGCCTCGGCCTGTCGGGCGACTATGTCTATTTCGGCATCATGAACACGCCGCTGCCGACCCCGGCAATGCTGATCGTCGCCCCGGCCGCCGGGGTGACGGGCGGCTTGTGCGGCGGGCTGTTCTCGCGGGTTCTGGTGGCGTTCGCCGGTGCCGGAGAGGGGGCGGGCGTGACAGGCTGGCTGCGCTCGCATCCGCTGCTGTTTTCGGGAGGCTGCGGGCTCGTCGTCGCGGCAACCGGGATCGCGACCGGCGGGCTCACCTGGGGCACCGGCTATGACACCACGCGGCTGCTGCTTGCCGGCCGGCACGCCTCGCTTCTGCTGGGCCCGGGCAAGTTCCTTGCCACGCTCGCCACCGCGGTCAGCGGAACGCCGGGCGGGATCTTCGCGCCCTCGCTTTCGGTGGGCGCAGGCCTCGGGCAATCGCTGGGCGCGCTGTTTCCATCGAGCCCGTCGGGCGCAATCGTGCTGCTCGGCATGGCGGGCTATTTCACTGGCGTGGTGCGCGCGCCGCTGACCTCTGTCATCATCATGATGGAAATGACCGCCGACCGGACCATGATCCTGCCGCTGTTCGCGACCGCGATCATCGCCGATGCGGTGAGCGCGCTGGTGTGCCGCGACAAGCTCTATCACGCGCTCGCGCAGCAATTTGCCTGACGCGCGGGCGTGGCGCTTGTGAGCGCGCCGGCCAGGGCCTAGATGAGCCGCATGACGGTCGATATCAGCGATAATCACGGGCATGGCAGCGCAGGCTGGAGCCTGCCGCCGGTCCATCCCGAGGGGCGCAAGTTCGGCCTGATCGCCGCGGCGCTGGCGTTGGCCGCGGTGATCATCGGCTGGGGCTGGCTTGCGTGGACTTTCGCGATCCTGACGGTCTGCATCCTCGCCTTCTTCCGTGATCCGCGCCGGGTGACGCCGCTTGGCGATGATCTCGTGGTGGCGCCGGCCGATGGGCTCGTCACGCTGATTTCGAAGGTCATGCCGCCGCGCGAGCTGTGCATCGAGGATGCGGGCGGGCCGCCACTTCCCGCCGATACGCCGGTCACCCGCGTCTCGATCTTCATGAGCGTGTTCGACGTCCACATCAATCGCGCGCCGATCGCCGGAACCGTCCAGCGGCTGGTTTATATTCCGGGCCGTTTCGTCAATGCCGAGCTCGACAAGGCGAGCGAGGAAAACGAGCGCCAGCATATCCTCATCGACCGTGGCAATGGCCTGCGCATCGGCGTGACCCAGATCGCCGGGCTGGTGGCGCGCCGGATCGTGCCCTTCGTCAAGCCGGGCGACACCATCGCCTGCGGGCAACGGTTCGGCCTCATCCGCTTCGGCAGCCGCGTCGATGTCTATCTGCCCGAAGGCACCGATCCGCTCGTGCTGCTCGGCCAGCGGGTGATCGCGGGCGAGACGATATTGGCGCGGATCGGGCGCGCGCAGACGCTCGAAGGCGTCGGCCAGTGAGCAGCGAGCCCCCGCGCGAGGAGGAGGATTTTTTCGAGGATGAGCGGGGCCGCCGGCGCCTCGCCCGCGGGCTGACGCTGCGCGCGCTCATTCCCAATGCCATCACCTCGGCGGCACTGTGCTGCGGCTTGACCGGCATCCGCTTCGCGATCGACGAAGCTTGGGAAAAATCGGTGCTTGCGGTGATCCTTGCCGGCATGCTCGACGGGATCGACGGGCGCATCGCCCGGCTGCTCAAGGCGCAGTCGCGCTTCGGTGCCGAGCTTGACAGCCTTTCCGACGCGATTTCCTTCGGCGTCGCTCCGGCGCTGATCCTGTTCCTGTGGTCGTTGCAGCGGGTGCCGCGCCTCGGCTGGTTTGCTGCGCTCGCTTTCGCGATTTGCTGCGCCTTGCGGCTGGCGCGCTTCAATGCGCGGATCGACACGGTCGATCAGCCGCATAAATCGGCCGGTTTCCTGACCGGGGTTCCGGCGCCGATGGGGGCGGGGCTGGCGTTTCTGCCGCTTTACCTGTGGATCGCGAGCGGCAACGATCTGTTCCGCGATCCCGAAATCGTCGGGCCGTGGCTGGTCGTCATCGCCTTTTTGATGATTTCGAGCGTCGCGACGGTCGGCTGGGGCGGGCTTCGCCCGAGAAAGCGCGTGCGTCTTGAACTGATCGCCGTGGTCGGGCTCGTGTTCGCCGCGCTGCTGACCGAGCCCTGGCTGACGCTGGTGGGGCTATGCGCGCTTTATGTCGCGAGCCTGCCCTTCGGCATGGCGAGCTATGCCCGCATCAAGCGGCAGCGCGCCGGGCGGATTGCAGCGGCGGCGCCTTCAGCGACGGATTGAACTGCCGGGCGTATACGACAGGACCGGCAGGACCCGCGGGCCGCGCCGCGACGGCCAGCGCATGGCGCGAAGCGCTGCCGGCGTGTGCCGCCGCCAGCGCCGCCCATTTGGCATGATAGCGATGGAAAGTGCCGGCAATCGCCGCGAGCGAGGCGCCGAAACTGACCGCGAAAAGCGTTGTGACGAGCAGGGGCAGCATCGTTTCACATCCTTGTGACAAAGCCGTTGGTTCCGTTATGTTCCAATCATGTTCAATTTGTGTTCCCTTTGTCAACGCCTTTATCGCGGTCTGGTTCCCGCCGCTGATTTTGGGCTGGCGTTTGGTCAGCGCGCGCGCTAGGGGCGGCGCGCTTGCGCCGCGTCGCCATTCCGGCGGCGGGCGCGGCAAATCCACATGGGCAGCACACTCGCCGGTGCCGCAGCGGACGCATTCCGCACGGTTCCAGCTGTCCAGAGGCCTAACCGGAAAGGAACGAATCATGGCGGCTCCTGTCGTCAACATGCAGCAATTGATCGAGGCCGGCGCGCATTTCGGCCACCAGACGCACCGCTGGAACCCGCGGATGAAGCCCTATATCTTCGGGGCACGCAACGGGGTGCACATCCTTGACCTGTCGCAGACCGTGCCGCTGATGGCGCGCGCGCTCGAGTTCATCTCGGCGAGCGTTCAGGCCGGCGGCAAGGTGCTGTTCGTCGGCACCAAGCGCCAGGCCCAGGAGCCGATCGCCGAGGCGGCGCGCGCCTGCGGGCAGCATTTCGTCAACCACCGCTGGCTGGGCGGCATGCTGACCAACTGGAAGACCATCTCGGGCTCGATCAAGCGCCTGAAGACGCTGGAGGAGCAGCTTTCGGGCGACACCACCGGGCTGACCAAGAAGGAAGTGCTCCAGTTGACGCGCGAGCGTGACAAGCTCGAACTCTCGCTTGGCGGCATCCGCGACATGGGCGGCATTCCCGACGTCATGTTCGTGATCGACGCCAACAAGGAAGAGCTGGCGATCAAGGAAGCCAATGTCCTTGGCATCCCGGTCGTGGCGATTCTCGATTCCAACGTCGATCCGCAGGGCATCGCCTTCCCGATCCCGGCGAACGACGATGCGAGCCGCGCCATCCGCCTCTATTGCGATGCGGTCGCGCAGTCGGCGAAGAAGGGCGGCCGCGAGGCGGTGGTCGATTCGGGTGTCGATATCGGCGCGATGGCCGAGCCGATGGCCGAAGAAGCGCTCGAAGGCTGAGAGCCCGGCAAGGCCCCGGCCGCACGCCCGGGGGGCCTTGCCGGCGCGGAGCGCGAGGCCGGACCGGGTTTCGCGACGGCGCCGTCATCAATCTGCGACGCGCGGGGTACCACGGGGCCGCGCGCACATCGTTTGAAAACCCAAGAGGATCGGCCACCATGGCTTACACCGCGACTGACGTCAAAAACCTGCGCGAGCGCACCGGCGCCGGCATGATGGATTGCAAGAAGGCGCTCGACGAGACCGGCGGCGAGATGGAGGCCGCGGTCGATATGCTGCGCGCCAGGGGGCTTGCCGCCGCCGCCAAGAAGTCGAGCCGCACCGCGGCCGAGGGGCTGGTCGGCGTCGCCGTCGCGGGGACCAGCGGCGTTGCCGTCGAGGTCAATTCGGAAACCGATTTCGTCGCCAAGAACGAGCAGTTCCAGGATTTCGTGCGCAAGGCGACCGAGGTCGCGCTCGGCACCGGCGAAAGCGAGGTCGAGGCGCTGAAGGCGGCGGCCTATCCCGGCGGCGGCACGGTCGGCGACAAGCTGACCAACAATGTCGCGACGATCGGCGAGAACCAGCAGTTGCGCCGGATCAGGAAGGTCGCGGTGACCAGGGGGCTCGTCGTACCCTATATGCACAATGCCGCCGCGCCCAATCTGGGCAAGATCGGCGTGCTCGTCGCGCTTGAAAGCGAAGCGGGCGCCGATGTGCTCGAGCCGCTCGGCAAGCAGATCGCGATGCATATCGCCGCCGCCTTCCCGCTGGCGCTCAATGCCGAGGCGCTCGATCCCGACCTCCTCGCGCGTGAGCGCAGGATCGCCGCGGAAAAGGCCGCCGAAAGCGGCAAGCCCGCCGAGGTGCAGGCGAAGATGGTTGATGGCGCGGTGGCGAAATACGCCAGGGAAAACGCGCTGCTCTCGCAGCTCTTCGTCATGGACAACAAGACCCCGGTGGCGCAGGTCGTCGAGCAGGCCGGCAAGGCCGCGGGCGCGAAGATCGTGCTCGCCGATTATGTCCGCTTCCAGCTTGGCGAGGGTATCGAGAAGGCCGAGAGCGATTTCGCCGCCGAAGTCGCCGCCGCGGCGGGGCTGAACAAGGCCTGACCTCACTTCCCGGCCGCGCCGCTTGTGGACGCGGCCGGGCTTGCCCTTGGCAGCGGCCCGGTGGCGGCTATAAGGGCGCCGGCTCAGCGGATGTAACGAAAATCATGGCGCTTCCCCAGCTCAAGCGGATTCTGCTCAAGCTTTCGGGCGAAGTGCTGATGGGGAACCAGGCTTTCGGTATCGATCCCGCTTTCGTCGCCGAAATGGCGCGCGAAATCCGCGATGCGCGCGACACGGGGCTCGAAATCTGCCTGGTGATCGGCGGCGGCAACATCTTCCGCGGCATGGCCGGCGCGGCGAGGGGCATGGACCGTGCCCAGGCCGATTACATGGGCATGCTGGCGACCGTGATGAACGCGCTCGCCATGCAGAGCGCACTCGAACAGTTGGGCGTCCACACCCGCGTGCAGTCGGCGGTGCAGATGGATACGGTGTGCGAGCCGGTGATCCGCCGCCGCGCCGAACGCCATCTCGAAAAGGGGCGCATCGTCATCTTCGCCGCGGGCGTCGGCAGCCCCTATTTCACCACCGACAGCGGCGCGGCACTGCGCGCGGCCGAAATGAAGTGCGATGCGCTGTTCAAGGGCACCAGCGTCGATGGCGTCTATGATCTCGATCCCAAGCGCCATCCCGAGGCGGTGCGTTACGACACCATAGACTATGACACCGTGCTGGCCGATAATCTCCAGGTGATGGATGCCTCGGCGGTGGCGCTGTGCCGCGACAACAGCATTCCGATCGTGGTGTTCTCGATCCGCGAGAAGGGCAATCTCGCCCGGGTGCTCGCCGGTTCGGGCACGCGCACGATTGTGCAAAAGGAAGGGTGAGGGATGGCTGCCGCCAAATTCGACAAGGGCGATCTCGAACGCCGCATGAAGGGCGCGGTGGACGCGCTGCGCCACGATCTTGGCGGGCTGCGTACCGGCCGCGCCAACATCGCGTTGCTCGATCCGGTGACGGTCGAGGTCTATGGCGCGCATACCCCGCTCAATCAGGTGGCGACGGTTTCCGCGCCCGAACCGCGGATGCTCTCGGTGCAGGTCTGGGACCGCTCGAACATCGGCCCGGTCGAAAAGGCGATCCGTTCGGCGGGGCTGGGCCTGAACCCGATCGGCGACGGCAACACGCTGCGCCTGCCGATCCCCGATCTCACCGAGGAACGGCGCAAGGAACTGGCGAAACTTGCCGGCAAATATTCGGAGAATGCGCGCATCGCCATCCGCAATGTCCGCCGCGACGGCATGGAGGCGCTGAAAGCCGACGAGGGCAAGAAGCTGATCTCCGAGGACGAGCGCAAGCGGCATGAGGCCGAGGTCCAGAAGCTGACCGACGAGATGATCAAGGCGGCGGACGAGGCGGCCGCGGCCAAGGAAAAGGAAATCCTCGGCAAGTGAGCGCGAAAGCCGCCACCGACTGCCTTCCTGCTTCCGCGAATTCCGCGGCCGGGCCGGCGGGCGGCCATGGCGCGCGCCATGTCGCGATCATCATGGACGGCAACGGCCGCTGGGCGCGGGCGCGGATGCTGCCGCGCATGGTCGGCCACCAGCGCGGGGTCGAGGCGGTGCGCCGCGTGGTGCGCGCGGCGCGCGACATGGGGCTCGACGCGCTGACGCTCTATGCCTTCTCGACCGAGAACTGGCGCCGGCCCGAGGATGAGATCGCCGCGCTGATGGGCCTGCTCAAGCGCTTCATCCTGAGCGATCTCGATGAATTCTGCGCGAACAACGTGCGTTTGCGGATCATCGGCGATTACCGCGCCTTCGCTCCAGATGTCGTCGCGCTGATCGATCATGCGCTGGCGCGGACCGCGGGCGGCACCGGCGTCACCCTGGTGATCGCGCTCAATTACGGCTCGCAGGACGAGATCGCCCGCGCCGCCGGCAAGGCGGCGGCGAAAGGCGTGGTCACGCCCGCGACGATCACCGCCGAACTCGATACGGCCGAGCTGCCGCCGCTCGATCTCATCATCCGCACCTCGGGCGAGATGCGCCTGTCCAATTTCCTGCTGTGGCAGGCGGCCTATGCCGAAATGTGGTTCACCGAGGTTCACTGGCCCGATTTTACTCCGGAGCATCTCGAAGCGGCGCTCGCCGCCTTCGGCAAGCGGGAACGGCGATTTGGCGGACGTTGACGGCCTTGCGCGGCAGCGCCCGTCCGATCTCGCCCGGCGCAGCGCGAGCGCGGCGGTCATGGTGCTGGTCGCGGGGCTGGCGCTGGCGGCGGGGGGCGCGATCTTCGCGGTTTTCGTCGCGCTGGTCGCGCTCGGGATTTTGCATGAGTGGCGGCGGCTGGTCGCGGACTTAGCGCCGGGCGGCTGGCCGCGCGGGCTGTGGCTGATCGCCGGGGTTGTCTATATCGGCTTTGCCGCCTCGACGCTGGTCGGGCTGCGCGCGCATGGCTGGCATGGTGCGGCGGGGGTGGTGCTGGGGGTGATCGCGGTCGATGTCGGCGCCTATTTCGCCGGCCGGGCGATCGGCGGGCCGAAGATCGCGCCGCGCATCAGCCCGTCGAAGACCTGGGCCGGGCTGGGCGGGGCGGTGGTGGCGGTATGGCTGTTGCTCGCGGTGCTGGTGACGCTCGATTTCGGCCGCAGCTTCGGCAACTGGCCGTGGGAGGTCGATGGCTTCGCGCGTGCGGCGTGGTATGCGCATCTCGAACAGGCCGCGCTGGTCGGCGTGTTCGTCGCGGTGATCGCGCAGACGGGCGACTTCTTCGAAAGCTGGATGAAACGCCGCGCCGGGGTCAAGGATTCGGGCGCATGGCTGCCCGGACACGGCGGGCTGTTCGACCGGGCTGACGGCCTTGTCGCGGTACTTTTTGCCAGGGGAGTTGCGGATTTGGTGGATGTCCCTTCGGCAGGGCCGGGTTCGCACGGGCTGCTTTCGGCGCTTGGCGGCATGTGGCAGATCTTCCTGCGCTCGCACGGGAGCCTGTGATGCGGAGGATCTCGGTTCTCGGCGCGACCGGCTCGATCGGCGCTTCGACGCTCGACCTCATCCGGCGCGATCGCGACCAGTGGCGGATCGTCGCGCTCACCGCGCAGAGCCGGGTCGAGGAGCTCGCCGCGCTGGCGCGCGAGTTCCGGCCCGAAATCGCGGTGATCGGCGATGAAACGCGGCTCGGCGCGCTGCGCGAGGCGCTGGCCGGCCTGCCGATCGCGGTCGCGGGCGGCGGGGCGGCGCTGATCGAGGCGGCGGCGCGCCCGGCGGCGCTGACCATCGCCGGCATCGTCGGCTGCGCGGGGCTGGCGCCGACCATGGCGGCGATCGAGCAGGGCCAGACCGTCGCGCTTGCCAACAAGGAGGCGCTGGTTTCGGCGGGCGAGGTGATGACCGCCGCGGTCGCCCGCCACGGCGCCACTCTGCTGCCGGTAGATTCGGAACATAACGCGATTTTCCAGTGTCTTGCCGGCAACCGTCCGGCCGATGTGCGGTGGATCACGCTCACCGCCAGCGGCGGCCCGTTCCGCGACTGGCCGACAGCGGCGCTGGCCGCGGCAACCCCTGCCGAGGCGGTCAGGCATCCCAATTGGGACATGGGCGCGAAGATCAGCGTCGATTCGGCGACGATGATGAACAAGGGGCTCGAACTGATCGAAGCCTTTCACCTGTTCCCGGTCGGGCTCGATCGGCTGCGGATCATCGTCCACCCGCAATCGGTGGTGCATTCGATGGTCGAATTCCGCGACGGCTCAACGCTCGCGCAGCTTGGTCCTTCGGACATGCGTGTGCCGATCGCCTCGGCGCTGGCCTGGCCGGCGCGGATGGATACGCCCTGCGCACCGCTCGATCTTGCCGCGATCGGAGAACTCACTTTCCGCGCGCCCGACGAGGCGCGCTTTCCCGCAACCCGCCTCGCGCGTCAGGCGGCCGAGGCCGGCGGCGCTGTTCCCGGGGTGCTGAACGCTGCCAATGAAGTCGCGGTCGCCGCCTTTCTCGCCGGCCGGATCGGCTTCACCCGCATCGCGACGATGGTCGAGGATGTGCTCTGTGCCTATGCGCCGCCCGCGCCCGGCTCGCTAGACGAGGTCATGGCGGTGGACGAGGGTGCGCGCCGCCATGCCGATGCGCTGCTGGAGCCGGCGTGACGATGCATCCGCCATCGTTGATCGTCACCGTTCTCGCCTTTCTGCTGCTGCTGGGGCCATTGATCGTGCTGCACGAGCTTGGCCATTACCTTGTCGGGCGGTGCTTCGGGGTGCGCGCGCGCGCGTTTTCGATCGGCTTCGGGCATGAGCTGCTCGGCTGGACCGATCGCCGCGGCACCCGCTGGAAGATCGCGGTGTTGCCGCTCGGCGGCTATGTCCAGTTCGAGGGCGACGCCAACGCCGCGGGCTTGCCCGCCGCCGAGATCGCCGCGCTGAGCGCCGGGGAGCGCGAGGGCATCTTCTGGTTCAAGCCGTTGTGGCAGCGCACGCTGATCGTGCTTGCCGGCCCGGTCACCAATCTGCTCGTTGCCTTTGCCATCTTCTTCGCCTTCAATCTTGCCTATGGCCGCATCACCCCCGCACCGGTGATCGCCGGCTTTGCCGATCCCTCGCCGGCGCGGGCAGCGGGGCTGCGCATCGGCGATCGCATTGTGGCGATCGACGGCGCGCCGATCACCAGTTTCGACCAGATCCGCGAGAAGGTGTGGCCCTTTCCCGGTGACCGCTTGCAGATCACCGCCGCGCGCGGCCCGACGCGCTTCTCGGTCGTGGTGCCGATCGCGACCAGCACGCGCCGCGATGCCTTTGGCCATGTCACCGAGGTCGGACAGATCGGTATCGCCGCCGGGCCGCCGCAGATCCTGCGTGCCGGGCCATGGCAGGCCGCGCGGCTGGCGGTGGGCGACCAGATCGCCATTCTGCGGCTGATGGTGATCGGCATCGACCAGATCATCGAAGGTCGCCGCTCGGTCAGGGAACTCGGCGGCCCGGTGCGCATCGCGCAGGTTTCGGGTGAGCAGCTGGCGCTCGGCTGGGCCGATTTCGTCTATTTCGTCGCCTTCATCTCAATGAATTTGGCATTCATCAACCTGCTGCCAATCCCGACCCTCGATGGAGGACATCTGGCGTTTTACGCGGCCGAAGCGCTGCGCGGCAGACCGGTCGGCCTTCGCGGCCAGGAATGGGCGTTCCGCACCGGCCTGGCGCTGGTCCTGTGTCTCATGCTGTTCGTGACAGCCAACGACCTCGCCTCGCTCAAACTCTTCGGGTGAGGCGGGCGAAAAGGGTCGCGCCTGCCGCACCGCTTGCGGGAAAGCCCGGGATCACGCCTTGATCGTCGCGGCCGCTTAGGGCAGAGGGCGACGTTCGCCGAAACGGAGGGCAAACGCCTCCCGCCCGGCGGATACCCGGTACCGCACACGGGGGGAAGTGGTCCTCGCGGGCCATGAGTGAAGGGACTGGCGTGTCGAGGATTGGACGGGATATGGGTCAGGGCTCGGGCGCGGCCCGAATGACGCGGTGGAGCACGGCGCTGCTCGCCACCTCGGTGCTTGCCGGGCTCCCGGCGATCGCTGTCGCGCAGGTCGGCGCCGCGCCGGCCCCGGCGGTACAGACGCCCGCCGCCGCAACAGCCCCCGCTGCTTCGCCGGCCGCCGCAACCCCCGCGCCCGCGCCGCAAGAGCAGATCATTCAGAGCCTTGCCGTCGAAGGCGCACAGCGGCTCGAGCCCGATACCGTGCTGTCCTTCGTCAAGCTGCGCGTCGGCCAGCCCTACAGCGGGGCGGCGGCGGACCAGGCGCTGAAGGACCTCTACGCGACCGAGCTTTTCTCCGACGCGCAGGTGCGCAACGACAACGGCCGCGTCACGATCACCGTCAAGGAAAACCCGGTGATCAACCGCATCATCATGGAGGGCAACAAGAACCTCAAGGATGACAAGATCACGCCCGAGATCAAGCTGGCGCCGCGGCAAATCTTCACGCGCTCCAAGGTGCGCGCCGACGTTGCGCGGATCATCGAACTCTACAAGCGCCAGGGCCGCTTCGGCGCGACCGTCGAGCCCAAGATGGTCATGCTCGACCAGAACCGGGTCGATATCATCTTCGAGATCAGCGAAGGACCAAAGTCCAAGGTTCGCCAGATCAACATCATCGGCAACACCCATTTCAGCGCCAAGCAGCTCGATGCGGCGATGCTGACGCATCAGGCGCGGCCGCTCCACCTGTTCACCGGCGGGACGAGCTACGATCCCGACCGCATGGCCTACGACCAGCAGAAGCTGCGCCAGTTCTATCTGACCAACGGCTATGCCGATTTCCGCGTCGTCTCGGCCGAAGCCGAGCTGACCCCGGACAAGCGCGATTTCATCATCACCTACGTCGTCGAGGAGGGCAAGCGCTACAAGTTCGGCCCGGTCAAGGTGGAAAGCCAGCTGCGCGGCTTCGACAGCGACGCGCTGACCAAGGCGCTGCCGATGAAGAAGGGCGACTGGTACAATGCCAAGCTGGTCGAGGACACGATCGACCGGCTGAACGAAGGCGCGGGCGCCTATGGCTACGCCTTTGCCGACACCCGGCCCGACTATCAGCGCGACCCCAAGACTCTGACCATGGCGGTCACTTTCGACATCGGCGAGGCGCCGCGGGTCTATGTCCAGAGGATCGACATCAACGGCAATACGCTGACCGAGGACAAGGTCATCCGGCGCGAATTCCGTCTGGCCGAGGGCGATGCCTTCAATTCGCTCCAGGTCAAGCGCTCGACCAACCGCATCAAGTCGCTCGGCTATTTCCAGGAGAAATTCGAAGTTGCCCAAAAGCCGGGCGAGGCGCGCGACCGGGTCATCCTCGAAGCCAATGTCGAAGAGAAGCCGACCGGCGAACTCCAGCTTTCGGCCGGTTATTCTAGCCTTGAGGGCCTGATTTTCCAGGCCTCGATCCAGCAGCGCAATTTCCAGGGCCGCGGGCAGACGCTCGGCCTCTCGGGCAGCATCTCGGCCTATTCAAAGAGCATCGACCTCGGCTTCACCGAGCCTTACCTGTTCGACCGCAACGTCGCGCTGGGTATCGACCTCTATCGCCGCGATTACAACAATTTCAACTATGGCAGCACCAACAACAATTCGATCTATAGCCAGTCCACCACCGGTTTCCAGGTGCGGCTTGGCCTGCCGCTCACCGAATATTTGTCATTGGTGAATCGTTATACCCTGAATTACGACCAGGTTTTCCTCAATCCCGGACAGTTCTACGACAATAACGGGCCGAACAACGCCTACCAGTGCGATCCGTTGCTTGCCGGCCGCTATCTTTGCGAAGCGCAGGGCTCGCGCGTCAGCTCGATCATTGGCACCTCGCTGGTCTATGACAACGTCGACAATCGTGCCCATCCCAGCAAGGGCCGGGTGCTTTCGGCTGGCGCCGATGTTGCCGGCTTCGGCGGCTCTGTCGCCTATGTCCGCGAGCGGTTGAGCGGGTCGCAGTACATCCGGCTGCCGCATGGCTTCATCTATTCGCTGTCGGTCGAGGGCGGGGCGATCGAGCCGCTCAAGAGCCGCAATGTCGTCGGCGACGACAATATCCTGCTGACCGATCGCTTCTACCTGGGTGAACCGCAGATCCGCGGCTTCGACATTCGCGGTGTCGGCCCGCGTGTGGTGCGCAAGCCCTATCTGCTCAATGCCGCCGGCCAGCCGGTCACCGACAACACCGGTAATTTCGTCATCAACAACGACAAATACACCTGGCAGGACGATGCCATCGGCGGGCGCTACTACTACCTCAGCCGCGCCGAGGTCGAAATTCCGCTCGGCGCCGGGGCGAAGGAACTCGGCATCCGGCCGTCGATCTTCCTCGATGCCGGCGCGGTGTGGGGCGTGGTGCATCCGCAGACGCAGCAGATCACATCGACGGTCAACAAGCCGGTCATCGATACCGCGACAGGTAAACCACTCTATTATCAGGTCAATTCGGCTGGCCAGCAAGTCCTCAACTCGTTCGGCGTGCCGGTCGAAGGCGATAGCGTGACGAGCTTCCCGGTCCAGACCACGGTTCAGCCATTCCAGGAATTCTTCTATGGCGATACCGCGCTGCCGCGTATTGCCATCGGCGTCGGCTTCAACTGGAATTCGCCGTTCGGCCCGTTTCGAATCGACATCGCCAAATCCCTGCTGCATGCACTGGGTGACGATACCAAGGTCTTTACTTTCAACGTAGGAACCCAATTCTGATGACACAGAGATCTCTGACCAAGCTGGCCTTCGTCTCGCTGGTTCTTGCCGGCAGCACCTCGGCGCTCGCCGCGCATGCGGCGGCGCCCGCGGCACCCGCCAGCGGGAAGAGCGCGATCGCGGTGGTCAACATGTCGGCAGTGATCGGCAATTCCACCGCCTATCGCACCGCCGAGCAGCAGCGCCAGACCGCCTTCAAGCCGGTGGTCGATCAGGCCAACGCCCGCAAGGCGCAGATCATCGCCCAGCTCCAGCCGATGGTCGACAAGCTCAAGCGCGATGAAGCCGCACATGCCTCGCAGGCCGATCTCGCGCAGGAGCAGGCGGCGATCGAGCAGATCCAGCAAGCCGGCCAGCAGGAATTGCAGCGCATGCTCGAGCCCGCGCAGCTTTCCGAAGCCTATGTGCAGGAGCAGATCGGCGACAAGCTCGGTTCGGCGACCCAGGCGGCGATGACCCGCAACGGCGTGTCGCTGCTGCTCAAGTCGGATTCGGTGCTCCAGGTCACCAGCCAGAACTACGACCTCACCCCCGAAGTCCTCGCCGAACTCAACGCCGAGCTGCCCAGCGTGTCGATCACCCCGCCCGCGGGCTGGGAACCGCGCGAGGTGCGCGACCAGCGCGCCGCGCAGGAAGCCCAGCAGGGCGCGGCGCGCGGCACCGCCGCCGGCGGGCGCTGAGCAAAGGTCCGGGGCAGGGGGATGAGCGGCGCGGACAGCAGCGCAAGCCCGACCTCTCGCGATATCCGCGAGGTGCTTGCGGTGCTGCCGCACCGCTATCCGCTGCTGCTTGTCGATCGCGTGGAAAACCTTGTCGTCGGCGAGGAAATCCACGCGATCAAGGCGGTCAGCTTCAACGAAGGCTTCTTCCAGGGTCATTTCCCGGGGCGGCCGATCATGCCCGGCGTGCTCATCATCGAGGCGCTGGCGCAGGCGGCCGCGATCCTGGCGATCGAGACGCTCGAACTGACAGGAACCGGCAAGCTCGTCTATTTCATGGCGATCGAGGACGCGAAGTTCCGCAACCCGGTCGAACCCGGATGCCTGCTCGATCTCAGGGTCGGCTTCGTCCAGAAGCGCGCGAAGGTCTGCAAGTTCTGGGGCAAGGCGATGCTGGGCGAAAAGATCGCCTGCGAAGCGCAATTCACCGCCATGGTGGCCGATCCGCCGGCTTCCTGAAAGTCAGCCGGAAGAGCCGGATTTTGGGTGCCGGCCACCCCACTCTGGACAAAACGCGGGCGCATGGCTATGCGCGCGCCTTCCTTTTCGCGGCCGGTCGGCACCGGCCACAATGAAAGTGCGCAAGATGAAATCCGAGATTCATCCCGATTATCACATGATCAAGGTGCAGATGACCGACGGCACCGTGTTCGAGACGCGCTCCACCTGGGGCAAGGAAGGGGACACGCTCGCGCTCGAAATCGACCCCACCTCGCACCCGGCCTGGACCGGCGGCGGCCAGCGCCTGCTCGATTCGGGTGGCCGCGTCGCGCAGTTCAACAAGCGGTTTGGCGGTCTGACGCTCAAGAAGGGGTGACCCCTCGCGCGGCGCGACATTTCGCTTTCCAAGCCGCAATGGCTATGCGAAACGCGCGCGCCTGATTGTGGCGATCGTAGCTCAGCTGGTTAGAGCGCCGGTTTGTGGTACCGGAGGTCGTGGGTTCGAACCCCATCGGTCGCCCCATTTCCTACGCTTCGCGCTTTGCGCGCAACATCTCTCTCGTCGCCGCTCTTGCTAGCGGCGGGCGGGGCTGCCAAGGCGGGCTTCCGATGCATCGCTTCGCCAATCCCGCCCGGTTCCTGCGCCTCGCACGGCCGTTGACCCCTTGGCTGCTGGTGCCGGGGCTGGTGATTGCCGGTGCCGCGCTTGCCTGGGGGCTGTTCGTCGCCCCGGCGGATCGGCTGCAGGGCGATTCGGTGAGGATCGTCTATATTCACGTGCCCGCGGCATGGCTCGGCATGGCCGGCTGGATGGCGATCGCCGCGGCGAGCCTTGCCGAGATCGTCTGGCGCCATCCGCTGGCGAGCGTCGCGGCACGCGCCGCGGCGGTGCCCGGCGCCTTCTATACCGCGCTGTGCCTGCTCAGCGGCTCGCTGTGGGGCCGGCCGGCGTGGGGAAGCTGGTGGGTGTGGGACGGCCGGCTGACGAGCATGCTGGTGCTGCTGTTCCTCTATCTCGGCTATCTCGCGCTCGCCGATGCCGCCGCGCGCGAAGGCGGCGGCGCATCGCGCGTTGCCGCAATCTTCGGGCTGGTCGGGGCGGTCAATATCCCGATCATCCATTATTCGGTGCTGTGGTGGAACAGCCTGCATCAGCCACCCAGCATTGGCCTGGGGCATTCGGCGATGGCGCCGCAGTTCCTGGTTCCGCTGCTGGCGGCAACGCTCGGCTTCACCTTGATTTTCGCGGCGCTGGTGCTGATGCGCATGCGCCTGCTGCTCGCCGATGCCCAGTCCGAGGCGCGGCTGCGGCGCAAGGCTTTCGGCGGTTCCGTCCCGGCATGACCGAAGTGCTTGATCCGTGGCCCTTCGTCTGGGCGGCCTATGCGCTCGGCGCCGGCGGCACGCTTGCGCTGGTCGGATGGTGCTGGCAGGCGATGCTGCGCGCCGAACGGCGCCGCGACCGGCTGCGCGAGAAATGAGCGCGATCAAGCCCAGGCACCAGCGGCTGGTGCTGGCCGGCTTCGCGCTCGCCGCGCTGGTCGCGGCGGGGCTGCTCGCCGCCTGGGCCTTGCGCAGCCAGGCCTCGTTCTTCTACCTTCCCGCCGACATGGCCGCGCATCCTTCGGCGCCCGACCGCGAGGTGCGCCTTGGCGGCATGGTCGAGCGTGGCTCGCTTCACCAGCTCGCTGATGGCGTTACCGTGCGCTTCATCGTCACCGACGGCAGGGCGCGCATACCGGTGCGGTTCTCGGGGATCAGGCCGGCGCTGTTCGTCGAGGGCTCGGGCGTGGTCGCCGAGGGGCGCAGGGCCGGCGATGGCACCTTCATGGCCGATAACCTGCTCGCCAAGCATGACGAACATTACGTGCCGCGCGAAATGAAGGACATGACCGCCGATCAGGCCCGCAAGACCGTCGCTGCCACGAAATGACGGAGCTTTCGCCGTGCTAGCCGAATTCGGCCTTGCCGCCTTGTGGCTCGCCGCCGCGCTTGCGGCGCTTCAACTGCTTGGCGGCGCCATGGCGGTGCGCGATCCCGACAATGCGCTGGGCGCGGCGGTGCGGCCGGTCGCGGTGGTGCAGGGGCTGCTCGTCGCCATCGCCTTTGCCGCGCTGGTGGCGCTGTTCGGGCAGACCGACCTTTCGGTAAAGCTCGTCGCCGAGAATTCGCATTCGGCCAAGCCGCTCATCTACAAGCTCGCGGGCACCTGGGGCAACCACGAGGGCTCGATGCTGCTGTGGGTGACGGTGATGGGACTTGCCGGCGGCTTCGTCGCGCTGGTCGAGCGCCGGCTGCCCGAGGCGACGATGCGCGCGACCCTCGCCGGGCAGGCCTTCGTCAGCCTGGGATTCTATGGCTTCCTGCTGTTCGCCTCCAATCCCTTTGCCCGGCTCAGCCCGCCGCCGGCCGAAGGGCAGGGGCTCAACCCGCTGTTGCAGGACCCGGGGCTCGCCTTCCACCCACCGACGCTCTACCTTGGTTATGTCGGGCTTTCGATCGCCTTCAGCTTCGCGATCGGCGCGCTTGTCACCCGCGAGGTCGGCCCCGCCTTCGCGCGGACGATGCGTCCCTGGGTGCTGGGCGCGTGGATATTCCTGACGCTGGGGATCACCGCCGGAAGCTACTGGGCCTATTATGATCTGGGCTGGGGTGGCTGGTGGTTCTGGGATCCGGTCGAAAACGCCTCGCTGATGCCGTGGCTCGCGGCAACCGCGCTGCTGCACAGTTGCAGCGTGCTTGCCGCGCGCAACGCGCTGCGCGCCTGGACGGTGATGCTCGGGGTCGTAGCCTTTTCGATGTCGATGATCGGCACCTTCCTCGTGCGCTCGGGCATCCTGACCAGCGTCCACGCCTTCGCGGTCGATCCGCGGCGGGGCACGTTCATTCTCGCGCTGCTGGCGATCAACATCGGCAGTGCGCTTGTCCTGTTCGCCCTGCGCGCCGCGACCGTGACCGAGGGCGAGCGTTTCGCGGTGACCAGCCGCGAAGGCGCGCTGGTGTTCAACAATGTCATGCTGTCCTCGATCCTCGGGATCGTCCTGATCGGCACGCTTTATCCGCTGTTCACCGAGGCGTTCGGCGAAAAGGTGTCGGTCGGCCCGCCCTATTTCAACCCGATGACCGCGATCTTCGTGGTGCCGATGCTGCTGGTGCTCGCGGTCGGGCCGCTGCTGCGCTGGCGGCGCGACCGGCTGGCGCGGGTGCAGCTTTCGCTGCTGCCGCCGCTTGTCGTATCGGCAGGCGCGCTTGTTGCGGTGCTGGCGCTGGGGGTGCGGCCGGGGCTGCCGATGGTCGGCCTTGTCCTTGCGCCCGGGCTTGCGGTTGCAAGCATGATGCCACTGCGCGGGCGGCATCTCCGGCGGCTGCCGCTTGCGGTGTGGGGGATGGTCGTGGCGCATGCCGGGATCGCCGTCGCGCTGTTCGGCATGGCCTGCGACAGCGCCTTTTCGACCGAGAAGCTGGTCGCCGCGCATATCGGCGATGTCGTCGCGGTCGGGCCGTGGCAGGTCACCCTGTCGGGGATCGAGCCGGTCGCCGGCGCCAACTGGACCGCGCTCGAAGGCGAATTGCTGGTCCGCTATGAGGGAGGCGATGCCATTCGCATGACCCCGCAGGCGCGCAGCTTCTGGGCGCCGCCGCAGAACACCACCGTCTCGGCGCTGCATACGCGATGGAACGGCCAGCTCTATACCGTGCTCGGCGAGGAAACCGAGGACGGGCGCTGGCAGCTGCGGCTGTGGTGGAAGCCCTTCGTTCCGCTGATCTGGGGGGGCGGTTTCCTTGTCGCGCTGGGCGGGGTTCTGGCGCTCGCCGGGAGGGTGCTCGCCGATCTGCGCCGGATCGTGGTGCGCGACAAGATCGCCTGGCGCCGCCTGCGGCAGGGAAGACGCGCATGAGCGAGCCCGCCGCATCCGCATGGCGAACCGCGCGCTGGGCGCTGTGGCTGCCGCTGGTGCTGTTTGCGCTGTTCGTCGCGCTGGTGCTCGGCGGGCTGCTGCGACCGGAAAACCGCGACATTCCGAGCCGGATGATCGGGCAGCCGATGCCCGCCTTCGCGCTGCGCGCCGCGGTGCCCGACCGGCCGGGTCTTGCCCGCGGCGATCTTGCCGATGGCCGGGCGCATCTTGTCAATATTTTCGCAAGCTGGTGCATTCCCTGCGGGGTGGAAGCGCCGCAGATCGCCCAGCTCGCCGCGCAGGGGGCGATCATCGACGGGATCGCGATCCGCGATCATCCCGAAGATCTCGCCCAATATCTCGCCCGCAACGGCGATCCCTATCAGCGGATCGGCGCCGACGACATCAGCGCGGTGCAGCTTGCGATCGGCAGTTCCGGGGTTCCTGAAACCTTCATCGTCGATGGCAAGGGGATCATCCGCTACCAGCACATCGGCGACATCCGACCCGAGGAGGTGCCGATGATCCTTGCCCGGCTGAAGGACGCATCGTGAAAGCGCGGGTCTTCGCATGGCTGCTGCTCGCGGCGCTTGCCGCGCCGGTCCGGGCCGACGATACCATGCCGCCCGCACCCTATGCCTATCGCCAGCTCGCCGATCCGCGTGCCGAGGCCAAGGCGGAGGCGCTGATGGAAACGCTGCGCTGCCTTGTCTGCCAGAGCCAGTCGATTGCCGATTCGGACGCACCGATCGCCGGCGACATGCGCAACCAGGTGCGCTTGCGGATCGCGCGCGGCGAGGATCCCGAGGAAATCCGCGCCTGGCTGGTGCAGCGTTATGGCGATTACGTGACCTATGCCCCGCGGATGACCCGGCTGACCTGGCCGCTGTTTGCCGCGCCGCTCGGCCTGCTCGCGCTCGCGGCGGTGCTGTTGCGGCGACGTTTCACCGGCGGGAGGGCGGCATGAGCAGCTGGCTGGTGATCGCGCCGCTCGCGGGAGCCGCCTTCGCGGCGCTGGCGCTGGTGTTCCGCGTTCCGCGCCGGGGCTGGGAGGCGATCGTTGCCGCGCTGCTGCTCGGGCTTGCGGGCTATGCCGCGCAGGGCCATCCCGACGAGGCGGGCGTGCCGCATGCCCCGCCGGAAAGCGTCGCCGCTGATCCCGACCGCCTGGTCGCGATGCGCCAGCAGCTTGCCGGGCAGGACGATCAGAGCGACCGCTGGCTGATGGTTGCCGATGCGCTGGCCCGCCACGGCGAATATGCCGATGCCGCCAATCTCCTGCGCAGCACGGTGGCAGCCGATCCGCATAATGCGCAAGCCTGGCTGGCGCTGGCGAATGCACTGGTCAGCCACAGCCAGGGTGCGCTCTCGCCCGCCGCGCTGTTCGCGTTCCACAACGCCGCCGCCGCCGATCCGACCGCGCCCGGGCCGTCCTTCTTCCTTGGCCTCGCGCTCGCGCAGTCGGGGCAGTTGATGGCGGCGCGCGAGCAATGGGCGGGACTGCTTTCGCGCACCCCGCCGAACGCACCGTGGCGCGCCGATCTGACGCAGCGCCTCGCCGAGCTCGATGCGATCATCACCCGCGCCCGGCAGGCCGGGATGCCGCTGTAAACGCAGCCGCCCGCACCCGAGTTTTCAAACGGCTGCGTTTTTCCCGTTCAGGTTGCGTGCTTCGCTCAGGAAGAACAGCGCTTCGACGAGGCGTGTGCGTCCCCGCCCAAAGTGGCCTCCGGCTTTCATCTTCGATGAACTGCCGCCCGGGAAAAAAGCGATTCGATAACAAAACCCGGGGCAAAATGCGTGATTCACGAACCACGCATGATGCTCCTGGCGATGTCGCGCTGAATGATCACACCGGAATATTGGCGCTGACCATGCAGTAGAGCATCGGCAGCGACAGCAGCAGATTGGTGCGGCTGGCGATGAGCGCGCGCGGCGCGGCAGCGGCCTTTTCCTCGGCGGTTGCCTCGACGATGCCGAGGATCTTTTTCTGCGCCGGCCAGATGATGAACCAGACATTGGCGGCCATGATCAGCGCCAGATACATGCCGAGCCCGATGAGATTGGTCTGCCCGGCGCCGCTGAAGGTGAACGCTTCATGCGCGAAATGGCCGACGATCGCGATCGACAGCCCGGTCAGCACGGTGAACAGCGCCGACCAGCGGAAGAAGAAGAAGACGTTGGGGGCGATATAGCCGGTGACCCCCGCCTTCAGCTCTGCGGGCACCTTGGGCATGGTCGGCACCTGGACGAAATTGAGATAATAGAGCAGCCCGATCCACAGGATGCCGAAGAACACATGCATCCAGATCAGCACGCGGCCCGCGGAAATCGGCGCGTTGGCCGAAGGATCGCCCGCGAAGACAACCATGACGATGATCGCAAACACCAGCCCGACGGCCACCACGAGATTGAGATTTCCGAACAGTTTCGCCATTTCCGCCTCCTTGCCGGTTTCGCCCGGCTTGCCTTGCGAGGCGCGCGCCTCGTGAGGGAATATCGCGACTTATGCGCGCTTTGTCACCGTGTTTCTGTCACGTGACGTCATCGGCCTCAGGCGGTCGGTGGCTCGCTGGCGATCGCTTCCCCGGCCGCCTCGGTGCCGAGGCCATGGCGCATCAGCATCGGCACATGCGCGAAGGTGAACAGGAACGAGAGCGGCAGGAACAGGTAGAGCTTGGCCTGCAACCACAGCCCGAAATTGTGGTTCTGGAAGTTGAAATAGTGCCGCAGCACCTCGTTGAGTGCGGCGAGGAACAGGAAATAAAAGCCCCAGTTGCGCGACAGAATCATCCAGCCGGCATCGTCGAGCCCTTCGAACGCGGTCTCCAGCAGCGCCTTGAGCAGCGCGCGGCGGCGCAGCCAGCCACCGAGCAGCGCGACCGCGAACATCAGATAGATGACCGTCGGCTTGAGCTGGATCCACACCCCGTCGTGGAAGAAGACGGTGAGCCCGCCGAAGAACAGGATGAGCGCGGTCGACATCCACAGCATCGGCGACACCCGGCGGAACTTCATGAGGCTGATCGCCAGCGCTGCGACCGCGCTCGCCATGAAGGCGAGCGTGCCCTTGATCACCGCCGCGACCTCGGCGAGCGATTGCTGGTGATCGGCGGGCGCGGCGATGCGATAGACGACGAAGAAGGCGACGACCGGCCCGTAGTCAACCGCGAAATTGAGCCAGGTCGCGGGGTGCGGCTTGTCCACGGGGGCGGTCATCGTGCCACTCCGGCGATGACGCGCGCGACGAGATCGGGATCGAAGCCGCGCAAGTCGTCGAGCCTTTCGCCGACCCCGATCGCGTGAATCGGCAATCCGGCTTGCTCGGCCGCCGCGACCAGCACGCCGCCGCGCGCGGTGCCGTCGAGCTTGGTCATGACAAGACCGGTGACACCGGCGACTTCGCGAAAGATTTCGATCTGCGCCAAGGCATTCTGTCCATTCGTCGCATCGAGCACCAGCACGACATCGTGCGGTGCGGCAGAGTTGAGCCGGCCGAGGACGCGGCGAATCTTCGCAAGCTCGTCCATCAGCTCGCGCTTGTTATGGAGCCGCCCGGCTGTATCGACGATGAGCGCGTCGATCCCCTGCGCGGTCGCGGCCTTCACCGCATCGAACACCACGCTCGCCGGATCGCCGCCCTCGGGGCCGCGGATGATCGGCACCCCCAAGCGCTGCGCCCACACCCCGAGCTGGCCGATCGCGGCGGCGCGGAAGGTGTCACCGGCGGCGAGCATGACCGAATAGTCCTGCTCCTGGAACAGATGCGCGAGCTTGGCGATGGTCGTCGTCTTGCCCGAGCCGTTGACCCCGATCACCAGCACGACATGCGGGCGCGGAAAGGCGGTGACGTCGAGCGGCTTTGCCACCGGCCGCAGGATCGCGGCGATCTCGGCGGCGACCAGTTCGCGGATCGCGTGTGGATCGGCGCCGCCTTCGAAACGCGCGGCCGACAGCCGCTCGCGGATGCGTGCCGCTGCGCGCGGGCCGACATCGGAGAGAATCAGCCCATCCTCAAGCTCGTCGAGCTGGTCGCTATCGAGCCGACCCTGCCCGAGGATGCCCGAAAGATTCTCGGTGAAGCGTTCCGAAGTCCGGGCAAATCCGCCGAGGAGGCGCGCGCTCCAGCCATCACCGCTCATCCGAGCAGCCCCTCGATGACGCGGCCCGGGGTCAGCGTGACGAGTTCGCCCGGCGCGGTTCGCGCGGGCAGGGCCATGCGTGCGAAATGGCGGGAATGGCCGGTGCCGTCGCGCTCGGCGAGGATTTCGAGAGGTTGTCCGACCAGCGAGCGCAGCCAGCTCTCGCGCGCGCCATCGAGCGCCGCGCGCAGTTCGGCGGCGCGCGCCCTGATGGTCGCTGCCGCGGTCTGCGGCATCCGCGAAGCGGGGGCGGGCGCGCGCGCCGAAAAGGGAAAGACATGGCCATGGACGATGCCAAGCTCGGCGATGATCGAAAGATTGGCGTGGTGCGCGGCTTCGTCCTCGGTCGGAAAGCCGGCGATGAGATCGGCGCCGATCGCCAGATCGGGACGGCGCGCACGCAGGCCCGCGACCAGCGCGATGACCGCCGCGCGGCGGTGGCGGCGCTTCATCCGCTTCAGCATGAGATCGTCGCCATGCTGGAGCGAGAGATGGAGATGCGGCATCAGCCGCGGCGCGCCGGCGAACAACGCCAGCAAGCGCTCGTCGATCGCCGCGGGATCGAGCGAGGACAGGCGAAGCCGCAGAAGCGCTGGCACCGCGTCGAGAATTTCGCCAACGAGCTGGCCCAGCCGCGGTGCTTGCGCAAGGTCGGCGCCCCAGCTCGCCAGGTCGACCCCGGTCAGCACCACCTCGCGCGCGCCGGCGCGGCAGGCGCTTTCGACCTCGGCGATCACCGCGGCGGCGGGGCGCGAGCGGCTCGGCCCGCGGCCCATCGGAATCACGCAAAAGCTGCAAGCGTGATCGCAACCGTTCTGGACGGCGATGAAGGCGCGGGTCCGTCGGGGCGCGGCCGGGCGTTCGTCGGGCAGCGGCAGGTTCCAGGCGCGCGGATCAAGCTTGGCATGGTTCGAGACCAGCCCGTCCACCTCGGGCATGGCGGCAATCGCGGCGCGATCGATCTCGGCGGCGCAGCCGGTCACCAGCAGCCGTGCATCGGGGTTGGCGCGGCGTGCACGGCGGATCGCTTGCCGGGTCTGGCGCAGCGCCTCGCCGGTCACCGCGCAGCTGTTGACGACAACGACATTGCCCGCGCCCGCGAGCATCGCGGCCAGTCGCTCGCTCTCGGCAAGGTTGAGCCGGCAGCCCAGCGTGACCACTTCGCTCACGCCGCGCGACCGCGCCGCGCAAGAAGCGCCGAAGCCTCGAAGCTGCCGCGGAAGCTTTCGACCGCCGGACCCTTCATCACCACCATTTCGTCGCCGCGCCATTCGATGTGCAGCGACCCGCCGGGAAGCGTGACCGTCACCGCGCGATCGACCAGCCCGCGGCGCATCGCCGCGACCGCGCTCGCGCAGGCGCCGGTGCCGCAGGCGAGGGTGAGCCCGGCGCCGCGCTCCCACACTCGCAGGGCCAGCGCATCGCGCGCAACCACGGTGGCGACATTGACATTGATCCGCTCGGGAAACAGCGGATCGTGCTCGATCTCCGGCCCGAGCGTTTCGAGCGGCACCGCGTCGCAATCGGCGACGAAAAAGACGAGATGGGGGTTGCCGACATTGACCGCCGTCGGCCCGGCGAGCGCCCCCCAGGCGAGCGGCATGACGAGCGTGTCCATCGCGAAGGCGAGCGGAATTTCCTGCCATGCGAAGGCGGGTCGGCCCATCTCGACCGCGATACCCTCGTCGCCGGGCAGCGCCGAAAGGATACCCGCGGCGGTCTCGATCCGCACCGGACCGCCCTCGCGCAGCGCGACCGCGCGCGTCGCATTGCCACAGGCCGCCACTTCGGAGCCGTCGGGGTTGAAAATCCGCATCGCGACATCGGCGCTCGCCGAACCGGACACAACGATCAGCTGGTCGCAGCCGATGCCTTCATGCCGGTTGCATAGCACGCGCGCGAGCGCCGCATCGACCGGTGGCAGCGGCCCCTCGCGCGCGTCGAGCACGACGAAGTCATTGCCCAGCCCGTGCATCTTGGTGAAGCGAACCCTCATCGCTGCCCCCTAGAGCATTTTCAACTCCGGTGGAATCACCTGCGGGCAAGGAAAATGCGGCACATCAAAATCCGGCGTGCGCGATTCGTTTGAAAGCGATCGGGGCGCGCTCGCGCGCATCCTGCCACCTGTCGGTGCGGCATTTTCAAGAATGGCGGCGAAGGCGGCCCAGCCGACGGATCGCCGGTGTTCGGGCGCGATCAGGCGCTGCGGCGCCGCGGCTTGTTGCTTTCCTGCGCGGCGGGCATCGCCGCGTCCGGGACGACGGGAGCGCGCTTCGCAAGGAGGCTGCGCTGATCGAGCAGCGATTCGACCTGCTGCGCGGGGACGGGTTTGCCGAACAGATAACCCTGGCCCGCGAAATCGCCGATCGCGGTCAATCTTTCGAGCACTTCGGGCGAATCGATCCCCTCGGCGGTGAGCGGCAGGCCAAAGCTCTCGCCGAGCGAGAAAATGGTCTCGACGATAGAGGCGCTGCCCCGATCGCTCGCCATGGCGGCAACGAAGCTGCGGTCGATCTTGATGCGATCGAAGGGCAGGTCGCGCAGCTGCGAGAGCGAACTGTAGCCGGTGCCGAAATCGTCGAGGCTGATGCGCACGCCCTGGTTCTTGAGGCTGGTGACCAGCGCATGGACGCCGGCGATGTTTTCGTGAAGGCTGGTCTCGGTGATCTCGATTTCGAGCCGGTTCGGCGGAAAATTGGCGTTGACGAGGAGTTTCAGCAACTTCTGGGCGAACCACGGATCGCGCAATTGCACCGGCGAGACGTTGATCGACAGGCTGAGCCGTGGGTGCCAGCCGCGCGCGTCGCGCAGCGCCTGGGTGACGAGGCATTCCGAAAGCTCGCCGATCGCGCCGATGTCCTCGGCGATGGGGATGAACACATCCGGCCCGACGAGGCCCAATTGCGGCGATTGCCAGCGCGCGAGCATCTCGAAGCCAACGAGTTCGCCCGAGATCAGATCGATCTGCTGCTCGTAGAAGGGCACGAATTCTCCGGCGGCGATGCCGCGACGGATCGCCGTCTCGAGCTCGCTGCGGTAGCGTGCCTCCGAGGCCATTTCGGGTTCGAACCAGGCGAAGCGGTTGCGGCCCTGCTTCTTGGCCTGATACATCGCAATGTCCGCGGCGTGCAGCAGGCGATCGCACTCCGATTGCGCGGCATCGCCGTGCTCGCCCGGCCGGTCGCTGCGGGCAAGCCCGAGCGAGACCGTGACATGCCCCGAATAGCCGGTGGCGGTCATCGGCGCGGCGGCGCCACGGATCACGGCAGCGGCGAACTGGTCGATCACCTCGTCGCGGCGCGGGTTGAAGCCGAGGACGCAGGCGAATTCATCGCCGCCCATGCGCGCGAGCAGCGCGCCAGGAGGCAGCACCGCGCGGATCCGATCGGCGCATTCACACAACAGGCGATCGCCGACCGCATGACCGTTGATGTCATTGATGAGCTTGAACTTGTCGATGTCGATCATGACCACGGCCAGCGCATCGCCGCGCGCGCGCGCGTCGCTGGCCAGCGTCTCGACCGCGGCATGGAGACTGCGGCGGTTGAGGCAGCCAGTGAGCGAATCGGTAGCCGCCTGCGCCTTCGCGTCGCTTTCTGCCGCGCGGCGCGCGGTCAGCTCGGCTTGCAGGCGCGCGTGGTAAAACCAGCCGAACAGCACCAGCGCGATGTTGAGGATCAACGCCGAGGACAAGAGCCGATCAGGGCCGATGCCGATGCCGTTGGCCGCGGCCATCATCCGGCTGAAAACCGATCCGCCGTTATCGACGAGCAGGATCAGCGCCGCGAAGGTGACGCCCAGCCCCAACAGGCCGAGTTCGGTGCGGCGGCGCCGCTCGTCGCTCGGCCAGGGCTTCATGGCGTGCTGAAGAGATGCCGACAAGATTCCCGAGCCCCCTCAATCCGCACAGGGCTCTAAAAGGACTGCGGTGAATTTCGGGTTAAAATTCCTTCGCTTTCTTTCACGAAGAAACGCCCCACAGAAAACGCGATGCGCGCAGATATATCTCAGGAATTTCGAGGAAACGCCCGGCCTTTATGGCAATTTTATTTATAGGAATGGTAAATTTTATGTTCAGATTTCAATCTGGCTGCCGAGTTCCACCACGCGGTTGGTGGGCAGGTTGAAAAAGCCCATCGCCGAATCGGCCATGCGCATCATCCAGGTGAAGATATGCTCGCGCCAGATCGCCATGCCCGGATGGCGCGACGGCAGCAGCGTCTCGCGAGACATGAAGAAGCTCGTCTTCATGGGGTCGAAGCTCGTGCCGCAGCCTTCGACATGGCGCAGCGCCGCCGGGACATCGGTCTGCTGCATGAAGCCATAGCGCAGCCGCACCCGCCAGAACCCTTCGCCAAGGTCGGTCACCTTGTAGCGATCGGTGTCGGGAACGACCGGAACGCCGACGATCTTCACATTGAGCAGCACGGTATGCTCATGGATGACGTGGTTGTGCTTGATGTTGTGCAGCAGCGCCGCGGGCACGCCTTCCGCCGCGGCGGTGAGAAACACAGCGGTGCCCGGGATGCGCTGTGCTGATTTCGCGACCGACTTGATGAACACCTCGACCGGCAGCGCCGATCCTTCCAGCTTTTCGCGCAGCAGCCGGCGTCCATCCGCCCAGGTGGTGAGCAGGGTGAAGATGATGAGCGCCACCACCACCGGGAACCACGCGCCTTCGAAGAATTTGGCGGTGCCGGCAGCCAGATAGGCGCCATCGATGGCGACGAAGAACAGCGTGCCGATCGCCGCGATCCACAGCGGCGTCTTCCAGATGCGAAAGAACATGACCGAAATCATCAGGGTGGTGATCAGCATCGTCCCGACCACGGCAAGGCCATAGGCGGGCAGCATCGCCGCCGAACTGCGGAACACCACCACCAGCCCCGCGACCATGACCGCGAGGAACCAGTTGATCCCGCCGACGTAGATCTGCCCGGCGGCTTCCGAGCTGGTATGCTTGATATGGAAGCGCGGGATATAGCCAAGCTGCATCGCCTGCTGCGTCACCGAGAAGGCGCCCGAGATCACCGCCTGGCTGGCGATCACCGTCGCCATCGTCGCCAGGATCACCAGCGGCAGCAGGAGTTGCGGCGGCGCCATGTGGAAGAAGGGGTTGTCGGAATATTGCGGCCGCGTGATCAGCAGCGCCGCCTGGCCCATGTAGTTGAGGATAAGCGCGGGCAGGACCACGAATATCCAGGCGAAGGCGATCGGCTTGCGGCCGAAATGCCCCATGTCGGCATAGAGCGCCTCGACCCCGGTGATCGCATAGACGACCGCGCTCAACGACAGGAACGAGAGCAGCGGATGCACCTTGAAGAACACCACGATATACCACGGGTTGAGCGGCTCGTAGAGCACGCGCGGCGCCGATGAGATGTTCATCACCCCGAGCGCGGCGATCACTACGAAATAAATCACCATGATCGGCCCGAACACCCTGCCGACGCGATCGGTGCCATGCGACTGGATGACGAACAGCCCGATGAGGATGACGAGCGCGATCGGCACGATGAACGGCCGGAAGTCGTGGCTGACGACGCCCAGGCCCTCTACCGCCGAGACCACCGAGATCGCCGGGGTCAGCATCGAATCGGCATAGAACAGCGCCGTCGCCAGCAGACCGCAGATGGTGATCCAGCCCATGTTGGGCGCGAGGTTGAGCTTGCGGTTGATGAGCGCCAGCAGCGCCAGGCTGCCGCCTTCGCCATGGTTGTCGCAACGCATGACGATGCCCACGTATTTGAAGGTGACGACGAGGAGCATCGTCCAGAATATCAGGCTGATGACCCCGTAGATATTGGTGATGTTGATCGCCAGCGGATGTTCGCCGGTCAGGATCGCCTGGAGCGCATAGAGCGGACTGGTGCCGATGTCGCCGAACACCACCCCGGTCGCCCCCAGCATCAGCGCGGACAGCGAACCGCCGATATGCGGTGCCGCCTCTTCACTGTCATAATCTTGCGGCGCGGCGCAGGCGACGGCGGTGGCGGAACTGGTCATGCTGGTCCTCATGGCGCGCCCGCCCGGGCAATCTCGCGATTCCCCCGAACGCGCCGCTGGCCCGCGCCTAGAATTCCCGCGCGGCGCGCGCAATCGCTTTCCTGCGGGATACGGCCCCGCCCGGTTGCGCGTTGCGGAACCGAACTCAGCCGGCGGGGGTGCGGCGCGGCAGGCGGATCTCGGCGGTGCCGCCGCACATCAGCACGCCCTTCTGGTTCTCCATACGATGCTTGACCGCGATCAGCGGCCGCCCTTCGCCGTCGATCTCCTTGCCGGTCACCTCGGCGGTCTGGATGGTGATGTCGCCCGAAAGCGCGGGGCCGCGGTAATTGGCGATCGAATGCACCACCGCGCCATGCTCGCCCGCCCAGCCGGCAAGGTAGTCAGTCACCCAGGCGCCCATCGAGGCGCCATAGCCATACGACCGTGGCATGCCGATGCGGCGGGCGTATTTCGGAAAGAGATGCCCGCGCGAGGGGCCATAATAGGCGCCGTCGGTCAGTTCGGGATTGACCTTCAACATGTCGGGGTCGTTCTCGTGCCCTGCCATTTCCTCGGTGAAGCCGAGTGCCCGCAGATCGTTTTTCCGCAGGTTCATCGTCCCCCAGGTGTTGACGATATAGGCGCGCCATTCGGTGGTGAAGCTTGCCACCGAATGCGGCCCGAAGACGCGCTCGGGGAGCTGGTCGCCGATACTGACGTCATCCCACCAGCGCGCGCCGTGCCCGAGCCGGTGCAGCATATCGATCCATTTGAACTTGCGCTCCTCGAGCGCGGCGATGTCCTCGTCGCTCCAGTCGGGCTCGTCGGCGTCGTCGATCCGGACATTCTCGCCGCCCGCCGCCGCCGAATAGCGGATCGAGGTCGAGCGTTGCCTGGCGATGTCGGCGCCATGCTGGTTGCGGTAGAAATTGTCGCCGCGCTGGAAGCAGGTCGGACCGAAGCCGGTGTTCTTGACGGTATAATCGAAGGGAATGCGCTCATTGGTGATGCGGTCGCCGGGGACGACCGGGGTGTCGTGGAACCACCATTCATCGCCGCCGAACAGCAGATGCGATTCGGGGATCAGCCCGACGCAGGCCGGCCCGGCGCCGTGCCCGTCGTCGCAGGCAATGGCAAAGCTCTGCGGCGCGACCAGCCCGCCCCAGCGGCTTGCCGCGGCGAAATCGGGATCGAAATGAAGCAGGTTGGGGTAATGCATGGCATGCGCCCAGCGGCGGATGTCGTTGGCGGCAATGGGCTCGCGCAACGTCGAGAAATCCATCGTCTTGCCGAGGTAGCGATCGATATCGGAAAAATCGAGGGTCGTCGTGGTCATCGGTTCGAACTCGCGCGGAGGGGAGGGGTCAGGCGATCGGCTCTTCGCCGTGAAGCGTGGTGCGCAGCATCTGCCGCTTGCTGTCCAGCCGATAGGGGGCGGCCTTGTGCATGGCGCCGGTGTTGTCGAACAGCAGGAAATCGCCCGCCTGCCATTTGTGGCGATAGACGAAGCGATCCTGGGTTGCCCATTCCTGCAATTCGCACAGCAGCATGTTGCCCTCGGCCACATCCATGCCCTCGACATAATGCGCGGTCGCGCCGATCACCAGCGAAGGCCGGCCGTGGCGATGCTTCCAGACGAGCGGATGCGAGCGGCTCGGATAGGCCTGCCAGCGCGCGAGTTCGGCGACCGACGGATCGGGATTGACCATGCGCTGGCTGGCTTCGAGCGCATGGCGCACACGTATGCCGGCAAGCGCTGCCTTGCGCTCCTCGGGCAGCGCCGCATAGGCGGCATAGGTGTTGGCGACCAGCGTATCGCCGCTTTCCGCATCCTCGGGCATGATTCGCACCGAGAGCATCGTCGCCTTGGCCGGGATCGGATCGTTGGCGCCGTCGATGTGCCAGAAGAAGGCGCCGCGCGTGTAATCGGCGGTGGGGTTGATCGCCTTGTCGAGCGATATGTTCTGCGTCTCCTTGCCGCCGACGAGGAACACCTCGCCGATCGTCGCGGCGAATTGCAACTGCTCGGCATTGCTCAGGTGCATCGCGGGAAAGACGAGCGCGCTGCGTTCGACGAGCAGGCGCTGGATGTCGGCAGCAAAGCGCCCGCCCAGGAAATCGTCGCGGGCGATGCTGACGGTGGCGCCGACGAGCGGCTTGGCGTTGGTGACGTCCATTCTCGAATGCCTTCGGGTGTCAGGCCAGCGGGCGGATGCCGGTGGCATCGCTTTCGCGGAAAACCGGGATCGCCTCTTTTGCCGCCAGCAGCACCAGCGGCAACACGCGCGCGGTCGAGGCCTGATAGCCGGCGTAGAACGGATGGCAATCGATAAAGAAATCCCAGATTTTCCGCCGTTCGGCGCCCTCGGGTTCGCGCCAGGTTCCGCGGAAGGCCTGGGTCGCGATCTGGAATTCGACCTCGGGCCGGGCGATGAGGTTGAGATACCAGTCGGGATGCGCGTCGGCGCCGCCCTTCGATCCGCAGATCACCACCTCGCCGCCGATGTCGGCATAGCACAGCCCGGTGATGAAGATGCGCCCGCTCCTGCGGCCGACATATTTGACAAGACAGTTGGTCGCGAAGGGCCGTCCGCCGACCGGGGTCAGATCCTCGATATGCCCGTCGGCACCGCCCGAGCGCAGATAGCGCAGCCGGTGCTCGGCCGCCCAGTCGCCGCGCGCGGCGCGGATGTGAGACGAAGATTCATCACTCATGGAGGCCTCCTCGGATCAGACTTGAGTGAAGGTGACGGACAGCGCAAGGCCCCGGCCATCGCCGGGATGATCCCCGCGCCCGCGCGCGCCGTGCACCTTGGAATCATGTCCGGCATCGCGCCCGGTGAAATCCGGTTTGCGCGCCGCCTCCGAAACCGTCTAGGAAGCCCGCACTCGTCCTTTCGCGAGTTTGACAACGCCTCACTGAATGGCGCCGGACGAAGCGGTGCGACAATAGGGAGCACCGATCACCAGCATGCCCGAGACGCGCGATCAGTTGCCCGCCTCGTTCTGGACCCGACTCAAGCGGCACCCGCTGCTCCGGATGGGGCCGGGGCTCATCACCGGGGTCGCCGACGATGATCCGAGCGGCATCGCCACCTATTCGCAGGCTGGCGCCCAGTTCGGGCTCGACATGCTCTGGACGATGCCGCTGTGCTACCCGCTGATGTCGGCGGTGCAGCAGATGTGCGCCGAGATCGGGCGGGTGACGGGCAGGGGGCTCGCCGCCAATATCAAGCTTGCCTTCCCGCCGGTTGTGCTGCGGATCGTCGTTGCCCTGCTGCTCATCGCCAATACGCTCAACATCGCCGCCGATGTCGCGGCGATGGGCGAGGTCGGCGAACTCGTCACCCATGTCGATCGCCATGTCATGACGCTGGTCTTCGTGGCAATCACGCTGGGGCTCCAGATCTTCGTACCTTACGATCGCTACGTGGTGTTCCTGAAGTGGTTGACGCTGTCGCTCATCGCCTATGCGCTGGTGCTGTTCACCGTGCATGTGCCCTGGGCAAGCGTCGCGCTGCGCACGATCTGGCCGCGCATCCCGGCCAGCCGCGAGGCGGCGGCGGTGGTGGTGGGCGTGTTCGGCACCACCATCAGCCCCTATCTGTTCTTCTGGCAGGCGGCCGAGGAAGTCGAGGACATGACCAACGGCAAGGACCGGAGCCTGCTCGATTCGCCCGAGGAAACCGGGATTCGCGAGATCGGCCGGATCCGGTGGGACACCTGGACCGGCATGTTCTATTCCGACATCTCGGCCTATTTCATCATCCTTGCGACGGCGGTGACGCTGCATGTCTCGGGCATCACCGATATCGGCACCGCCGCCGATGCGGCCCGCGCGCTGCTGCCCATCGCCGGCCGCTTCGCCTTCACCCTGTTCGCGCTCGGCATGGTCGGGGTGGGGCTGATCGGGGTACCGGTGCTGGCGGGCTCAGGTGCCTATGCGCTGGCTGAAACCATGGGATGGAACCAGGGGCTGGGCGAAAAGCTGAAGGATGCCAAGGGGTTCTACGCGGTGATCGCGATCAGCGTGCTCGTCGCACTCGCCGGCCAATATACCCCGCTCGATCCGATGAAGGGCCTGTTCTGGAGCGCGGTGATCAACGGGGTGGTGGCGGTGCCGCTGCTGGTGGTGATCACCCTGCTGGCGGCGAAGACCTCGGTGATGGGCCGCTTCACTTCGCGGCGCCCTGTGCTGGCGCTCGGCTGGCTCGCCGCGATCATCATGGGTTTCGCCTCGATCATGATGCTGGCGCTTGGCGGCTGAGCACAGCGAGCGACCGGCCTTGGGATCGCGCAGACCAATGCGACGTCATTTCTTCAGCTGCTCAGCAACTCCCGCAGTGGCTTGTCGGGATCGCTGACGACACGGCTATCGACGTTGAAGATCATCGTGCGGCGGCTCGCCGTATCATAGCGCGGCCACGGCAACGCTGCCTGCGAGGGATCGCCATTTCGGGCGAAGTCGATCCACGCCTGCGACATTGCCGCCGCCACTTTTCGCGGTGCTGGCCCGGTGCCGTTCATCAGCGACTTCGTCTCGGGATTATCGAAGACAAGGTCGGTATCGAGGCCATGCGGACTCTTCAGCGCACCGTTTGCGAAAGGGGCCTCCCAATCGAGTCGATACATAAAGACAGGCGCGGACTGCTGCGCGAGCTTGCGTTCGGCAAGCGTGATCGAGCGTATCCAGGCATTGTTGGCGGTGGCGATGCCCGCCAGCACACAGGTCGGTGACCAATCGGGATGGATCGCCTTTACCAGGTCGTATGCCTGGTCGGCTTTGGCGCCCAGCTGCCTTGCGGCGCGTTGGCGGGCCGTCGCCTCGTCCATCTTGCCGAACAGCGGATCGGCCGACATGAACAGCGTCTCCTCTGTCTTGGTGGTGCCGATCATGATGGGCACATCGCGCGAGACCTCGGGCGCGCCGGGGGTGAATGGATCACGGGGGAAAGTGCGCCCATCGATCGTCGGACGCAGCAAATTCTGATCGCGGCCCTGAGCGGCGTGCGCCGCAGTCAGGATCTGACGGTAATCCATCGCCGGGAGCTTGTGGACGTCGGTCGTCCCCAGAGCGGCAAGCGTGCGTTCGGCGTGCGAAGCGGCCTTTTCCTTTTCGAGGCCGGTCAGCGCGGCACCGCTCTGGATGATCGCCTTGTGGAACAGGCCATGAGCTGCGGGGAGCGCGAGGGTAAAGCTGACCTTGGAACCGCCCCCGCTCTCGCCGAAGATCGTGACATTGCCCGGGTCTCCGCCGAAATTGGCGATGTTGTCGCGCACCCATTGCAGCGCGAAGACAAGATCGAGCATGCCGACATTGCAGGCATCGATGTAATCGCTGCTGATCGCGCCGAGATCGAGGAAACCGAGCGCGTTGAGCCGGTGGTTGATTCCGACCACCACGACATCACCGCGGCGCGCCAGCGCCTTACCGTCATATTGCGGATCCCCCGCCGAACCGATCGAGAAGCCGCCGCCGTGGAACCAGACCATCACTGGTCTGCGCCGCATCGGCGAGGCCTCGGGCGTGTAGACATTGAGAACAAGGCAATCCTCGCCCTCGTTGCCCACTTCCATGCCTTGCGTGCCAGCGGCGATGACCTGGCGGACGAAGTTTGAATTCATGTCGGGATGAGGACCCGAGCGCTCGCCCGCGCCGAGCGCCATCTGCGGCGCCTGATGGCCGAGCGCGACACATTCGCGCACGCCGGCCCACGGCTTTGGCGCGCGCGGCGGCAGGAAGCGGTATTGCGCGGTATCGGCACCGTAGGGGATACCCAGAAAGGTCGATACTCCGCCGATGCGTCTGCCGCGCACCTTGCCGGCGCCGGTCTCGACCACCGCCGAGGGTGCCGCTTGCGCCCACAATCGCGTGGGCATGCCGAGCAGCAAACCACCTGCGAGCCCGGTCAGCATCGAAGCGCGGCGGCTCATGATGAAATGCATCGGATCCTCCATT
>JAGWPW010000022.1 GCA_028870315.1 Sphingomonadales bacterium | reverse complement strand
GTCGGCTTCCGCCGCGATGCGAGCGCCTTTCATGCCGCGCTCGACCGGGTGGCCATGGGCGATTTTGCCTGGCTCGATATCGGCTCGCTCACCGATGGCGCGGCGATCCCGCTGGTCGATCCCTGCCTGACCCGCCCGGCAAGGCCGCGCCGGCTCATCCAGAAAAGCCCGCGCTGGCACCTTTATTGCGATCCGGCAAAGTATCGCGCGCGGCGATCGGACAAATATCTCGTGCATTTCGATTACCTGCGCCGGCTCGATCGGCCCTCGGCGCTCGATTTCCTGTCGCTGCTCACCGCGCCGCAGCCGCTCGCGCGGTCGATCGCCGCTTTCGAGGCCGAGAATGACTGACCTTTTCGTCCCGCCCTTTCCCGAACCGCTCAGGACCAAGGCGGGGCTGGTGCGGCGCTTCGTGCGCGGCTGGAACAGCTGGGTCCACACGCTGTTCGCCCGAAGCTACACGATGAAGATGGGCCGGGTGGCGCTGCCGCGGCTGACCATCCATGTCGTCAATGATCTGGCCATCGTCGCGCGGGTGCTCGACGATCCCGAGCGCCGCTATCCCAAGCATCGCGTGCTCAACGCCATGCTGGGGCCGCTGATCGGCGAAAGCGTCTTTGCCGCCAACGGCAAGGACTGGGCTGACCAGCGGGCGATGGTCAACCCCGCCTTCGCGCATACCAATCTCCAGCGCGGCTTCACGCGGATGCTGGGCGCGGCCGAGGATGTGGTGGCGATGATGCGCGCCGCCGACGCCGCGCGCCCGCTCGATGTCGATCCGCTGATGACGCATGTGACCGCGGACATCATCTTCCGCACCATCTTCTCGGTGACGCTTTCGCCGCAGGAGACGCAAGCCATCTACAAGAGCTTCAACCGCTATCAGATCGAGGCGCAGCGCGGCACCATGCTGGCGATCAACGGCCTGCCGCGGCTGTGGTACGCGCGCGCGGCGCGGCGCTCGGCGGCCGAGATCCACGCGGTGCTGACGCGGATCATGCGTCCACGCTTCGAGGCGCGCCAGCGCGGCGAAAGCCCCGGTCAGGCCGACATCATGGAAGCGCTGATGGACGCGCGCCATCCCGAAACCGGCGCGGCTTTCGGCTTCGAGGAGCTTGTCCATCAGGTCTCGCTGATCTTCCTCGCCGGGCATGAAACCACCGCCTCGGCGCTCGCCTGGTCGCTTTATCTGCTTTCCGAGCAGCCCGATCTCCAGGAGGCGCTGCATGGCGAAATCGCGCGCGAAACCGGCGGCGGGCCGCTCACGTTCGAGGCGGTGCGGCGGCTCGAAGGGGTGCGCAACCTGTTCCGCGAGACGCTGCGGCTCTATCCGCCGGTCCCCTTCCTGCCGCGTTCGGTGCTTGTGCCCGAGGCGATGCGCGGGCGCACCGTCGATCCGGCCGACCTGCTCGTCATCGCCCCCTGGCTGATCCAGCGCAACGAGGCGAACTGGGCCTGCCCGCATGCCTTCGACCCCGGCCGCTTCGCCGATCCGGCGAATGCCGAGGCGGTGAAGACGGCCTGGCTGCCCTTCGGACAAGGCGCGCGGCTGTGCATCGGCGCGGGCTTCGCCCAGCAGGAGGCGGCGATCATCCTTGCGACCATCATCCGCGCCTTCCGCCTCGTCCATCCCGACGCGCCGCGCCCGGAACTCACCAGCCGCCTGACGGTCCGGCCCAGGCGCGGCGTGCCGCTGTGGCTGACCGCGCGCGAGGTCTGACCGCGGGCCGCGCGATTGTTCGGTGACTATTCATCGGGGCCAGCCTATTGATGCCCCGCCCCGTCGCGCTTCCTTGGGTAACGAGCCTGCGCCGGGCGCCCAGACGGGAGATGCTTCGATGCGCAAATTCATTCCCCTCGCGGTTTCGGCCGCGCTTCTCGCCGCCGCCACGCCGCAGTCGGTCGCCGCCAAGGGCTGCGTCCGCGGCGCGGTCGCCGGTGCGGTCGCCGGTCATTACATGCACCATCATGCGGTCGTGGGCGCGGTCGGCGGCTGCATCGCCGCGCATGAATATTACAAGCACAAGGCCAAGCAGGCCGCTGCGGCGCAACAGCAGCAGGGCGCGCATTAGAGAGACTTGTGTGCGGGCGGGCGTTGCCGCTCCGCTCGCGTCAGCTTGAGCGGAAATCGCTCCAGGCAATAGTGGCAGGCAACCGGGGTTTGCCCCGGTCATGCCAGGCGTTGTCGAAAGAAAAGGCCCCGCGGGATCGCTCCCGCGGGGCCTTTCCTGATCAGGGGTGGCCGCTTACTCGCCGCTCTCGCTCCCGGCGATCAGATAATCGCCGGCATCGGCGTCGAGGCCATGCGTCTCGCCTTCCATCGGCGCCAGCGGATCGGTGAGGCCGGCGGCCTCGGGACCTTGCGCCAGTTCGGCGGCATGCTCCTCGGCGGCGGATTCGGGCGCGATCAGCGCCTCTTGCAGCCGGCGATAGGAGGCGCGCAGCGCCGCATCGCGGCTGGAGGCGGCAACCCGCATCCGGTTCATGCCCGCGCCGGTGCCCGCCGGGATGAGGCGGCCGACGATGACGTTCTCCTTGAGCCCGATCAGCGAGTCGCGCTTGCCCTCGACCGCCGCCTGCGTGAGCACGCGGGTGGTCTCCTGGAACGAGGCCGCCGAGATGAACGAGCGCGTCTGCAGCGAAGCCTTGGTGATGCCGAGCAGCACCGGCTTGCCCTCGGCCGGCTTCTGGTCGGGCGCGAGCTTGGCGTTATATTCGTTCATTTCCTCATAATCGACCTGCTCGCCTGCCAGCAGCGTGGTATCGCCGCCGTCGGTGATCTCGACCTTCTGGAGCATCTGGCGAACGATCACCTCGATGTGCTTGTCGTTGATCTTCACGCCCTGGAGCCGATAGACCTCCTGGATTTCCGCCACGAGATATTCGGCCAGCGCCTCGACCCCCAGCACCTCAAGGATGTCGTGCGGATCGGGCGAGCCCGAGATGAGGTTGTCGCCCTTCTTGACCCAGTCGCCCTCCTGGACGTCGATCACCTTCGACTTGGGGATCAGGTACTCGACCGGATCGCCTTCCTCGGGGACGATCGCGATCTTGCGCTTGGCCTTGTAGTCGCGGACGAATTCGATCCGCCCCGAGGTCTTGGCGATGATCGCGTTGTCCTTGGGCCGGCGCGCCTCGAACAGTTCGGCAACGCGCGGCAGACCGCCGGTGATGTCGCGGGTCTTGGCCGCCTCGCGGGTGGCGCGGGCGAGAACGTCGCCCGCCTCGACCCGCTGGCCGTCCTCGACCGAAAGCGTCGTGCCGGGCGCCATCATGTAGCGCGCGGCCTCGCCCGAGGCCTCGTCGAGCAGCGTCAGCCGGGGACGCAGGTCCTCCTTCTTGGCGCGGCTGGTCGAGCGGTTCTCGGTGACGACGCGGCTCGACATGCCGGTGGCCTCGTCGGTCGCCTCGGTCATGGTGCGCCCGTCGATCAGGTCCTGATATTTCACCACGCCCGGCTTTTCGGTGATCACCGGGGTGGTGAAGGGGTCCCATTCGGCAAGGCGTTCGCCCTGCGCCACGGCTTCGCCATCGGCCTTCAGCAGGTTGGTGCCGTAAGGCACGCGGTGGATCGCGCGCTCACGCCCCTCGCTGTCGAGCAGCACAAGCTCACCGTTGCGGGCAAGGCTGAGCCGGCGCCCGCGCTTGTCGGTGATCGTCGGGATGTCGCGATAGGTCAGCGTGCCCTCGCAGATCGCTTCGAGATGCGAGGTTTCGTTGACCTGCGCCGCGCCGCCGATGTGGAAGGTGCGCATGGTGAGCTGCGTGCCCGGTTCGCCGATCGACTGCGCGGCGATGACCCCCACCGCTTCGCCGATGTTGACCGGGGTGCCGCGGGCAAGGTCGCGCCCGTAGCATTTCGCGCAGACGCCCTGCTCGGCCTCGCAGACCAGCGGCGAGCGGATGCGCGCCGCCTGGATTCCCGCCGCTTCGATCTTCGCCACCGCCGGCTCGTCGAGCAGCGTGCCCTTGGCGACGAGGACGCTGCCGTCCTTCATCGCCATGTCCTCGGCGAGCGTGCGACCGAGGATGCGCTCGGCGAGCGAAGCGATGGTCGAGCCGCCCTGGACGATCGCGCGCATTTCGAGCGCGCGCTCGGTGCCGCAATCCTCGATGACGACGACGCAATCCTGCGAGACATCGACGAGACGGCGAGTGAGGTAGCCCGAGTTCGCGGTCTTGAGCGCGGTGTCGGCAAGGCCCTTGCGCGCGCCATGGGTCGAGTTGAAATATTCGAGAACCGTCAGCCCCTCCTTGAAGTTGGAGATGATCGGCGTCTCGATGATCTCGCCCGAAGGCTTGGCCATCAGCCCACGCATGCCGGCAAGCTGCTTCATCTGCGTCGGCGAACCGCGCGCGCCCGAATGGCTCATCATATAGATCGAATTGACCGGCTTCTCGCGGCCATGCTCGTCCTGCGGGGTGGCGCGGATCTCGTCCATCATCGCGGCCGCCACCTGGTCGCCGCAGCGGCTCCAGGCGTCGATCACCTTGTTGTATTTCTCCTGCTGGGTGATGAGCCCGTCCTGGTACTGCTGCTCGTAATCGGCAACGAGTTCCCTGGTTTGCCCGACCGTCTCCTCCTTCGAATCGGGGATGATCATGTCATCCTTGCCGAAGGAGATGCCGGCCTTGAAGGCGTGGCGGAAGCCAAGGCTCATGATGGCGTCGGCGAACAGCACCGTGTCCTTCTGGCCGGTGTGGCGATAGACCTCGTCGATGACGTCGCCGATGTCCTTCTTGGTGAGAAGGCGGTTGACGATCTCGAACGGCACCTTGTGGCTCTTGGGCAGGCATTCGCCGATGAGCATCCTGCCCGGGGTGGTGTCGAAGCGCTTGAGATATTGCTCGCCCTTCTCGTCGGTCTGCGGAACGCGCGCGACGATCTTGGAATGGAGCGTCACCGCGCCGGCATCGAGCGCCTGATGCACCTCGGCCATGTCGGTCATCAGCATGCCTTCGCCCGGCTCGCCCTTGCGGTCCATGGAAAGGTAATAGAGCCCCAGCACCATGTCCTGCGAGGGCACGATGATCGGCTTGCCGTTGGCGGGCGAGAGGATGTTGTTGGTCGACATCATCAGCACGCGCGCTTCCAGTTGCGCTTCGAGGCTCAAGGGCACATGCACCGCCATCTGGTCGCCGTCGAAGTCGGCGTTGAACGCCGAGCAGACCAGCGGATGAAGCTGGATCGCCTTG
>JAGWPW010000162.1 GCA_028870315.1 Sphingomonadales bacterium | reverse complement strand
GGGGGCGCCCGTAGCTCAGCAGGATAGAGCACCAGATTCCTAATCTGGGGGCCATGGGTTCGAATCCCGTCGGGCGCACCACTGCCGAACAAAAGAGAGAACTTTCGGCGCGGAGGTTTCCGCGTCGGGGTTCTCCCCTTTTGCGGCGGTTCGGGCGACGATCGCCTTGGCGGAATGACGACCGGAACCCGCGGTTCCGATCGGCGCATGGGACCGCCGGGTTCGGACATCGGGAAGTTTTCGAGATCGTGACCGAGCTTCTCGACCATCTGGAACGGTGACGGCCATCGGGCGTCAGCCAGCGGCGCGACGAGGATCGATGGCGCCGTATTCTCAAGCGTTGAAGGCGGCGCCGATTCAACCTACGCTTGCCTCAATCTGCCAGGGGAGGCTTGTCCATGTCCGACCTTGCCTTGTTCGTCGGCACCAGAAAGGGTGCATGGATCTATCGCAGTGATGCGGCGCGGCGAAGGTGGCGCGTGGACGGTCCGCATTTTCTCGGGCACGTCATTCATCATCTGGTCCTCGACCCGCGCGACAGGCAGACCCTGCTCGCGGCGGCGAGGACCGGACATCTCGGGCCGACCATCTTTCGCTCGACCGATCTGGGCAGAAGCTGGGTCGAGGCCAAATCGCCCCCCGCATTCGCGAAGGCGCCGGACGCGGAGGGTGGTCGCACGGTCGATCACACATTCTGGCTGACCCCGGGCCACGCCAGCGAGCCCGGCGTCTGGTATGCAGGAACCTCGCCGCATGGCCTGTTCCGCAGCGAGGATGGCGGGCTCACCTGGCAGGGCGTTGCCGGGCTCAACGACAATCCTCGATATCGCGCGTGGATGGGCGGCCCGCAGGACGGCACCCCGGATGGACCCAAGCTGCACTCGCTGCTGGTCGACCCGCGCGATGCGTCGCATCTCTATCTCGGCATGTCGAGCGGCGGCGTGCATGAGTCGCGCGACCGCGGGGAAAGCTGGGCGCCGCTGGTCGAAGGGATGGAAGTGGTGGCGATGCTCGATCCGGGCGAGCTCGAGTTCCACGATCCGCATTGCCTGGCGCTGTGTCCGGGCAATCCCGATCGGCTGTATCAGCAGAACCATTGCGGCATCTATCGCATCGACCGGCCATCGGACACCTGGCAGCGGATCGGGCGCAACATGCCCGAGGCCATCGGCGACATCGGCTTTCCGGTCGTCGTCCACCCGCGTGATCCGGATAAGGCCTGGGTGTTTCCGATGGACGGAACCGACGTCTGGCCGCGCACCAGCCCGGGCGGCCGCCCGGCCGCCTATGTCACGCACGATGGCGGCGGCCATTGGCAGCGGCAGGATACAGGACTTCCGCCCGACAACGCCTGGTGGACGGTGCTGCGCCAGGCGATGGCGATTGACGGCCGCGATCCGGCCGGGCTCTATTTCGGCACGACCAGCGGCAGCATCTGGGCGAGCGCGGACGAGGGCGCGCATTGGGCGCTGCTCGCCGAGCATCTTCCTTCGGTCTATGCGCTGGAAGCGGCGGAACTTGGATGAATGTCTTCATCCCCGATGCCCTGCTCTCCTACACCGGGTCCGGCGAGGTCGAAGCCGGCGGCGCGAGCATCGGCGAGCTCTTCGTCGATCTCGATCGGCGCTACCCGGGGTTGCGCTTCCGCGTCATCGACGAACAGGACCGGTTTCGCCGCCATATGCGGGTTTTCGTGAACGGCATCCAGACTTTCGATCTCGGCATGGCCCTGACGCCGGGCGACGAAATCGCCATCATCCAGGCGTTGAGCGGCGGGTAAGGCGGCGGGTCCAACCGCGAAGAATGGAAGATATGGCCGCGCAACGCTCCGCCGGTCGGGTCTTTGTTGTCGCATCGCTTTTTGCCGAAAACCGGGACCCGTCTTTCGGCGCGATGCTCTCGCCGCCGGCCGTGCCTTCGCGATGGCGCGGCAGCCCGCCGAAGCTTCAATATTGGCGCGCCAGCTCCGCAATCCGGCCGATGTGGTCCTCGATCGCCGCCATCGAGCCGAAGAACCCTTCGAGCCGCCCGGTGACCCCGGTTGCGAATTCGGTGACGCCCGCCGCGCGCATCGCCGGCACCGCGGCGAAGATGCGTTCGAGGTCGAAGCCGCTGCCGTCGGGCTTGAGGAAGCGTGGCAGATGCGCGCGCACCTTCAGTTCGGCCGGATCGCGTCCCGCTGCGGCAAAAGCCTCGCGATAGAGCGCCGAGCCCTCGCGCAGCCGGTCGAGCGAATTGCTGTCGTCCGGCCCGCATTCCCAGCCATCGCACAGCTCGGCGACGAGTGCGGCGTTTTTGTGATTGGCCTTGACGCCGAGCAGGATCGGAATGCGCTTCTGCACCGGCTGCGGCATCTGGAACAGGCCGGAGAACGATACGCTGTCGCTGGCAAAGCTTGCCGGCTGCGTTTCCCACAGCGCGCGGCAGGCGGCGATATTGTCGCGCAGGATGCGCCGGCGCGCTGCGTAATCGACGTTGAGCGAGGCATATTCCTCATGGCTCCAGCCGGTGCCGAAGCAGGGTTCACAGCGCCCGCGCGAGAGCACGTCGATCGTCGTCAGCTGCTTGGCGAGCAGCACCGCCGGGCGGAGCGGGGCCAGCAGGATGCAATTTGAGATGCGGATGTTGCGGGTGGTTGCCGCGATCGCGCCGTTCAGCACCGAAGGTTCGAGATAGGGCTTCCTGCCGGCATCGCCATGCGCCAGCCCGCCTTCATAAGGATAATTGCTGAGATCGCTGCCAAGCGCGACGTGTTCGCCGACCGCGACGCCGTAAAGCCCCGCCTTGTCGGCGATCTGCGCGATGTGCAGCGGCCGGTCGGTTTCGTCGGCATGGCCGATATAGAGCGTGATCCGGGTCATGCTGTCCTCTGTCGATTGTGGTCGTTGGGGGTGAACAGCTCGAAGGACGGGTCGCTGCGCGATTTCTCGCCGTGGATCGCATGGGCGAAGAACGGCTCGGCGGGATGACCGATGGGGCGCCGGCCGGCGCTCTCGAAGCGCTCCATGTCATAGACGACGGTGCGCTGGACGATTCGCCAGTCGCCGCCGCGGCAGGCGAAGCGGTCGAGGTAGCGGCCGTTGATGATCCAGTTCCAGACCTCGCCCTGATGCTCGAACTGGTGCGAGGCGAGGAAACAGGCCTGGCTCGCCGCGTTGCTGCCCTGCACCCGAATGTGGATATTCGTGAGCATGTGGCTGGTGCGCATCGGCCCGCCCTCGACCACGGTGCGGCGGAAACGGTCGGTCGCGCGTTCCTCTGTGCCGCTGTGATTGTCGCGCGCATCCTCGTGGAAGGCCGAGAGCACGAGGTCGAGATCGCCGCGGTCGATCCCCCAGCAATAGCGGTGCAGTGCATCGGTGATCGCCTGGCGCGCGACCAGTTCGACCAGCGCTCCGCCATCGGGCGTCGCTTCGGTCATCGGCCTACAGATCCTCGGGCCAGATCCTCGGGCATGTCTGCGGGCCACCAGGCGGGGTTTCGCTTTTCCATGAAGGCGCGCATGCCCTCGCGCACTTCCTGGCCATAGGCGAGGCTGGCGAACATCGTCTCGTAATCGATGCGGCCATATTGCTCGTTGAGCATGCGCTTGACATGCGCGCGCGCCTCGGGCGCGGTCTGGAGCACTTCGAAGGCGGCGCGGCGCGCGGCGGCGCGCAATTCGTCATGGGGAACAAGCCGGCTGACGAGGCCGATGCGCAGCGCCTCTGTGGCATCGATCCGCCGCGCGCTGAGCAAGAGATCGCGCGCCTGCGCCATGCCGACATGCGCGGGCAGCACCGCGGCATAGGTCGCATCGACGATGCCGCGCAGCAGTTCGGGGACGCGGAAGGTCGCACGCTCGCTCACCACCGCGATGTCGGCCATCATCGCCACCAGCAGTCCGCCCGCCTGGCAGATGCCGTTGACCGCGGCGATCACCGGCGCATTGCTTTCGCGGATGGCGATGAAGGGCAGCGTTTCGTAGGTCAGCCCTTCGGGCACCTTTTCATCGCCCGGCTCGTAGCGCCCGCCAAGGTCGCCGCCGGGCGCAAAGACATCGCCGGTGCCGGTGATGATGAGCGCGCGCAGATCGGGATCGGCATTGACCAGCCGCACCGCGCGCTTGATGCCGAAATACATCGCCGGGGTGAAGGCGTTGCGCGCCTTGGGCCGGTCGATCGTGCACCACAGCAGCGCGCCTTCGCGTTCGAGCCGCAGGCCCTCGGCGCCGACATGATAGCCACTGTGTTCCATTCCCGTCCTCCCTTATCCATCCTGCGCCAGCCGCCGCGCCGCCGCGGCGCGCAGATCGGCGGTCTTGATCTTGGCGCTGCCGGTCTGTGCGAGCTCACCCTCGGCGAAGAACAGCACCCGGCGCGGCACCTTGTAGCTTGCCAGCGCGGCGCGGGCATGCGCCCGCACGATATCCTCGTCGAGCGCGGCGCCCGGGTGCGCGATCACGCAGGCGACGACGATCTCGCCCAGCGTCTCATGCGGCACGCCGACGGTCTGCACCAGCCGCACGCCGGGGCAGGCCTGGATCACCGCGTCGATTTCGAGCGGCGAGACATTGGCGCCGCCGGTCTTGATGATGTCGTTGAGCCGGCCCTGCCAGTGGAGCCGGCCCTCGCCGTCGATCCAGCCGCCATCGCCGGTGCGGAAGAAGCCTTCCGCGTCGAGCGTCTCATCGAGCGGGGTGCCGAGATAGCCGAGCATCAGCGTCGGCCCCTTGACCGCCAGCTCGCCGCGCTCGCCGATCGGGAGGATGCGGCCGCTGAGCGGATCGACGATCTTGAGCGTGTTGCCGGCAAGCGGCAGGCCATGGCTTTGCGCCGCCTCCTCGCGCGAGGTCATCGCCGGATAGGCGGCGGACAGGGTGAAGGTCTCGGTGTTGCCATAGCAATGGCGCGGCTCGACCCAGTGCGAATGCACCGTCGGGTGGCGCGCGACCGGCGATTGCGCATCGATATAGGTCAGTGACGAGAGATCGACGTTCTCCCAATTGGGCGCGGCGATGAGCTGTTCCCACTGGTGCGGCCAGGCGAACAGGAAGCTGACGCGTTCGTCCGCCATCATCGCCAGCGCCGCCTCGGGCTCGAACACCCGCTGGAGCACGATTGCCCCGCCGAGCGCCAGCGTGCCGCCGACGATCATCGCGAAATTGCCCGACCAGAAGAAGCCGTTGGCGGTCCAGCTGCGCACGCCCGGCCCGAGCCCCTGCTGCCTTCCCATCCGCCACATCTGCAAGGCGATGCCGCGATGCGCCGAAAGGATCGCCTTGGGCCGCGCGGTCGAGCCCGAGGAGAAGAACAATCCGCCCGGATCGGCCGGCTTCACCGCCGCGGCGCGCGCGGTGATGCGCGCTTCGGCGATCGGCGCGCCGCGCGAGAGCCAGGCGTTCCAGTCCAGAATCGCGCCCCGGCTTTCGCCGCCGACGCCGACCAGCCGGCGCAGGAAGGGGAAGCGCAAGGAGGCGAAGCGTCCGGGCGATGCCTGCGCGACTTCAGGCTCGATTTCGGCGAGGATCGCCGCGAAATCCTTCCTGAGCACGGCTGCGTCGAACAACAACAGCGAGACGCCCGATACTTCGAGCAGATGGGCCAGTTCGGCCGCGGTCGAAAAGGTGCTGATCGGTGCCGCCACCCCGCCCGCCAGCGCCACGCCGAATACGCTTGCGAGAAATTCCGGGCGGTTGGTCATCAGCACGCCGACACGCTCGCCCCTGGCAAGCCCGTCGGCGATCAGCGCCTTTGCCACGGCGCGGGCTTCGCTGCGCAGATCGGCATAGCTCCAGCGCAGCGTGCCCCCGTCCTCGCGCGGGAACACCAGCGCCTCGCGCTCGGCAAAGCGCGCGGCGACTTCTTCGAGGAAGCCGCCGAGGCTCAGCGCGCCGATTCCCCCCTCATCGGCGAGGCGCGGCCCGCGCGAAAGCGCGAGCCGGGGATCGGTGATATAGCGATGGCCGGTCATGCGCGTCTCAGAACGGCAGTTCGACCTCGCTGATCGCGGTGACCACGGTCTTGCCGTCCTGGTTCGTCATGCGGGTGTTGATGCGCACCAGCGGCACGCCCCATTCGGATTTCTCGATCTTTTCGACCACCTCGCCCTCGATCCAGGTGACATCGCCCTCGAAGGCGGGGCCGCGGAATTCGGATTTGGCGTGGCGGACCATGCCGTCATGCCCGGCCCAGAAGGCAAGATAGTCGGTGTTCCACGCCGCCATGGTCGCGCCATAGCCATAGGCGCGGTGCATGCCGATCTCGCTCGCGCGGCCATCGTCGATATGGCCGCGGCTCGGGCCGAGGTAGAGCCCGTCGCGCAGGCGCGGGTCGATCATCGCGCCTTCCTCGTCGAAGCTGAAACCCTCGATCCAGCCCATGTCCTGGTTGACCCAGCAGTCCTTCACCCCTTCGACGCCCTGCCAGTAGAAGCTGCCCCAGATGTTGAAGACGAAGGCGCGGTATTCGGTGGTGAAGCTGGCGATCGAATGCGGGCCGATGACGCGGCGCGGCAGCTTGTCGCCGACCTTCACCGCCTCGAAATGCGGTGATTTGCCGTCGCGGTTCGACAGGAACCAGGCGCGCCGCGCCTGATCGATTTCGGTCAGTTCGGCCTCGGTCCATTTGCGCGGCGCGCCCGCGGTCGAGGCATACATGCCGCGCTTTTCCGCCTCCCTGGCGAGATAGCGGATCACCGTCGGGCAGCTGCGCGCGACAAGATCGCCGCGCTGGTTGCGGTGGATGGTATCGCCGCGCTGGAACAGCGTCGGGCCGGCAAAGCGCGTGTCGGTGAGCTTGTAGCCGGTGAAGATGCGTTCGTGGCTCAGATGGTCGCCGGGGCGGATGTGGGTGCCATACCACCACCATTCCTCGCCGCCGAAGATCATGTGCTGGCCATCGATCCGCCCGACGCAGGCCTGGTTGTTGCCATGGCCGTAATCGACCGCGACCGCGAAGCTTTGCGGGGCGATGATGTCGCCGAACTTCGTTTGCCGCGCGAAGCGCTGGTCCCAGTGCAGCGGGTTGACATAGTCGAGCGCCATCACCCAGCGGCGGATGTCGGTCTTGTTGCACGGCTCCCACAATTCGCCGCCGCCGACATGCTGGCCAAGCCGCCATTCGACATCGCTGATATCCATGGTGACGGGGCCGTTCGCTTCGGACATCGCGCTTCTCCCTTGGGTGTTTGCGCGCTTATGCGGCGGCGCGCGCGGCGCCGGCTTGCCGGTTTACGACAGCGCGCCCGGCCCGCTTCCATACGAGACGGCCGGCGTCGCGTTCCGCATGAACGCGACGCCGGCGGTCATGGCTTGTCCCGCTCAGCGCGAGCCGAAGGCATAATGCAGCGTCACCCCGAATTCGCGCGGCGGCGGCGTGGTGATATAGGCATAGTTCGAGAAGATCGGGCCGCCCGCATTCGGCGGGCCGAAGGGGCCGCCGTAGCCGGCGGGGACGCCTTCGCCGGTGGAGGCATTGATATTGCCGCCATAGGTCTGGAGCCGGGTCGCGTTGTTGGTGACATTCTTGACGAACAAGGTCAGCTCCCACGCGCTGTCCGGCGCGCGGATGCCGGCATAGAGATTGAGCAGCGCATAGGCATTCTGCTTGTCATAGGGCGAGGCCGCCGGGTTGTTCGGGCTCGCTCCGAAGTAGCTCAACTGCCCGCGCACGACTCCCGTGATCCGATCGGTCAGGCGATGGGCATAATCGCTGTGCAGCGACGCGCTGAAACGCGGGGTGTTGGAGGTCGGCCCGCCAGGGCAGGTGTTGACGATGATGTTGCTGTTGGCGCCCGCGGCCGCTTGCAGCGCGGCGATGTTGCCGGTGCAGGGGACCTGCGTGTTGCCGGTGATCCGACCGTCGGCGTAGCTGAACGAACCGCCGAAATAGCCGTCCTGCGCGAAGCGGTAATTGAAGTCGCCTTCGACGCCATCGACCTTGGCCGGCACGTTCTCGGTGCCCAGCGCCACCGGCGGGATCAGGAAGCTTCTTGATCCGTTGGTATCCAGAAAGAAGATATAGTCTGGGCTTATGTATTGAAAATTATGAAAATCCTGATGGTAGTAATCGAGGTCCACGGTCAACCGATGATTGAACCACTGGCTCTTGACGCCCACTTCGTAGCTCGTCGAAGTCTCGGGCTTGATATTGTAGAACTGCGGAAGCGCGGTCAGTGGCGCGGCGCCATAGGATTCGGGCTGGTCCTCGAGGCCGGCGTTGATCGCGCCGTTGCGGAACGATGAGCCGGCATTCACATAGCCCATGAGGTCCGGGGCGAAGTGGTAGGAGGCTGAGGCGGTCCAGATCGTATGCGAGGCGCGAACCAGCGAATTCGTCTGGCCCAGAATATTGGTGTAGAACGGACCCGGCTCGTTGGTCTGCTTGTCGATGATATAGCGCGCGCCGCCCGAGATTTCGAGCTTCGCGGTCGGATGCGCGGTCACGTTGCCGAAATAGGAAATCTCGATGCTGCCATTGCGCCCGATATCGGACGGCGGAAAGCCGGCGACCGTGGCCGCGAGCACGCCGGGCAATACCGAATGCGGATAATCACCGCCGGTCTGCACCGCGACATCGGTTTCCTCATCGACGGTATTATATCCGACCACGTAATCGAAAATATTGGCAATGCGGCTTTCGTTGGCGAGCCTGATCTCGTGCGACTGGAATTGCGACCGGACCACCGCGATCTTCTGATACGGGTTTGCGACGCCGGCGAAAAAGGAGTTCGGCGGCGTATTGTTCGCGGCGCTGTTGAACCAGTCGGCGCCGTCCTGCGGTTCCTCGTCGGACAGATGTTGCAGCGCGTATTGGCCGACATAGCTCAGCTTCTGGCCGAGCACGTGCCAATCGAAGCGGCCATTGTAGATGTCTTCGTTCTGATAGACGAAGCGCTGGCCGTTGACGGTCGACAGGCGGTCGCCCGCGTTGATGACCGGGCCGCTGCCGCAGGGCTGCGAGGGATCGATCAAGCAGATCGATTCGGTTTGCAGATTGTCCTGCGAACGATTGACGAGGTGCTGGTAAACGAGATTGATCTCGATCGTATCGATCGGTTCGGCGCGGACGCTGGCACGCTCTCCCCAGGTGCGGTTGAACGGCCGGGTCGGGTAAAGCGCCGGATTGACCGTGTGGACCGCGTTGTTTTCGTTATCGTCCATCGTCGCGGCAAGACGCACGGCAAGCTTGCCTTTGATGATCGGCACGTTGAGCGCTCCGGTTTCCTTGCGCTCGCCGTTGCCGGTCTCGGCGGTTTCATCGACGAAACCGCCCCATTTATAAAGATCGGGTTTCCTGGTGGTGACGGTGATCGATCCCGACGGAGCCGAGCGGCCGCGCAGCGTGCCCTGCGGTCCGCGCAGCACTTCGATCTGGCCGATGTCGTAAAGCGACTGGAAGACCCAGTTGGGCTGAATATTGGCATCGTTGAGATAGAACTGCACGGTGGGGTTGGGCAGTCCCGAATCGACATCGAAGGAAACGCCGCGGATGGTCGCGTTCTGCACCAGGCCATTGCCCGAATTCTGAAGCGTGATCCCCGGGACGATGGCGGCGATGTCCTCGAACTTCTGGATTTCGTTCTTGCGCAGATCGTCGGAGGTCACGGCATTGACGGTCTTGGGAACGTCGAGCAACCGCTCCTCCCGCCGCCGCGCGGAGACGACGATGTCATTGCTCTGATCGACAGCGGCGGTCTCGGGTGCCGCCGCCGGGGCGGTCTGCGCTCCCGCCGGTGCCGCGAGCGCGACAAGGCTCGCGCTGGCGCAAAGGAACCTGTTGAGATGCTTCATTACAACCCCTCCCTGGGTTAGAAAATTCCGGCGACGGCCTGCGCGACAGCGCGGCGTCGTTGTTGGCGGCGGCCCGGCGCGCGGACGCGAAACCGATGCGATAATTTTGCGGCTCGCCCCGGCGCTCGTCTTGACGAAATCCGACAATTGTGCGGAGGCTCAAACGGTCCCCGCGCACCTCATTGCGCGTGCCGGGCGGCGATCCGCTGGTGCCAGATCTTGCGGCTGTGCATGCCCGCCATCGCGGCAAGCTCGCGATCGCCCTCGGCGATCGCGCTCAGTTCCAGCGCCTTGGCGCCGCGCCACGCGCGCACGAAATGCCGATGCGCCTCGCTCGTGTCGTCGGGGTTGGGTGGCGCGAAGCGCCGCTTCGAGAAGGCGACATTGATATCGAAGATGAGCTTGACGTAGGCCGAACGCGCGAGCGCGAAGATTTCGGCCTGGATCAGCAGTTCGACCTCGCGGATTTTTTCGAAACCGGCATCGTCCCTGATTGCGCCGACCTTCGCGCGCAGGCGCTCGGCCAGCGCGCGCGCCTGCGCGCCGTCGGCGCCCGCGGCCTTGCGCATCGCCTCGACCCACAGCGCCGAGGCAACGATAGTGACGTCGCGTGGATCGATGTCGAGCGCTTCGAGATAGGCGCTGACCGTCGCCTCGATCGAGCCCGCATCGGGCCGGCTGCCGAAATAGCCACCGTTGATCCCGCGCCGGACCTTGAGCAGTCCTTCGCGTTCGAGGAGGCGCGCCGCCTGGCGCAGGGTGCTGCGCGAACAGCCCAGGGTCGCGATCAGCGCATCCTCGCTGCCGATCATCGCCCCCGGCTCGCGGCCAAGGACGATCCCGCGCAAGGCGATCGCGGCGGCATCGATCGCGGTTCGGGCTTCGCGTTGGCTCATCACCCCCTCAACCATTTTCGCGCGGCCGGTGCACGGCATCGGCGATGGTCCGCCTGCTATAGAGTATTCTTTAAAGGCTTTACAATGGTGATATTTGCGATAAAATGGCATAAAGAGTGTCAGATTAAGCGATTCGGGAGCGTGGGACGGCATTGCCCTGGGACATGCGCGGCAAGGTTGTGGCGGTCACCGGCGGGAATGCGGGGATCGGTCTGGGCTTTGCGCGGGGTGTCGCGAAGGCGGGGGGCGGCCGTCATCCGGCGGCCGATGCGCAAGTCATCGATTCGCCGATCATCATCGTCGGGCTGCCGCGATCAGGCGCGGACGGGCGCGATCCGCGCTGGCTGCGCGCGGATGCGCATTGGCAGCGGATGCGCCAGAACGCGATCATGGCGACGATGCACGAGCATTCGCCCGACCATGCCTGCGGCGAAGACGAGCTCCAGATGCCCGATTTCACCAGCTATCAATGGGAATGGATGGCCGAGGTGCCCGCCTGGCGCGACGTGCTCGATGCGGGGTATGAAGGCGTGTTCGACCCCGAAGGTGTCGCCGTCGATTTTTCGGCCGGATGCGAAGAAGCGCAGCAGCGCCGGGGCATGGGCGCGGCGTCCGCGCTGCTCGACGATCTCGGGATCGGGCATGGCAAGATAGGTATCTGAAAAAACACAACAAACTGTGAAAGGATGGGCAATGTCGGACGAACGCGAAAAGGGGATCGCCTTGTTCCGCGAAGTCTATGGCGACGAAGCCGCCGATGGCATGGCGCACTACCTCGAAAGCACCGACTTTGGTGTCGAGATCGCGCGATGGACCGCCGACTTCTGCTTCGGGAAAGTGTGGACGCGCGGCGGGCTCGAACGCAGGATGCGCAGCTGCGTGGTCCTTGGCATGATGATCGCGCTGCGCCAGGAGTCCGAAATCGGCTATCACACGCGCATGGGGCTCGCGAACGGGCTGACCCCCGCCGAGATCGAGGAAATCCTCTACACCACGGTGCCCTATTGCGGCTTTCCGGCCGCCAATGGCGCCAAGGCGGCGATGCGCAAGGTACTCGACGAGCACGAACACAAGCAGCCGGGCGTCCAGAAGGGATGAAGCGATGAAACCGCAACAATACAAGGCGGCGATTTTCCGCGGGCCCGGCAAGGTCGATGTCGTCTCGCTCGATTACCCGGCCTGCGGCGACGACGAGATCATCGTCCGCAACCTCCTCACCGGCATCTGCGGCTCAGACATTTTCGCCTGGCAAAAGCACGGGCCGACCAGCCGCATCTGGATCGACGAGGAATTCGGCCACGAGGCGATCGCCGAGGTGGTCGAGATCGGCAGCGAGGTGACCGGGCTTGCGCCCGGCGACCGCGTCTTCGTCAACACCGACAAGGCGTTTCGCGACAAGCGCCGGGTCTCGGCCGCTGGCGGCTTTTCGCAGTATTTGCGCATTCCGCGCTGCGAGGTCGGCTACAGCGTGCTGCCGATCGATGCCGATCTGCCGCTGCGCGCCGCGGTGCTGTTCGAACCCTTCGTTATCGCCACCCGCGGGGTCAAGGTGCTCGATCCACAGCCGGGCGACAATGCGATCGTCTTCGGCGCCGGGATCATCGGCATCACCAGCGCAATCATGCTCAAATGGCTCGGCTGCGACACGGTGATGGTCGTCGATCTTTCGGACTTCCGGCTCGAAAACGCAGGCCGTTTCGGCTTCCTCACCTGCAATCCGGCGCATGAGGATCTCAGGGAAAAGGCCGTCGCCGCGTTTGGCGCCAGTCCCGGCTATCCTGCAGAAAAATGCGGTGCGCGGCTCTATGTCGATGCGGTCGGCGTTGCCGCGGTGATCGAGCATTTCGCCATGCTCGCCCCGCGCAACGGCAGCCTGTCGCTCGTCGGCGTGCACAAGGCCCCGGTCGCGCTCGATCTTGCCGCGGTCGCGTTCAACAACTGGCACATCCACGGCTGCGGTGATGGCGCCACCGAGGATTTCCTTGCCGAGATCCTTGCCATGATGCGCGCGGGCCGCTTCGATCTCGCCTCGCTGGTGACGCATGAATTCCCGCTCGACCGCATCGAGGACGCCCTGGCGCAGGCGTGCAAGCCGGACGAGGCGCAGAAGGTCTGCGTGACTTTCTGAACATCCTGGGCGACGGATTAGCTGGCGGAGGAACGCCGCATGCAAGAGGACGGGCCAGTGTTGAGAGCGATGCGCACAGGCGCGCCGGCCGGGACGCTCACCCTCACGGATATCGCGCAACGCGCGCCCGGCGCGGGCGAAATCGCGGTTCGGCTGCATGCCGCCGCGCTCAATTTCCGCGATCGGCTGGTCGTCTCCGGGGTATTTCCCGCGCCGCAGGGCCTCATCCCGCTGTCGGATGGCGCGGGCGAAGTGGTCGCGGTGGGTGATGGCGTGTCCGAGTTCGCGGTCGGCGACCGGGTCGCAAGCTGCTTTCATCCGAACTGGCGCGACGGTCATAGCGAGCGCGCCGAACTCAACAACACCCCGGGCGGCCCGGCCGATGGCTATGCCTGCGATTTCGCGGTGCGTCCGGTCAGCCATTTCACCAGGGCGCCGCGCGGCTACAGCCACGCCGAGGCAGCGACGCTGCCCTGCGCCGGGGTCACCGCCTGGCGGGCGCTGGTCACCGATGGCCGGGTCGCGCCCGGCGCGACGGTGCTGGTGCTGGGAACCGGCGGCGTATCGCTGTTCGCGCTGCAATTCGCCAAGGCCGCCGGCGCGAGGGTGATCGCCACCACCGGCGATGCGGCAAAGGCAAGGCAGCTTGCCGCGCTCGGGGCCGATCACGTCATCCGCCATGACGAGGTCGGGAAATGGGGCGAGGCGGTGCTGGCGCTGACCGCAGGGCTCGGCGCCGACCATGTCATCGAGGTGGGCGGGCCGCACACGCTTGGCCAGTCCTTCGTTGCCGCGCGCACCGGCGGCCATGTTGCGATCATCGGCGCGGTCGGCGGTTTCGATATCGACACCATGCCCTTCGCCATCGTCCAGGCGAAGCGGCTGCGCTTGCAGGCGGTGACCGTCGGCAGCCGCCGCGACCAGACCGACATGATCCGCGCGATCGAGGCCAGCGACATCAAGCCGGTCATCGCCCGCCGGTTCCCGCTCGCGCAGCTGGACGAGGGGCTGCGCTTTCTCGGCGAGGGCAAGCATTTCGGCAAGGTCGCGATCATGATGGGCGACCAGCCGTAGTTCGCACCCGCGCGAGGCGCGCGCGCCGACTGCGGATCGGCGCCGCCCGGAACGTCACAGGGGGGCGTTGCAAGGGGCAGGCTCATGGGCAAGACCGTCGATCGTTCACACCTTCGCCGCCGGGCGTTGCGGCATGCGTTACCCCTGCTGCTGGCGATGCTGGCCTCGCCCGGCCATGCGGCGCAAGTTGCCCCGATCACGCTTACCGATCTTGCCGGGCATGACATCGCCTTTCCCGCGCAACTGCCCGCCGAACGCACGCTGGTGCTGGTCGCCTTCCGCCACGCCGATCAGGACGTGCTCGCAGGCTGGAAGCAGAAGCTCGCGCTGACCGGCGCCATGGACGATTGGCTCGAAATTCCGGTGATCGGGGTGTCGATGGGGCCGGTCAAGGCGATGATCCGCCAGGGGATGCGCAAGCGCTATCAGGATGCGCGTGACCTTGCGCATGTCGCGCCGCTGTTCGGCGATGCGGGCGCGCATGCGCGCATGTTCGATTTGAGTCCGCAGGCGGTCGGGGTGATGGTGGTCGCGCGCAGCGGCCTTATCCTCGCCAGCGTCAGCGGGCCGGTTTCGGACGAGGCCGCGCGCCGGATCGCCGCGGTCTGGTACCCTGCCGATGCGAAAGGCGCGCCGCACCCTTAAAATCTCGGCCATACTCGCGTTCTGATGACCGTGCGTCACCCTCCTTGAGGAGAAAGAACATGGGAATGCGAGTAGGCGGCGGCGCATCGAGCGCCGCGATGGCAAGCTGGCAGGCGCAGCAGTCGACTGCGGCTGCGGCGCCGGCGGCACCGCAGCAGGCAGCGGTGTCTGCGCAGTCGCAACTGGATAGCGCGCTCCACGCGCTCGCCCAGGGATCGAACGTCAGCAAGATGGCCTGATGGGCTTCGCCAGGCCGGCCCCCCGCCGGCCTGGCGCTGCGTCTGTTCGGGAAAGCTCGAAAGGGCGTTTGCGATGGGCTTCCGGCTGGCCGAGAGCGCGGCGTGAGCCATCTGCTGGTCATCGAACTGCCCGGCGGCGAGGATGGCGACATTCTCGTCGCCGCGCGCGAGGAGGGGCATCGCGTCAGCCTGCTGACCGCCGATCCCGCCCATTACCGGCGCCAGCCCGCGCTCGCCGCGCTGCTCGAAGGCTGCGAGCAGGTGATCGATGCCGGCGACTTCGCGCAGGCGGCGCCGCTGCCACGGCTTCTTGCGCTGCATGCGGCCTCGCGCTTCGATGCGGTGCTGTGCCTTCAGGACTTGCGCATCATCGAGGCGGCGCGCATCGCCCGCGCGCTCGGGCTTGCCCATCTCAACCCCGCCACCGCCGCGCTTTGCCGCGACAAGGCGGCGGTGCGTGCGCGGCTTGCCGCGGCGGGGATCGCCCAGCCGCCCGCGCGGCGGGTGCGCGGGCCGCGCGGCCTGATTGCCGCGGCCGAGGCGCTCGGCCCGCCGCTGGTGATCAAGCCGATCGACGGCTTCGGCTCGCAGAATATCTTCGCGCTGCGCGACGCCGCCGATCTCGCCCTGCTGCGCGCCCGGCCCGAGATCATCGCCGGGGCCCCGGGCGGCTATGGGCTGGGGGTTGCCGCCCGGGGTGCGCTGCTGGTCGAGCGGATGCTGACCGGCGAGCTTGTCGGTTGCGATACCTTCACCGCCGCCGGCCGGCACCACCTGCTTGGGGTCAATCACAAGCAGATGTTCACGCCGCCGTCCTTCGCGATCCGTAGCGGCTGCTTCTGCCCGAACACCGGCCAATATGCCGCAATAGAGGCGCATGTCTGCGCGCTGCTCGATGCGATCGGCTTTAACCATGGCGCAGCGCATATCGAACTGATGCTGACCGACGCGGGACCGGTGCTCATCGAGATCAATCCAAGGCTGGTCGGCGCGCGCCTTCCCCGGCTGATCAGCGCGGCACGGCGGCGCTCGATACACAGCGATCTGATCGCGCTGCACCTTGAAGGCGCGCTGCCGCGCCCGGCCGTCGCCCCGCGCTGTGCCGCGACGCGCTGGCTGGCCGCGCCGCGCGCGGGCC
>JAGWPW010000021.1 GCA_028870315.1 Sphingomonadales bacterium | reverse complement strand
GGTGCCAAGCTCGCCCATCACGTCGAATTTGCGTTCGAGCCGGTCGAACGCCCGGCCGCGCGCCGGCGCGGGCAGGCCTTCAAGATCGCGGAACGGCTGGAACATGGTGCAGGCAAGGCCGAGATCGCGCATCAGCGTGGCGACGTCGCGCGCGCCGAGATGCGTTGTCAGCAGATCGTTCTCGAAAATCTCGGCACCGGAAAAGCCCGAGGCGGCAATCGCCGCCAGTTTCGCATCAAGCGTGCCGCTGATCGAGACGGTGGCGATCGAGGTCAGCACATCCTGCTCCCTGCCGGCGAGGCGCTTTGGCTCTGCCCTGGTTAGCAGCGGCGGCGGATTGACAAAAGCAAAAAATGTAGGAACTAGTTCGTTACATGAATTTTATCGCCCGACCCTCGGTGTTTTCCCGCCCGGCGCCCGGTGGGCTTGCCGTTGGGATGCGAACGGGCGATGAGACCGACGAAACCATCGGAGGTGCCCGCTTGAAGCCGCCCAGCAAGCCACCCCGTCGTTCGCATGCCGACGCGCGCGAGCAGGCGATCGCCCAGATCATCGACATCGCGACGCAGGAATTCGTCGAGAAAGGCCTTGCCGGCGCGCGCATCGACGAGATCGCCGGTCGCGCGACCAAGCGGAAGATCTATTATTATTTCGAGGGCAAGGACGAGCTTTACCGCGCGGTTCTGGCACGCGCCTACGCCCGTGTGCGCGAAAGCGAGGCGGGGGTCGATATCGACAGCGGCACCGCGATCGAGGCGCTGCGCCGGTTGATCGAGCACGACGTGCGCTACCATTCGCAGCACCCCGAGCTGGTGCGGCTGGTGATGAACGAGAACATCCATCACGCCGAGCATCTCAAACAGATCGCCGGCCTGCCCGAAGAAAACCGGCGGGTGATCGGCATGCTGGCGAAGCTGATCGCCCGCGGCGAGGCCGAGGGCAGCTTTCGCGCCGGCATCGATCCGGTGGACCTGCATATGACGATGACCGCGCTCGCCTTTTACAACGTCTCCAACCAGTTCACCTTCGCGCATAATTTCGGTGTCGACATGTCGAGCCCCGCGGCGATCGAGCGCCGCGCCCGGCAGGTCGGCGACATCATCCTCGCCTGGGTGCGCAAGGCGGAGTGACGCGAGCGCCCGAACGGCGCCTGGAGAGGACGACATGGCTTATTCATCCGCCGCGGAGGGCGGCGCTGCCGCGGGCTGGAGCGCGCGTGGGCTGGCGATTGTCGGCTTGTGCTTCGCGATCAACATGGCCGACGGCATCGATGTCACCATGCTATCCTATATCGCGCCGCGGCTGCAGGCCGAATGGGGCATGGGATCCGCCGAGATGGGGCGGCTGTTCGGCGCGGGCCTTGCCGGCATGGCGATCGGCGGCATGGGCATCGCGCCGCTTGCCGACCGCTTCGGGCGCCGCATCGTCATCATCCTTGCGCTGTTGCTGATGTCGCTGGGAATGCTGCTCAGCGGGTTTGCGCCGGGGCCGGCTGTGTTGCTGGGCCTGCGGGTGGTGGTCGGTGCCGGGATCGGCACGGTGCTTGCCGCGATGGCCGCGCTCGCGGCCGAAGCGGCGCCCGCGGCGCAGCGCAATCTCGCGGTCGGGCTGGTGCAGGCGGGTTATCCCTTCGCCGCGATCTTCACCGGGCTGATCGCCGCCGCGGCGCTGCCGGCGCACGGCTGGCGCGTGCTGGTCATCGGCGCCGGGCTGGTGTCGCTGGTGTTCCTGCCGGCGGCTTTGGTCCTGTTGCCGCAGGTTCGACGGCCCGCGCCCGGCACGCCCGGCCGGGTCTCGGCGCTGTTTGCCGCGCGATACCGCGCCAGCACCGCGGCATTGTGGCTTGCGGTCTTTTCCGGGCTGATGGTTCTCTATTTCATCGTCAGCTGGATCCCCAGGCTGGCGATCGCCGCGGGACTGTCGGAAACCAACGGCATCTATGCCGGCGCGCTGTATAATTGCGGCGCCTTTGCCGGCACGGCGCTGATGAGCCTTGCCGCGCTGCGTCTGCCGCTGGGGCGGCTGGTGCCGGCGATGCTGATCGGCGCCGGCGCGGCGATGCTCGCCTTCGGCTCGACGCATCCGGGCATCGCGGCGACGCTGCTTCTCGCCTTCCTCATCGGCGTGCTGCTGCAAGGCGGCTACAACGGCATCTGGCCGCTTGCCGCCGCCGCCTATCCCGAGGAGATTCGGGCCACCGGCGTCGGCTGGGCGATCGGCGTCGGCCGCGCCGGCGCGATCATCGGCCCCTGGGCGGGCGGACTGCTGATGGCGGCGCAGGTTTCGCTGCCGGGATTGTTCGCGGCCTATTGCCTGCCGCTGGTGCTCTGTGCCGGCGCGGCCTGGGTCGTCGAAAATAGGGAACTAACTTGTCACACATTGTTGACAGGTTCTAGTTCGTAACATAAATGCATCGCCACGGGTACCGCCAACAGGCGGGCATGAAGGGGGTGCATGATGAGCAATTTCCGCAATCGGTTCACGTTGTCGGCCAGTGCGCTCGGGCTGGCGCTGGTGTTGGTCCATGGTGCCGCGGCGCAGACCGCGCCCGCCGCGCCCGCGCCCGATTCGGCAAGCGCGGCAACGCCCGACATCGTCGTCACCGGCTCGCTGATTCGCCGGGCGAACAACACCGCGGTCAGCCCGATCGTCACCGTAAGCCAGGAGGCGCTGCAGCAGTCGGGTCAGCCGAGCATCGAGGACGCGCTCAACCAGCTTCCCGATTTCACCGCCTCGGGCAATTCGGCGACGGGTGGCCAGGGCACTGGCGGGCGCGCCACGATCAGCCTCCACGGGCTTGGCCCCAACCGCAACCTGGTGCTGCTCGACGGGATGCGGCTGCCGATCTCGGACATCAGCGGCGACGTCGATACCAACATCATTCCCGAGGCGATCATCGGCGGGGTCGATGTCATCACCGGCGGCGCCTCTGCGGTCTATGGCTCGGACGCGATGTCGGGCGTGGTCAATTTCAAGACGGTCAAGCGGCTCGACGGCGTGGTCATCGATCTCCAGGATGCGGTCGGCCAGCACGGGGACGCCAACAAGTTCAACGGCTCGATCTCGTTCGGCACCCATTTCGCCGAGGATCGCGGCCACATCATCGGCTCGGTCAGCTTCCTCGATCAGCCGGCGCTGGCGTTCAACTCGCGCAGCTTCTTCCACAATGCGGTGCCCTCCGGCTACATCGGCACCGGCACCTTCGTTGCCAGCGCGACGAACCCGCCGAGCGCGGCGACGGTGCAGAACATCTTCGCGGGCTACGGCACGCCGCTGACCTATTCGATCGGCAAGAACCTTGGCTTCAACAACGACGGCACGCTGTTCTCGCAGACCGGCGCGGTCAATTACAAGGGGCCGAACGGCACCAACGATTATGCCGTCATCGGCGGCAACGTCCGCATGCCGGTTGGCCAGCAGGGCGATGTCCTCAACGGCACCCGGCGCAAATCGGCGTTCCTCAAGGGTGATTACGAGATCACCCCGAGCCTCACCGCCTATGCCCAGTTCATGTATGTCAATCTCACCGTCACCACCAGCAGCGGCGGCAGCCTTACCCAGTTCCCGACGCTGACGACGATCCCGGTGACGAACCCTTTCATCCCCACCGATCTCGCGACGGTCCTCGCCTCGCGCGCCAATCCGACCGCGCCGTTCGCCTGGAACGCGCGCTATGTCGGCGTGCCATGGAAGAACTGGGATGAGAATTACGAGGTCGAGCAATATGTCGGCGGGCTGAAGGGCGATATCACCAAGGGCTGGAGCTTCGACGTCTTCGCCTCCTACGACCAGTCGATCCACACCTCCTCGATGCACAACGCGGTGCTCAAGAGCCAGGTGCAGCAGTTGCTCAACGCGCCCGACGGCGGCAATTCGCTCTGCGCCGGCGGCTTCAATCCCTTCGGCATGAACAATGCCATGTCGCTTTCGCAAGCCTGCGCCAATTTCATGACGACCACCGCGATCAGCCAGGAAAGGACCGGCCAGACGCAGGTCCAGGGCCAGGTCAACGGCAAGCTGTTCGACCTGGGCGCCGGCCCGGCGCAGATCGCGATCGTCGCCGATTACCGGAAGAATTCATACCTCTACAACCCGGACAACAACCTCACCGCCAATTCGGGCTTCGCGCCGGGCGGCAATGTCGAGGCGTTCACCGCGACGCTGCCAGTGCCCTATCACGACATCACCGTGAAGGAGGTCGCCGGACAGGTGGACATCCCGCTCATCGCCGACAAGCCGTTCATCAAGGAGTTGGGGATCGGCGCTGCGGCGCGCGTCTCCGACTATTCGGTCAGCGGCACGGTGGAAAGCTACGAGGCCGACGCGCGCTGGCGCCCGGTTGCCAATCTGCTGCTGCGCGGCAGCTACCAGCGCGCGGTGCGCGCGCCCAATATCGGCGAACTCTATTCGCCGCCCTCGGGCACGCAGCTGGCGATCGGCACCCCGCCGGGGGCGCTGGGCGATCCCTGCGATATCCGTTCGAGCGCGCGCACCGGCGCCAATGGCGCGCAGGTCGCCGGGCTGTGCCAGGCGCAGGGCGTGCCCGCGGCGGCGCTTTCGACCTATCAGTTCCCGACGACCGCCACCGGCCAGACGGTGAGCGGCAGCACCTCGCTGACCCCGGAAAAGGCCGATACCTACAACCTCGGCTTCGTGTTCAATTCGCCGATGAAGGCCGGGTTGCTGGCCGATTTCTCGCTGTCGGTCGATTACTACAACATCCGCATCAAGAACGTGATCTCGACCGTGCCCGGGCTGACCGTGCTGTCGAAATGCTACAATCTTGACGGCTCCAACCCGAATTTCTCGCCGAACAACCCGTTCTGCCAGCTGATAAGCCGCGATCCCGGCACCGGCCAGCTGCTGACCGTCGCCACGCCCTATCTCAATCTCGGCGGGGTCAAGACCGACGGCGTCGAGTTTCAGGTGCATTGGTCGGCGCCGGTGCAGCCGCTGGGTTCGACGGGTCGCTTCTTCTTCGATTCGACGGTCGACTGGCTCGACAAATACGAAGTGCAGCTGCTCCCCGGCGCGGCCTTCCTCAATTACACCGGGATCAGCAACGGCACGGCGACGCCCAACAGCGTGCCGCCGCGCGCGACGCCGGTGTGGAAGGCGCTGACCACCTTCGGCTATCGCTCCGATACCGCAACGCTCGGCCTGCGCTGGCACTACCAGGCGGGGATGAACGACGTCAGTGCGGTCACCACACCGAACAATGTCTCGGTCGGTGTCGCCGCCTATGCGACATGGGACATGTTCGCGAGCTACAACGTCAACAAGGCCTTCGAACTGCGCGCGGGCATTACCAATCTCTTCGACCGGTCGATTCCCTATGTCGCAAGCTCGCAGTTCGGCACCGACCCCGCGCTGTACGACGTCATTGGCCGCGCCTTCTATCTGGGAGGCAAGCTGAAGTTCTGACCGCTTCAGGCCGGGCCGCTCACCTCGATCGGCCCGACTGATCGCTCCGCCAGCCATGAGCCCCATGATCCAGCGCGACGCCTCCCAAGCCCCGGACCCCGGCGGCACCGGCCCGCAAGTGCTCGCGGGGCTGCTCGGACGCGGCATCCAGGAATCGCGCACGCCCTGGATGCAGGAGCAGGAGGGGGTCGCGCAGGGTCTGCGCTTCACCTATGCGCTGTTCGATTTCACCGAGCGCGGCTGGACCGATGCCGAGCTTCCGCAGGCTCTCGACGCGGTACAGCGCCTCGGCTTTTCGGGAGTCAATGTCACCCTGCCGTTCAAGCAGGCGGTGATCCCGCTGCTTGACGAGCTGTCCACCGGTGCGCGGGCGATCGGCGCGGTCAACACGATTGCCTTCGCGCACGGGCGCCGCATCGGTCATAATACCGATGTCACCGGTTTCGCCGCCAGCTTCGAGCAGGGCCTGTCGGGTGCCGCGCGAAGGCTCGTGCTGCAATTGGGGTGCGGCGGCGCCGGCGCCGCCACCGCGCATGCGCTGCTCGGCAGTCTGGGAGCCGAGCGCCTGATCCTCTGCGATCCCGATCCCGAGCGCGCAACGGCGCTCGCCGGCCAGCTCGCCGTGCAGTTCGGCAGCGGGTGTGTCGATATTTCCAGCGATCCCGCCGCCGCCGCGCTCGCCGCCGATGGCATCGTCAATGCCTCGCCCGTCGGCATGGCCAAATTTCCGGGCCTGCCCTTGCCGGCGGACGCGATCCTGCCGCGCCACTGGGTTGCCGACATCGTCTATTTTCCGCTCGAGACCGCATTCCTCGCCCTTGCGCGCGCGCGCGGTTGCCGGGTTCTCGACGGCAGCGGCATGGCGGTGCGCCAGGCAACCGAGAGCTTCAGGATCTTCACCGGGCTCGAGGCGGATGTCGATCGCGTGATGGCCAGTTTCACCGCCTTCAGGGCCAGAATTTGATTCCGGGATTTGATGCGGCATCACCCCTGCGCGATGGGAAGGATGCGCCCGAAACCGGTGATGTCGCGCTCGCTCTGCGGGTGGGTCATGGGGACGGGCAAGCGCGCGCCGAAACCCTGCCGCGCCGTTTTTTGCCAAGCGCCGGCGCCCGCGTCCTGGCGCGATGCGCTAAGTCAATACGCCCTTCCACAAGGCCGCCTCCGCGGCGTCGATCCGCCCGTGCGAAGCGCCATTGTCCTGAAACGTCAGGATTGCATGCCCGTCGAATGGTGGCCAGCTTGCCGCATCCGCCGCTTCGGGGGCCTTGCCGCGAATGAAGGCGGACCAGCGCGCATGCATCTCGTCGCCCAGCCGGCGCGCGGCCCGATCGACGCTGCCGAAGTTCGCGGCCAGAATCGGGTCGTCGAACGCCTTCCAGACAAAGACCGCCTCGCTGGCGTGAACCGCCCAGCCGGCATGCGGTCCGGAACTGGCTTCCTGCGCGAAGCGGTACATCCAGACCCGTCCGCGCGCGCGGCGCACCGCGTCGGCGACCGCCAGCGAAGGCATGGCGTATTCCTCCGCGGTGACGAGGCGCACGCGGCGATGCAATGCGTCCTCGGCGGGAAATAGCCGTTCATAGCGCTCGGCGATGCTGCGCGCCGCGCCGACATCGACATTGGCAAGGATGTGCTGCGCGACCGGCCCTTCCTCCGAGCCCGGCGGGATGAAGATCAGCCCGTCGTCGCGGTTGCTGCCGATGAGCAGGCGGTATCGTCGGCCGGAGGCGCGCAATGCCTGCGAGGGCACCTCGGGGAGAACGTCGGACCCGACGATCGCGCGATAGGGATAGGGCCGGTCCCAGCCGATGACTGTCTGCATCTGTGCCGTCTCGATGGTGGCCGCGGGCAACGCGAGCAGCGCGGCGAGCGTGCAATCGCCGATGGCAAGGCGGCGCATCAGGTCGCGGGCGACCGCATCGGCACCGGCGAGATCGTGCCAGGTCTGGCCGCCGCTTTCGACGATCGCGCTGGCAAACAGCCCGCGCGCCAGGGGCGATGCCATCAGGCTGACGACATTCTTGCCGCCGGCCGAAACCCCGCCGATGGTGACCCGATCCGGATCGCCGCCGAAGGCGGAGATATTGTCCTGTATCCAGCGCAGCGCCGCGATCTGGTCACGCAGCGCGTTGACCCCGCTGCCGCGGAACTCCGGCCCCAGAAGCCCGCCGAGTTCAAGGAAGCCGAATGCGCCCAGCCGATAGCCGACGGTGACGCAGACGATCCCGCTGCGCGCCCACACCGCACCGTCGAGTTGCGATGCCGCGCCGGCGATGTTGCCGCCACCGTGGATCCAGACGAAGACCGGATGCGGCCCCGGCGAAGCGGGCGCCCACACGTTGAGATAGAGGCAGTCCTCCGAGGTGTCGGCGCCAAGGAAGCGGCGATGGCTCATCCCGCCGGGCGCTGGCGGCTGGATCGGCGCCGGGGCGAAGCTGGTGGCGCTGCGTCGGCCGCTCCACGCCGGTGCCGGCCGGGGCGGCCGGAAACGCAGGGCAGCGACCGGCGGCTGGGCATAGGGGATGCCGCGAAAGACGCGCACCCCCTGCTCGATCGTTCCGCCGAGGCGCCCCTGGGCGATGGTCACTTCGGCGGTAACCGCTTCCGCGTCCGATGCCGCGCGCGGCAGCGCGGGCAAGGCGGCGATGGCCCCGATCGCGCCGATCGCGCCGCGGCGCGACAGGGTCAAGGCGCGGCCTCGCGCATCATGTCGCCGATGCTGGTATCGAAGTGCAGGTCCATCGCTGCCACCGCCGCGGCGGCATCGCGCCGGGCAATGGCCAGCGCGATGCCGTGGTGGATGTCGAGGATGCGGCTGCGCTGCGCCTCGGTGCGGCGGGTGCGCCACGCGCGCGGCACCGCCTCGTCCATCAGCGTGCCGAACGAGCGGACGATCTGATGGAACAGCGGATTGCCGCTGGCGCGGGCGATCGCGTGGTGAAAGCCGACATCGGCAGCGGTCAGCGCGGCAAGATCGGGTCCGGCCGCGAGCATTGCCTCGGCCGCGGCCGAGATCGCCTGGGCATCGGCGTCGCTGCGATGGCGCGCGGCGAGTTCAACGACGCGCAGTTCGAGCACGCGGCGCACGTCCCAGACATCGGCGACGGTGATTTGCGCGGTGGCGACGCCGTGATCGATCGAGGCCGCCATCACCGCGCCGTCGAGCGCCGCGACGCGGGCGCGACGACCGTTGCCGACGTCGATCTGGTGCAACGCCGCGAGCGCGCCGAAGGCTTCGCGCATCACCGCACGGCTGACGCCGAATTCGGTGGCGAACCTGCCCTCGCCGGGCAGCGGATCGCCGACCTTGAGGTCGTTGCCGCGGATGTGCTCGCGGATGCGCGCGATCGCCTGATCGACCAGCGAACCCTGCGGTGCGACGGGCAGGGCCAGGCTCACGCGGCGATCGCGCCCTGGCGCAGCTGGCTGGGTGCGGCGCCGAAGCGGCGTGAAAAGGCGCGGGTGAAGCTGGCGTTGTTGAGATAGCCGCTGCGAAAGGCGATCTCGGCGATCGGCAGGTCGGTCGCCTGGAGAAGCCGCCGCGCGCCCGCAAGCCGATTTTCCGCGAGGATTTCGGCGACCGAACAACCGTAGAGCGCGCGAAATCCGCGCGTGAGCTTGTCGCGGTTGAGCCCGCAGGCGCGGGCGATGGCGGCGAGCGTCAGCTTCTCCTGCCAGCGTTCGTCGATCAGCCGCCGCGCCGCGACGATCCGCCGCGTGTCGCGTTCGCCCAGCGATGCGCCGCCTTCAACCGGGACCAGAGCATCCGCGCCAAGCGCGGCGAAAATCGCGCAGAGCAGCTCGATGCTGCGCGCGAGTTGCAGCGTCTCGCGCGCCGCGCCGCTGCCCTCGCAATCGAGAATCGCCAGGGCGGCGGTGCGCGGTTGGCTGGCAAGGTGCCAGACGGTGCCCGCGGACAGATCGGGCAGGAAGCCGAAGATCCGCCGGCAGGCGGCGCGCTGGACGACAAGGACGATTTCGGCGCTTGCCAGCACCGCGCTTTCGCTCTCCCCGCCAAGCCGCAGCAGGGGCATGCCGCCCTGCCGCAGCCCCGAAACGGCGAGCAGCAGGCTGTCGCACGGCCAGGCGGCGGCCGGCAGCGCGCCGGCGCCGATGAAGGCGAGCATCTCGGGCGAAACCTCCACCCGCTGCTTGACGATCCGGGGTTTCGACACGGCCATCGCGTTCTCCCGCACCGCTCATAGACCTTTCTGATAGGTTAGCGCAAGCCGGCGGGCCGAAGAAACCGCTCCAGCGCCGCCAACCGGTCGGCGGCGGCGCGGCGCGAGACTTCGGCAACGGGAAGGATGTCGAAGCCGTGGAAGGCGCCGGGGTAGAGATGCAGCTCGCAGGGTACGCCGGCGGCGAGCAGCCGGCGCGCGTGGTCGATGTTCTCCTCGGCAAAGAGATCGAGCGCGCCGGTGGCGATCCAGCTCGGCGGCAGATGCGCCAGATCGCCGGCGCGCGCGGGTGCGGCATAGGGGCTGATCCCGGGCGCGCCCGGCTCCTCGCCGAGCAGCGCGCGCCAGCCGAAGCGGTTGTTGTGCGCGGTCCAGATGAATTCGCCGGCGAAGCCGTGATCGGCGCGGGTGCAGCTGCGGTCGTCGAGCATCGGGTAGGTGAGCAGCTGGAAGGCGAGCGCCGGGCCGCCGCGGTCGCGCGTGAGCAGCGCGAGCGCCGCGGCGAGGCCGCCGCCGGCGCTTTCGCCCATCACCCCGATGCGTGCCCGATCGATGCCGAGCGCGGATGCCGCAGCGACGGTCCAGCCAAGCCCGGCGAAGCAGTCCTCGACCGGCGTCGGATGCGGATGTTCGGGCGCGAGCCGATAGGCGACCGAGACGATCGCGCAGCCGAGCTGCTCGGCCATCGGCCGCAGGAAGAATTCGTTCAGTTCGGGCGCGCCGCCGACATAGCCGCCGCCATGGATGTGGTAGATGCAACCCAGCGGGCGCGGCACCGTGGGCGCGGGCAGATAGACGTCGAGCCCCAGCCTGTGGCCGTCGGCGGCCGTGGCCCAGTGCCGTTCAAGGCGCACCGAATTGGGCGGGGCCGGCAGCCGCGCCCCGGCCTCGGCGCGGCGCAGGTCGGCGAGCGTGGCGGTATCGAGCACGACGGTCGCGAACTGGTCGAGCAGCGGCAGAAGCTCGGGATCGACGAGGTGACGGCTCGACATGTGTCGCGTCCTTCAGAAGGTGAAGATCTTGCCGGGATTGAAAACATTGTGCGGGTCTAGCGCCCGCTTCACCCGTCGCATCACCTCGACCGCGCCGCCCAGCTCGGCTTCGAGCCAGTGCTGCTTGCCAAGACCGATGCCGTGCTCGCCGGTCGAGGTGCCGTCCATGGCGAGCGCGCGTTCGACGAGGCGGGCGTTGATCGCCTCGACCTCGGCCAGTTCCTGCGCGGAATCGGGATCGATCGAGAAGACGACGTGGAAATTGCCGTCGCCGACATGGCCCAGGATGGTCGCCGGAATCGGCGAGAGGTCAAGGTCGCGACGCGTTTCGGTGATGCATTCGGCAAGGCGCGATAGCGGCACGCAGACGTCGGTCGCCCAGCCGACCGCGCCCGCGCGCAGATTGACCGCGGCGTAATAGGCCTCGTGCCGCGCGCGCCACAGGCGCGAGCGCTGCTCGGGCTGGTTCGACCAGTCGAAGGCGCCGCCGCCGTTGGCGTTTGCGAGCGCCTTCACCGTCTCGACCTGCTCTGCGACATGCGCGGCGCTGCCATGGAATTCGAAGAACAGCGTCGGCAGTTCGGCAAGCGCGAGCTTCGACCAGATATTGACCGCGCGGATCTGCATCGCGTCGAGGATTTCGACGCGCGCCAGCGGCACCCCGCTCTGGATCGCCTGCACCACCGTATCGACCGCGCCGCGCAGCGTCGCAAAGCCGCAGACCGCCGAGGAGATCACCTCGGGGATCGGGTGCAATCTCAGGGTCAGCTCGGTGATGATGCCGAGCGTGCCTTCCGAACCGACGTAGAGCCGCGTGAGATCGTAGCCCGCCGCCGACTTGCGCGCGCGCCGGGCGGTGCGGATCACCTCGCCCTGCGGCGTCACCACTTCCAGCCCCAGCACCGCATCCTTCATCGTGCCATAGCGCACCGCATTGGTCCCCGAGGCGCGGGTCGCGGCCATGCCGCCCAGCGTGGCATTGGCGCCGGGATCGATCGGGAAGAACAGCCCGGTGTCGCGCAGGTGCTGGTTGAGCGCCTCGCGTCGCACCCCCGGCTGGACGATGCAGTCGAAATCCTCGGGATTGACGGCGACAACCGCGTCCATGCCGGTAAGGTCGAGCGAGATGCCGCCGCGGATCGGGGTGGCGTTGCCCTCGATCGAGGTGCCCGCGCCATAGGCCACGATCGGCACCCCGGCGGCGGCGCACAGGCGCACGCAATCGGCGACGTCGGTGGTGGTGGCGGCGAACAGCACCGCGTCGGGCAGGACCACCGGGTAATGGCTTTCGCTCGCGCCGTGCTGGGCCCGCACCGCCTCGCCCAGCGCCAGCGCCGGACCGAAGCGCGCCGCCATGCGGTCGAGAAAGCCGGGCGGAATCACGGTCCTGTCCGGCGCTGTCCGGGCCATGGCGTTCAGAACTTCAGCCGCGCGCGCACGCCCACGCGGCGGCGATCGCCCGGGATGCCGACGTCGCTCGCCGGCAGCCCGGCGAGGATCAGCGTGGTCTTCTCGATGTAGCTTTCCATGTAGTTCTTGTCGAAGAGGTTGGTGGCGAAGGCGCTGAGCTCCAGCCCGTTGTGCCGCCAGGTGATGCTGGCGTTGGTCAGCACATAGGCGGTGAGGACGGGCGCGTTGTTTTCGCTCAGCGTCGCGGCGATGCGGCTGCCCTTGCCGACGACCCCGGCATCGAAGCTCAGCGAATCATGATCGCCCACCGGCACGGTGACATCCGAATTGGCGTTGAGGTTCCAGTCGGGCTGGAAGGGCAGGCGGTTCGAGGCGAGGGTGCGGCCGACGGTGTCGATATATTCGCTGTCGTTGGTGATCCGCGCATGCATCAGCGAGACCCCGCCGCTCAGCGTCCAGATCGGCACCACCTGCCACGCGCCTTCGAGTTCGACCCCGTAGCTCGACACATGGCCGGTGTTGAGATCGACCGTGACGAAGCTCGGGGGTACCGCGTAGATGCTGTTGAGCCCGATGTAGTTCGAATAGTCGTTGTAGAAGACATCGCCCGACAGCGAGAGCTTGTGGTCGGCGGTCGCAAGCTTCGAGCCAAGCTCGAAGGTCCAGACGGTGTCGCCCTTGTAGGTCTGGAGACTTGCCGGAACGCCGGGCGGGTTGAAGCCGCCGCCACGCGCGCCGCGCGCCACCGAGGCATAGGTCATCAACGCATCGTTCCAGTGATAGGTCAGCGCGATGCGCGGCGAAAGATTGTCTTCGCGCAGGAAGCCCGAGACCGGCACCGGCGGGCCGGCAAGCGTGCCGTTGTAGCCGTTCTCGACGCGGCTCTGGCGATCCCAGCGCAGCCCCGCCGACAGTTCCCACGAGCGGTCGGGGCGCCAGAACAGATTGCCGAACACCGAATAATTGTTGCCGTCCACCTGGCTGAAGCTGTTCACCGGCAGGTTCAGCGTATCGGGCAGGAATGCGACATCATTGACCGTGCCCCGCGTTTCCCGGCTGTAGAACAGGCCGAGAATCGAGCTTACCGTCGAGGAGAGCGTGCTGTCGAAGCGCAGCTCGGCGGTGCGCGTGCGCAGCGTGTCGGTGCCATGGCTGCGCAGCAGGTTGACCGGGGTGAAGTCGGGATCGGCATCGGGCGTGTTGACGTCGCGTTCGTCATAGGACCCGATCAGCGTCATCTTCGTGGCCAAGAGGGCGATCGGCGCCTCGAGCTTGGCATTGACGCCGTAATATTTGAAATATTGATAGTTCGTCGCATTGAGCGCGACGTTGTAATTATAGTCGGTCGGCCCTGTTACAAAGGTGTAGGGAACGGCGCCGCCGATCAGCCGGGTATAATAGCCGTTGATCGTCAGCCGCACATCGCTGGCCGGCTTGAACAGCAGCGTGCCGTTGACGGTGTCCGAATTGAGCGGCATCGCCGGCTTGCCGAGCAGGGTGTTGGTCATGAAGCCATCGTCCTGCTGATGCGAATAGGCGATGCGCGCCAGGACCTTGTCGGGCACGAGCGCGCCCGAGATCGAGGCGCCGGCGCTCCAGTCGTGATCGGGGCCGGCATAGCTGCCCAGCAGCTTGACTTCGAGATCGTTGCCCGGATCGCGGGTGATGACGTTGATCGCGCCGCCAAGCGTGTTCTTGCCATACAGTGAACCCTGCGGGCCGCGCAGCACCTCGACCCGCGCGACATCGACCATCGGATTGTTGAGATAGGAGGTGTTGGGCTGGTAGATGCCATCGACGAAGATGCCGACGCCGGGCTGGACGGTGTCAACCAGCGTCGTGCCGATGCCGCGGATGGCGATGAACGCCCGGCCCGCGCCATCGCTGTTGATGTCGAGGCTCGGCGTCAGCGTCGCCACGTCCTTGACCGAGGTGAAGCCGCTTTTCTCGATGGTGTCGCCCGAGATCGCGGTGATCGCGACCGGAACGTCCTTCAAGGCCTCGGCGCGTTTGCGCGCGGTGACGATGATCGTGTTGGTATCCGCGCTGTCGATCGCGGCCGGTGTCGGTTCCTGGGCGGCGCTCGACGGTTGCGCCTGCGCAAGCGCCGGGACGGGCGCGGCGGCGGCAAGCGCGAAAAGCGAGGCGGCGAGTTTCGATTGGTGGCGCGGGCGCAAGCAGACCTCCCCTGTTGATTTATCGGATGAGGCAGGGTTAGCGCGCCGGCAACCTATCTGAAAGGTCTCAGGCTTTGCCGATCGTCAGCATGGCTTTGCCGATCACCAGCAGCTGTAGCCGCCGTCGGCGAGAACGATGCTGCCGGTCATCAGGCTGGCGGCATCGGAGGCGAGGAACAGGACAAGGCTCGCCACCTCCTCGGGCGCGCCGAGCCGGTGCTGCGGCGTGCCGTCGATCCAGCGGCGGACCGTCTCGCTTGCCGGATCGGCAAAGGCGTTCAGCGGGGTCGCGACATAGGTCGGCGCCACCGCGTTGACCCGCACCCCGCGCGCCGCCCATTCGACCGCGAGGCTTTTCGTCAGCTGGTGCACCGCCGCCTTGGAGGCATTGTAATAGCTTTGCGGCTGCGGACGGTTGACGATGATGCCGCTCATCGAGCCGATATTGACGATGCTGCCGCGCCCGGCGGCGAGCATGTGGCGGCCAAAGGCGCGCGCGCACCAGAAGCTGCCGTTGAGATTGACGTCGAGCACGTTCAGCCAATGCTCGTCCGCGACCTGTTCGGCGGCGGTTTCGCTGCGCGCGATGCCGGCATTGTTGACGAGGATGTCGATCCGGCCCTCGCGCGCCAACATCGCCGCCGCCGCTGCATCGACCGCGGCGGAATCGGTGACGTCGAGGGGCTGGGTGGCGACCATGTGGCCTTTCGCGGCGAGCAGCGCGGCGCCGGCGGCGAGCCGTGCCGCGTCGCGGTCGGCGATGGTGACCCGCGCCCCCGCCTCGGCAAGCGCATCGGCGCAGCACCAGCCGATGCCCTGCGCGCCGCCGGTGATAAAAGCGGTGCGCCCGTCGAGCCGCAGGCGGTCGAGATACATGAGACTACTCCGGAAGGTGGCGGGCGGCGGGCATGACCGGCTCGTGGACGGTGCGGTCGGCGGCAAGGCGATGGACCTGGCGGCTCGCGGCGTCGAACTGCGGCCAGGGCAGGGTGCCGTCGCGCGCGAAGCCGACCCACAGCGCCTGGATGCGGGTCGCAAGCGCCTGCGGCGGATTTTCGCCAGCCAGGCCCTGCGGACCGGTCGCGCGCGCCAGCGTGTCGAAGACGAAGGGCACCTCGAGCGCGTGGCAGGCGCCCAATTCGCCGTTGAACGCCGGCGAGCGCCAGTCGAATTCGTAGAACCAGCTTCTGCCCTGATGCGCGGCGGCATATTGCCGCGCCGGCCAGCGGAAGACGAGATCGTTCAGCGCATCGGTCAGCGCCTCGCCCGCGCGCACGCCCTTTCGACCGAGGCCATAGTCGCGCAGCACCGCCCCGGCGCGGGGTTGCGAGCGAGACAGCACATAGCGCGCGAGCAGGCCGCCGATCTTCGCGCGCACCCCGGTCGGCACCATGTAAAGGTTCATCTCCTCGGCGTTGGTGCCGATGAGGATGTCGATGTCCGCTCCGGCGCCCTGGCGAAGCGCCGCCAGCGGATGGCTTGGCAGCACGTCGTCGCCGATCACCGGGATGAAGCGGCTGATGCCGAACACCGGCTCGCGGCCCCGCGCGTCGCGCAGGTCGATCCGCGCGGTCGGCCGGCTGATCTTTTCGATGGCGTCGAGCCCCGCCTCGATCCCGACCTTGCGGAAACCCCCGGCGTCGGGCGAAACCTTGAGAATGCGCGCGAGCTTCTTCACCAGTCGCCCGGCGATGGCGATCTCGCGCACCATCGATCCATGCCCGCTCTCGATGATCGCGCGGTGGAACAGGCCCCCGGCCAGCGGCGAGGTGACGAGATCGGCGATCGCCATCGCCCCGGCGCTCTCGCCGAAAACGGTGACGCATCCGGGATCGCCGCCAAAGGCTTCGATATTCTCCTGTATCCAGCCGAGCGCGGCGAGCATGTCGCGCAGCCCGAGATTGGTCGGCGCGCCCGGAACCGGCAGGAAGCCGTCGATGCCGAGGCGGTAGTTGATCGCCACGCAGACCACGCCCGAACGCGCGAAGCCGCTGCCATCCTGCACCGGCGCATCCTTGCTGCCGACGACGAAGCCGCCGCCATGGATGAACACCATCACCGCATGCGGCCCCGGCGATGCCGGCGCCCAGATGTTGAGCGTCAGATAATCCGGCCCGCGGCTGCCGCCGTCGCCGACCAGCGCCTTGACGTCCAGCCCCGGGAAGTCCGCCACGCGATGCGGCGCGCTCGGGCCGGGCTGGCAGGCGTCGCGTGCGCCATCCCAGCGCACGGGCGGCTGCGCCGCTTCGAAGCGCTTGGGCGGTGCGGCGTAGGGGACGCCGAGGAACCGCCGGACACCACCTGTCCGCACGCCGCGCAACGCGCCGTTGCGGGTTTGCACCATGGCTTCGATGGCAGGGGAGGGGTCCGGCATTGCACGGGTGATACCAGACCTGCCGCGCAATGGCGGGCCAGGGCTTTGCCGTCTGGCATTTTCGCTATGCGAGGGGGGGCGATGCCGGCGCGCTTCATCGCCAAACCGTCGGCTCCATGGCGGCGGTGGTCATTACCGTGCTGGTGCTCCGTGGACAGGTGCTTGCGTTACGGGCCCGCGAGCACACCTGGGGGGAGGCGATCAGGGCGCTGCTGAACCCTCGCGCCCAGGACGGCGCGCCGCATCGTGCAGATGATGGCCGAGGCGCAGCGCGGCCGGGCGCCGATCCAGCGCCTGGCGGATACGGTCGCGGGCTGGTTCGTGCCGCTGGTCCTGGCGATCGCGCCCGGGGATCTGCCGGCAGCACCCGGCTTGTGGCGCCGATCCGCGCGATCACCAACCAATGCTCCGCCGCAGGACGTGGGGAAAACCGCTTACAGGACCGTGTCGGCATCGGGCACCGCGAACAGCCCGGCGCGCGCGGCCCGTGCGCCCAGGTCCTCGCGCGCGGTCAGGCTGATCAGCCAGGGCGAAAGCAGCAACCCGGCGGTGAGCGGCGCCAGCCATAGCGCCAGCGGGAGGTTCTGCAGCCCGACCCCGGCAAACAGCAGGCCCAGCGCCAGATGTTCGCGCAGCATCGGCAGCAGCGAGCGGATGGGAATGCGATAGGCGCTGCGGGTCTGGGTGGCCCAGCCCGAGGGCATGCCGAGCAGGAACCCGCCAAGCGCCCTGGTCTGGGTGACCATGACCACCGGCGCCAGCAACACCGACAAGGCGCATTCCACCAGCACCGAAAGCGCCGCGCGCCGCGCGCCGCCAAAATCCGCCCGCCGCTGGCGATCGGCAAGAATCCAGGCGAGCCCCATCGCCTTGGGGCCGAACAGCAGCACCAGCGTCAGCCCCAGCACGTCGAACGGCATGCCGCTGCCCGGTTGCCAGGCGGCGCTGGTCTCGACCTTCGCCACCCACGACAACAGCAGCAGCAGCCAGCCCGGCGAGGTCAGATAGGCGCTTGCCCCCAGCAGCAGGTGCGAGCGGCTGGCGGCGCTCAGCCCCGATGCGCCGAGCAGCCGCAGGTGCTGGATATTGCCCTGCATCCAGCGCCGGTCGCGGATCGCATAATCGATGATGCCGGGCGGAAATTCCTCGTAGCTGCCGGCCACCATGATCATGTGCACCGCCCAGCCACGGCGCCGCAGCAAGGCCGATTCGACCATGTCGTGGCTCTGGATATGGCCGCCGAACGGGGGCTTGCCGGGCAATTCGGGCAGGCCGCAGCTTTCGGCAAAGGCGCGGGTGCGGATGATGGCGTTGTGACCCCAGAAATTTGCCTCCGAGCCCGACCACCACAGCAGCCCCGCCGAAGCGATCGGCCCATAGGCCTCGCTGGCAAAGCGCATCCAGCGCTGGAACAGGGTGCGCGTATGGGTGATCTTCGGCACCGTCTGCAACAGGCCCACCGAGGGGCGCTGCTCCATCACCGCGGCCATGCCTGCCATCGCCGTGCCGCTCATCAGGCTGTCGGCATCGAGCACCAGCATGTTTTCATAGGCCGCGCCGAAACGGCGCACCCATTCGGCGATGTTGCCGGGCTTGCGCGCGATGTTCTGTTCGCGCCGGCGGTAATAGAGCCGCACCGGCGAATGCGCCGCGAGCAGGCGCCAGGCCGCTTCCTCGGCCGCGCCGTGCCGGGGGTCGGAATCGCTCAGCACGAAGAAGTCGAACGCCCGCGCCGCGCCCACCGCCGCGATCGAGCGGGTCATCGCCGCGACCCGCGCGAACACATCCTCGACGCTTTCATTATACACCGGCATCAGCACCGCCGTGCGCCGGGCGAGCGGCTGTGCGGGCACCGGGATGCTGGTGAAGCCGGGATGCCCGCCAGTGATCAGCTTGAAGAAGCCGATGCACGAAGTGACGAAGCCGAACGCCACCCAGCTGAACAGCGGCACGAAGCACACCAGCAGCAACGCCTCGAAGCCGTCCACGCCATCGCTGGCGAACGCCCGCTTGACCTCGCTCGCCGCCGCCAGCGACAGCACCGCGGTGATCAGCAGCAGCAGCAGGCGCTTTTCGGCCATGCCATGCGGGCGGGTCGCGACCTCGATCGCGGCGGGCGGGATGCCGTCGAGGCGCTGCACCGGCATGGCGAGCGGGGCTTCTGAGGGCAGGAAAGGCGGCTGCGTCATGGTCGCACGGTCTTGATGACCGTCTCGCTCGCCGCATCCACGCCATGCCGCAGGAACAGCCGGAAATCGTCCTGCGCAAGACCTTGCGTGCGCACATCGAGCGTGACCCGCCACACGCCGGCCTGTCCGGCCACCGCCCGCGCATCGCCCATGATCAGCGCCGCCGCCGGCAGATTGGTGACCGGCACCACGCTGCCCGCAGGCAGCCCTGCCAGCGAGCCGCCGGCAAAATCGAACACATAGCGCGTCGCCCCGGCGATCGCTTCGGCGCCCGGCACCCCGCCCGGTCCGGCGAACACATCGATGCAGCGCGCCACCCCGTCGGCCAGCGCCGCCGCGTCGCACCAGCGCAGCCGACAGGCAAAATCCTTCCGCTGCCCGGCCTTGGCCGGCGCATCGGGGACCCACATGACGGCCATGTTGTCCACGGTTTCGGTGATGGTGTTCATCTCGTACAGCATCACCGCGCCCGCCCCCCAGTCGCCCCTGGGTTCGACCCACAGCGACGGACGGCGGTCATAGAAATTGAGATCGTCCTGATAATGGTCGAAGCTGGTGTCGCGCTGCAACAGGCCGAAACCGCGCAGGTGATCGGCGCGCAGCATGTGCACCCGCGGCCCCGGCGGATTGTCGAGCGGGCGCCAGATGCGCTCGCCATTGCCCGCAACGATCGCCAGCCCGTCGCTGTCATGCACCTCGCCGCGCCAGTCGGCGCGCGGGGATGACTGGTCATAGTCGAACATGCTGGTGATCGGCGCCAGCCCCAGCCGGGCAATGTCGCGCCGCAGGAACAGCGCCGCCTCGACATCCTGCTCGACTTCGCTCGGGGTGCGGCGCGTGGCGAAGCCGAAGGCCCCGCACAGCGACGGCCCATCGACCAGCGCGTGGATCATCAGCCGGTCGGGGCCTTGTGCCTCGATCCAGAAATCGGTGAATGCGGGAAACTCCTCGGGGCCGGGCAGACCCGTATCCACCGCCACCGCCCGCGCCGAAAGGCCATACTGGCCGCTGGCGCCCGCCGCCCGGAAATAGGATGCCCCCAGGAATGCCAGCCAATCGCCGCCGCCGCTGGTGTTCATTACCCGAAAGCCGGCGACATCGGCCGTCTCGCCGCCGCCGAACACGCCATGCGTATCGATGAGTTCGCGCGCCATGCCATGCGCGACGACATGGATCGTCACCTTGTCCGGGGCGGTGTCCCGCCTGGCCGGAAACAGCCGCAACTGGCTTGCCACCGCTTCGGCCGGCCCGTAGCTCAGCCGGACATGGGCGTCGAAATCGGCAACCATGTGGCTTGCAAGGCGGGGCGCATAGGGCAGGCGCGCGCGCCGCTGCGCTTCCTTGACCAGCCAGTCCCGGCTGAAGGGGCGCGGCGGACCGAAGCGCCCCGCCTCGCCCGCGTGCGCGACGCCGGCCAGCGCCAGCCCACCAGCCAGTGCCGCCCTCGCAAAATCGCGCCGGGACAGGCTGGCATGCAAGGTCTTCATGGTTGTCATCCCGCAAGAGGACTGCACGTTCCCGATCGATCCCGCCCCGTCAATGGCGCCAGCCGATGATCACCGGATCGTCGGGTTGCAAGCTGCCCGACAGGACCTGCGCGCGGCCGCCGTCGGCGACGCCCACCACCACCGGCACGAAGCGCGGCACGCCATCGTCCTCGGCCACATACACCCCGGCGGTGCCACCGCGCGGCGTGCCCGGCAGGGCAAAGCCCAGGGCCGCTTCGGGCACCAGCAACACGTCATGGCGGCCAGGCAGCGCCACGCGTACCGTGCCGGCACGCCCGGGTGCGGGCATCGGGGCGGGCGCGCCACCTTCGGGCGGCAGCAGCGTGAAACTCGCCGTTTGTCCGCCTTCCCCGGGGCGGATAGTGCCGAGCCGGGCGGGAAACTCCATCTCGGCGAGCCCGTCGACCAGCACATGCGCGCGGGCTCGGGAGGGCAGGCGCGCGGCATCGGCTGCGCTGATCGGCGCCTCCAGCCGCAGCTGTTCGGGATGCGCCACCACCGTGCACAGCGGCTGGCCGGCGCGCACCCACTGGCCGGGCCGCACCGCGCAGCCCATCAGGAAGCCGGCAAAGGGCGAATAGGCGCGGGCATTGGCGATTCCCGCGGTGTCGAGCGCCACCTGCTGATGCGCCTCGGTCTGGCGGGCGGTGGCGGTGGCGGCTTCCAGCGCGGTGCGGGCGACTTCGGCGCGCGCGTTCTCCATTTCATCGAGCGAGGGCACCCGCCCGCCCGAACGGCGCCACACCATCTCGAATCGCTCCAGCCGCTGCTGCGCGCCGCGCGAGGCGTCCTGCGCCTGCACCACCCGGTCGTCGGCAGCGGCCGCGTCGGCGCGATCGGCAACCAGCGCGCGGGTGTGGGCGGTGGTGTCGAGGCTCACCAGCTCCTGCCCGCCGCGCAACCTTGCCACTGCCGGATCGGGCACCGACATCACCGTGCCGTCCTCGGCGGCGGCCACCGTCACCTCGCCAGTGCCGTGCAGGGTGCCGCGCAAGGTCAGTTCGGGCGTGATATCGCCGCGCTGCACGGGGGCGGTGAAATAGGGCGAGGGATCGCCTTCGACACAGCGCCGCAACAGCAGCACCGCCGCAAGCCCCGCCGCCGCCAGCAGCGCCAGCCGCCCCCGGTGGCGCGGCCGGTGCGTGGCGCCCAGCAAGCCATCGAGCAAGGGATCGGGATCAGTCACAGGCGCCGGTGGGGGTTTCGCCGCGGCCTTGCGCGCTCAGCAACCGCAATTCGGCCACGGTGACCGCCCGCGCCGCCTCGACCTCGGCCTCCTGCGTGGCAAGGCCGGCGGCTTCGGCGGCGAACAGGGTGGCAAAGCCTGTCGCGCCGTTGCGATAGCCCAGCCGCGCATCGGCGAGCAGCCTTTGCGCCTTGACCGCGAGTTGCGCGCGCGCCGCGGCAGCATCGCGCGCCACAACGATTGCGCGATGCGCGCTTGCCAGATCGTCGCGCGCATGCGCCTCGGCGGCGGCCCATTGTATCGCCCAGGGCTGCCTGCCCGCGCCGATCGCGGCCTGGAGCGCCGCTGGCGACAGGCCGCGTGGCGGAGCCGAAACCATCAGCCGGGCCGCCAGCGCCCGAAGATCGGGGCGTCGATCGAGCGCATCGGGTGCTTCGGGAGGGAGCGCCGCTGTGGACTGCCCGGCCAGCGCCTTGCGCAGCGCCGCGGGATCGGCGCCGGTCAGCCCGGCGAGCGCGGCAACCGCGCTGTCGAATGCGCCCTGCGCCTGATCGATGCCGGCCCCGTTCAACCCCAGCATCAGATCGGCCATGTCCGCATCGAGCCCGGGTACCAGCCCGGCATCGCGGCGGAAACGGGCGATCTCGGCATTGTCGCGCAGCATGGCCGGGGCCGCCTGCCGCAGCGCCAGACGCGCCTGCCATGCCCGCGCCAGCGCATAGGCCTCGCCGATGGCCTGCGCCCGCGCCAGACGCTGCCCCGCGACCGTCCACGCCGTCGCCACCGCCTCGGCGCGCGCCGAACGCCGGTCGTGAAGCTGGCGCCATACCCGCCGCGCAAGCCCGGCGGGGGGCATGGCGCAGCTCACGCCAGCCTCGTGCCGCAAGGCCGGCGCCACCAGATCGCCCGGCAACCGGTCTCCGGTCTCTTGCCACCATGGCTGCGCAGGCTGAACGAGCGCCGGCGCCGGCCCGAACAGCGCCCCGTTGCGTGCGGGGGGAAGCGCGCATGCCGAACAGCAAAGCGTCAAAAGGAGGGCCAGACGCACCGTCCGCAAGGGGGTGGCGCCCGCGACAGGCATCTTCACCCCGGCGGGTTAGCAGGAATTCCGCAGCGTCAACCGGTTTTCGTCCGCCATCCACCGCACATCCACCACGCCTTGCCGTAAGCGCCACCCGCGGATCGCCAAGGCCAATACCAGGCGCTCGACGATCCGCGCTCGGGTCGAGCATGTGTCCGCCGGGCAGAAACATCGGATGGGGCTCGTCGTGCGCACGATCGGCATGGCCAATCTGGCCTGCAATCTCCAACGTCTGGTGTGGTTCGAGGGGCGAGTTGCGCCTGCTTGACGGGAATCTAAATTCCAATTACCCCGCAGATGCCCGCTCGGCGGGCAACAGCCTGGTGATCGGCACAGCCCGATCTGGGGTGACGCAACTTGGCGCCAACTGCAGGCCTCACAACTGGAAGCGGGACACGGCCCGCATGGGGGGTGCAGGCATGGTGCAATCAAATCTGCCGGCATGCCTGCTCCCCTTGAGGAGAAGGACGATGGCAGAATTTGTTCGCAATGCCTGGTATATGGCGGCTTGGGCTGGCGAAGTGCCGGCCGAAGGGTTCCTTGCCCGGCGGCTGCTTGGCCGCCCCTGGCTGGTGTTCCGCGACAATGGCGTCTGGCAGATGGTTGAAGACCGCTGCCCACACCGGTTTGTGCCCCTGAGCCGCGGCACCTTTTCGAACGGCAGGATCGCCTGCGGCTATCACGGGCTCACGTTCGATGGCAGCGGGGCCTGCGTGCACAACCCGTTTGGCCCGATTCCCGAAGGCGCCCGGGTCGCCACGTGCCCGGTTGTCGAGCGGCATGGCGGGGTGTGGTTCTGGCCTGGCGATCCGGCGTTGGCCAATCCGGACGCCATCCCCGACTTTGGCTTCATCGATGCCAATGGGTCCGTTGCGCGCTCGCACTATGTCATGGCGGTCAATTATCAACTGATCGCCGACAACCTGCTGGACCTCAGCCATGCCGAATTTCTCCATGTCGAGAGCTTCGGCAGCAACGGATCATTGTTCAGCCATGGCGCGCAAACCGTGGCGCAGGACGAAACCGGCGCGATCTGGAACAAATGGGACATGACCGGCGCCCCGCCCCCGGGCTGGGCCGCGTCGATGGTGCAGGATGGCGAAACGGTCGATCAGGCCCTTCACATCCGCTGGCACGCCCCGGCCAATCTTGCCCTGTTTATCGAAATGCGCCGCTCGCATGACACCGGGCCGCTGGTTCCGCCCATGGCCAACCCGCATATCCTGACCCCTGAAACCGCACAGTCCACCCACTATTTCTTCACCCATGAGCCTGGGCCCGAAGCCGAAGCCATGGCCCGCCGGGTTTTCCTGGAAGAAGATGAACCGATGCTCGCCGCCCAGGCCGAGGCAATGGGCGAGGCGGATTTCTGGGATATGCGCCCACTGATCCTGGCATCGGACAAGGCGGCCGTCCTGGCGCGCCGGCGGCTGCGGCAACTGATCAGGAGAGAAGGTGGCAACGCCGAGGACGCGCCACCGTGAGCGGCGCGGCATCAGGTGGCAAACGCACCAAGCCACAGCCGCATGTAACCGCCCATGATGGCAAGTGCCTGGTGGCTTGATTCTGACATTCGCATCCCTCGGCTTCGAGCTGCGATGATGTCGTCTGGGTCAGTTTTCCAGATGAAGGGCTTTGGGTCGGCCGCATTGTATTCGCGGATGAAGCGATTGATTGCGGTGTCGCAAGTGAGGAGCAAACCCTCCGACTTCAGTGCCTTGCAGCGCCATCAGGGACTGTACGTGCTGTGGCCGAATGCCGCGGTATCATGGGTCTGATTTTGCCAGGTCTGTCTGGTATCAGCACCAGACCGCAAAGGCGGCATAGGGTTCGAGCGTGGTCCCGGCCTTGGTTGAAACGGCTCTTCCGGTCAAAAGATCGCGGCCCTGAACCGTCGGCAAACCCGCTGACGGTATCACAGCATCCTGCCGCGACATGTTGACAACGACGAGCAGGCATTCGGAGCCGAGCTTCCGCTCATACGCAAACAGTGCCGGGTGATCTGGAAGCAGTGCCCGGAATTGGCCATGGCGGATGACAGCGTGCTCCCGGCGCAGGGCGATCAGGCTTTGGTAGTGTTGAAACACGCCGGTGGGATCGGCCCGGTCTTGCTCGACGTTCAGGTGGGGGAAATTCGCGTTGACCGCGATCCACGGCGTGCCGCTGGTGAAACCGGCGGCCGGCGCGGCTGACCACTGCATGGGGGTGCGGGCATTGTCGCGGCTGTTGGCGCGCGCGCCTGCAAGGAAGTCGGCCTCGGCAACGCCATCGGCTAACTGGATTCGATGGAAATCAAGGGTTTCAACGTCGCGATACTGGTCGATGCGGGTGAAACCGGCGTTGGTCATGCCGATTTCCTCGCCCTGATAAATATATGGCGTGCCTTCCATCAGGTGCAACGCCGTGGCCAGCGCCTTGGCCGAGGCAACGCGGTATTCGCCCTCGTCGCCATAGCGCGAGACGGCGCGGGGCAGGTCATGGTTGCCCCAGAACAGCGAATTCCAGCCCTTGCCGTGCAGCGCCGCTTGCCAGGTGGCAAATGTGGCTTTCAGCTTTGGCCAATCAATCGACTTGGGCTTCCACTTTCCCAGCTTTTCATCCCAGAATTGGGTGATGTGGTCAAACTGGAACACCATCGACAACTCGCGACGTTCCGGCGCGCTGTAGAGCGGCGCATTGGCCGGGGTGGCGCTCCACGCCTCGCCTACCGTCACCGCGTCGCGCTCGGCCAGTGTCGCCTCGTGCATTTCGCGCAGGTAGTGGTGGAGTTCCGGCCCGTCGGCCACGATACCGGCCTCGGGCTGCTTGCCGATCAGGTCGATCACATCCATGCGAAAGCCGGAAATGCCCTTGTCCAGCCACCAGTTCATCATCGCATGAACTTCGGCACGCAGCACGGGGTTGGTCCAGTTCAGATCGGGTTGCTGCGGCGCGAAGAGGTGGAAATAATAGTCCCCGCTCTGCGGATCACGGCGCCACGCCGATCCGCCGAACGAGGCTTCGATATCCGCCGGTGAGCCCTTTGCCGGTGGCTGTTCGCGCCAGATGTAGTAATCCCGATACGGCGATTGGCGATCGGCGCGCGCGGCGCGAAACCAGGGATGCTGATCCGAGGTGTGGTTGACCACCAAGTCCATGACAATGCCAATATTGCGGGCGCGGGCTTGGGTGATCAACCGGTCCATGTCTGCCATGGTGCCGAAAATCGGATTGATCGCGCGATAGTCGGAGATGTCATAGCCGTTATCGACCATCGGCGAGGCATAGACCGGCGACAGCCAGATAAAGCCAATGCCCAGTTCTGCCAGATAGTCCAGCTTGCCGATGATGCCGGGAATGTCGCCGATGCCATCGCCATTGCTGTCGGCAAAGCTGGCCGGATATATCTGATAGCCGACCGCTGATTGCCACCATGCCTCGCCACCTGCGGCGATGCCCGCCAGCGAAGCCGTGGGGTACAATCCCGTTGCAGCCATGACCGTCATTGCTTCCCTTCTGGACATCATGCGAACGCGCCTGACATGACCCACAGCCTTCCACCAGCTGGGATTAGAGCCGGGCAGCTTTGTTGCGCATGAGCGCGGCGTAAGCAATGGCCTGTGCAGCGGAGCCCGCAGGGCATAGCGGAGCAGGCCATTGCTTATGCAATTCGGCGGCGAATGCCACCGGGGATTACGGGATTACGGTGACGGGATTACGGATTACGGGATTACGGTGACGGATTACGGTGACGCTGGACGGATTACGGTGACGCTGCATTTAATTAGATTGCGGTGACAGGCGCAAAAACCCCCAAATTTGTGTGGTGCGGTTGCTTGGAAATGAAGGCGCGCGATACCTATTCTCTCGATCCCTTTTCCTTTCGGTTTCCAAGGAAAGGCTTTGCGCTGGGCTATCGCGCGGCCGGGCGAGCCCGCCGCGGATCGCCCAGCGCCACCAACGCCGATGATGGGGCACGGCTGCCGGACCTGATCAGCAAGCACAACACCGGCTCAGGCGTGTGGGCGGACACCGCCTGCCGGCCGAAGAAGAACGAGGCGTTCCTCACGGCCGGCCTGTTCGAGAGCCACATCCACCAGAGGCGCAAGCCGCGGCGGCTGCTGGCAGAGCGGATCGCCACGGCCAATACCAGGCGCTCGAAGATCCGCGCTCGGGTCGAGCATGTGTTCGCCGGGCAGAAACATCGGATGGGGCTTGTCGTGCGCACGATCGGCGTCGCGCGCGCCAGCATCAAGATCGACAGGGCCAATCTGGTCTATAATCTCCGACGTCTGGTCTGGCTCGAGGGGCGAGCTGCGCCTGCCTGATGCAGAAGCCGGCCCTCAGTGGCGCGGACGACATGAAAATCACCGACAAAACCGGCCGCACCAAGCCGCCTGTGGCTCCGCGATTTGAACCGCCCCGCTACGCCCAAATCCAGCGGTTCTTCGAGGTGTCCAGCTTCCAGTGGCCCGCTGGTTCGAACTGATCGGCGATCTCACTTACGCCGACGCCATCTTGGATCGCCTCGTCCACAACGCCCATCGCCTCGAACTTGCCGGCGAATCCATGCGCCGAAATGCCACCACGCAAGCCGCTTGACCGACTGAAATATCCCATGTGCTCATTGGCCCACGATCTGCTCCCCACCGGGGCGGCATCAAATCGGAACGGTGGGCGCGATCAGATCGAAATGGGTGGGCGGCATCGTCGTAATCCGCAAGCGGCTTCTGAAATGCCGCATTCAAAGGCCTGACAGAATACCGCACTCGATCACCAACCCACCGGATCAAAATCTTCTTACTTCACGGGCGGCAACGACAGAAGTCATTCGGAGACTGGTCAAGCCGACTGTAGGTTCTTCGCGTGCGGCAAGCTGACTCGGGGCGCGACCTCGCGAGCAAGGAGTTCGAGCGAGTAGAACCATGGCGCCGGATCGTCGTAATAATCATGTGATTCCACTTGCAGCGTGCCCCAGCCCCCGCACTGGACGAACAGGGCGTTGAGCTTGTCGACGACGGTGTCGGGCGAGCCGACGACGAAGACCTTGTCGACGAGGAATTCGAGATCGGCCTTCAACGGATCGATGCCGTGGTCCTTGGCAAAGCCGTCCATCATGCCAAAGCGCCGCCAGATCGGGATGAGGTAGCGGTTGAAGCAATAGCCGATCGGCCCCTCCATGACGAGCCGCTTGGCCTCGGCGTCGGTGTCGGCGCAGAACACCGTCTGCGAGACCGCGTGGCGCTGGCGATCGGGGGTGAAGCCGGCCTTGATGTTGGCCTCCGAATAGATCTCCCAATGGCGTTTCAGCGCATCGAGCCCGGAATAGATCGACACCGGCTTGAAATTGCGCTCGCCCGCGAGCCGCATCGATGGTGAATTGGCGCTGAAGCCGGTCACCGCGAATTCGGGGAAGGCGCCGCCCCAGGGTGAATAGTTGGCGAGCTTGTGCTGCTCGTCCTCCTCGGTCAGCGCGACCTCCTCCTCGGGAAAGCCCGCATCCCAATATTTGCCTTCATAGAAGAACGGTTCGCGCTTCCAGATCTTCTCCATGATGGAGAGCGATTCGCGCACCATGTCGTTGAGGTGCTCGGTGGTCTGATCCTCGCCGCGGATGCCGTGCATGTAGGAGGCGAGCGGATAGGCGCCGGCGCCGATCCCCATGAAATAGCGGCCTTCGAGGATCTGCGACAGCCAGCCGACGGTCATCGCCAGCTTGGTCGGGTTATGGTGCGGCAGGATATGCGCCATCGGCGCGAATTTGATGCGGCTCGTCTGGAGCGCGGCGGCAGCCATGATCAGTTCGGGATTGGGGATGTTCTCCCAGATCTGCGAGGCATGTTCGGAGATCATCATCGTCGTGAAGCCGATCCTGTCGCAGGCGATCGAGCTTTGCACCCCCCATTCGAAAGTCTGCCGCGCGGTGCGGTCGGGCCGCATGTAGGGGTGGAAGATGAGGCCGGTATCCATGGTCATCGCACAGTCTCCCGAGAAGGCCTTTGATTAAGCCAATTGGCTTAGATATGCCCGAACCGCACCTCGCGTCAACAAGAATCAACAAGCGCGTTGATTCGGCGGACGCACCCGAGATTGACGGGATCGCGCCCGTAAGCCATCTGCCTTACATGCCCCGTTCCGCCGCCGTTTCGTCGCTGCCCGCACGTGTCAGCCCGGCCGATCCCAAGCTGGCGCTGATCCTGGCGGCCGAGACCATTTTCGCGCGGCAGGGGATCGAGCGCGCGTCCCTGCGCGAGATCGCCGCCCACGCCGGGCAGCGCAATCACCATGCCGTGCAATATCATTTCGGCTCGCGGGCGGCGCTGGTGCAGGCGGTGTTCGATCATCGCATGGCGCAGATGGAGGCCCAACGCGCGGCGCTGCTCGCCGAAGCAGGGGATGCCGGTGCCCCGGGCGCATTGCGCAAGGTGGTGGAGGCGATTTTCCTGCCGCAGATCGATCTGATCGACGCCCAGGGCGACCATTCCTATGCCGCCTTCCTCAGCGAATATCTCATGCTTTATCCGGGCAGAGGCTTCGGCGAATTCGGCGCCAACCTGCCTCCGCAGATCACACGCTGCCTGACCCTGCTGCGCGTGGCCATGGCCGATCTTCCCGAAGCGGCGGCGCAGCGCCGGCTGATCGGCGCCTGCTTCCTGTTCCTCAACATTCTGATCGCGCATACCCGCAGTGGGGACGACGAGCCGGAAAGTTTCTCGGCCGCGGTCACCGATACAATCGACCAGATTGTTGCCGCGCTGTCCGTGCCACGGCAGGCGGCATGACCTGCATCACTCTTTGAAGAAAATCTCGCTGGCGTGCTGGGTATCCATATATTCCTTCACCTCGACCAGCCTGTCGCCACGGACGGTGATGAGGAAATGGTAATGCGGGGTGAAGCGCCGGCCGTCCTTCAGCGTCGCATCGCCCTCGGCCTCGACCGCGACGCGGTTGCCCTCGGCGATCATGCCGGTCGGCGTGATCGTCAGGCCCGAGCCGCGATAGGCGGCCTTCGCGCCGCGCAGCAGCGGCCCGAAGCGTGCCTTGTCATAGTGCCCCGACAGCCCCGCGAGCCGCCCCGAAACCCACCACACCGCGTCGGTGGCCAGCGCATCGAGGATGGCATCGACATCGCCGCTCGAAAAGGTCTCGAAGAAGCGCGTCACCACCGCCTTCGCCCGCTCGGCCTCGGTCATTGTCCGGTCTCCCTGATCGGCCGGCGCCCGACGACGTCGAGCCCGAAGCCGGCGAGCGCGGCCAGCTTGCGCTCGCTCGATGTCAGCAGTTGCATGCGCCCGACCCCGAGGTCGCGCAGGATCTGCGCGCCGATGCCGTAGTCGCGCTCGCTGGCGCGCGCGGCATAATCGCGCCGCCCGCCGCTCACCCGGCGCGAGATCGAGCGCGGATCGGGATCATGGACGAAGACGCCGACCGCGGGACCGTCATGCGCGCCCAGTTGCCGCAGCGCCGCGGGGACGTAGTCGGGATGGGCGTTGTGATAGCCGAGGAGATCGGCGGTGACGTCGAGCTGGTGGACGCGCACCAGCGTATCGACTTCGGGCCGGATCGCGCCGCGCACCAGCGCGACATGCTCGGCATTGTCGATCAGGTCGCGATAGACCTTTATCGTGAAATCGCCCGCGTAATGGCTGCCGAAAGGCGCGCTGGCGACGCATTCGACCAGCCGCTCGGAGCGATGCCGCCAGGCGATGAGATCGGCGATGGTGCCAATCTTCATGCCGTGCCGCGCGGCGAAGGGGACGAGGTCGGGCAGCCGCGCCATGGTGCCATCCTCGTTCATCACCTCGCAGATGACGCCGGCGGGGATCAGCCCGGCGAGCCGGGCGATATCGACCGCCGCCTCGGTATGGCCGGCGCGGATCAGCACCCCGCCGTCGCGCGCGACCAGCGGGAAGACATGCCCGGGCGATACGAGATCGGCCGGTCCGAACTGGTGGTTGATCGCGACCGAGATGGTGCGCGCGCGATCGAAGGCGGAAATGCCGGTGGAGATGCCCTCTTTCGCCTCGATCGAGACGGTGAAGGCGGTGCCATGGCCCGATTCGTTGTGCTCGGTCATCGGCACCAGCTGCAATTGCCGCGCGCGCCCGGCGGTGAGCGCGAGGCAGATGAGCCCGCGCGCCTCGCGCGCCATCTGGGCGATGCGCTCGGGGGTGGCGAATTGCGCGGGGACGATGATGTCGCCCTCGTTCTCGCGATCGTCGGCATCGACGAGGATGAAGGGGCGGCCGTTGCGCGCCTCCTCGATGATCTCGTCGATCGCAGCGATGCTCATGACGGCTCATCCAGACAGCGCAGGCTGTGATAGCCACCGCGGAAGAACAGCAACGGCAGACCGTCGTCATGCCTGTCGAGCGCTTCGACCATGCCCACCACCAGCAGATGATCGCCGATCTCGCTGACCGAGGCAATGCGGCATTCAATCCAGGCAACCGCGCCGTCGATCAACGGCAGGCCGCCGGGCGTATATGAATGCACCAGCCCGTCGAACTTGTCCTCGATCCGGCTGGCGAAGCGCTGGCACAGCTCGCGCTGGCCGTCGCCAAGGACGTTGACGCAGAAGCGCCCGGTGCCGGCGATACGCGGCCAACTGGTCGATGCCTTGTCGGGGAAGAAGCCGACGATCGGCGGCACCAGCGAGATCGAGCTGAACGAGCCGACGACGAAGCCGTGGCGCGCGCCTTCCAGTTCGGAAGTGACGACGCAGACCCCGGTCGGATAGCAACCGAGGACATCGCGGAAATGGCGCGGATCGATCGCGGGCCCGGTTGCGGTCTCGGCCATCGCTAGCGCCCGGTCCACACCGGCTTGCGCCGCTCGCCCCCGGCAAGCTCGCCTTCGCGCTTGTCTTCACTTTGCGCATAGCGCTCGATCTCCTCGAAGCGCGTCATCAGCGCGACTTCGAGCGGATGGCCGAGGCGGCCGAGCGCCGCCGCCTTGGCCGCCTGGTTGGCGAGCGGCGAGGCGGCGGTAATCTTCGCCGCCCATCGCAGCGCGGCGGCGTCGAGCTCGGCAAAGGGAACCACCTCGTTGACGAGGCCATGACGCTCGGCGACGTCGGCCCTGATACGCTCGCCGGTGAGGATCATGGCCATGGCGACATGGTGCGGCAGCTGCCGGATGGCGCGGTGAACGACGCCGCATTCGCCGATGATCCCGACCCTGGTCTCGGGGAGGCCGAACTGCGCGGTGTCGGCGGCAACGATGATGTCGGCGCACATCGCGATCTCGAAGCCGCCGCCGACGCAGAAGCCCTGCACGGCGGCGATCAGCGGCTTGGTGCAGGTGACGAGCGGCCCGCCGATGCCGGTGATGCCGCCGCCCAGCGCCATGCGCGTCTTGCGCTCGGCCCCGCCCGAGACATCGGCGCCGATGCAGAAGCCCTTCTCGCCCTCGGCCGAGAGGATGACGCACCAGATGTCGGGATCGGCGTTGATCGCTTGCCAGGCATCGAACAGCAGATCGTCCATCTCCCCGGTGATCGCGTTGAGCGCCTGCGGCCGGTTGAGATGGACGCGGGCGACATGGCCCTCCTTGGTGAAATCGACATCGGCCATGGCATCAATCCTCGGAGTTTATGGGAAACGGGGTGAGCGGCGTCGTCGGCGCGACGCGGTATTCGGCGATCAGCGCCTTGAGCCCGATCGCCTCGCCGCGCGCCTTCACCGCGTGGACCGCGGGCGACTGGTGGAGCAGCGCGTCCATGTCGGCGACATGCGAGGCGGCGGCGCGGAAGCCCTGCGCCTCGGCGGCGCGGTTGATCGAATGCTTCTTGATCCGCAGCACCTCGGGCGGGGTCATGGCGATCCGCGCGGCGAGCCCCTCGACGCAGGCGACAAGCTGTTCGGCGGGGACGCAGTGGTTGGCCCACCCCCATTCGACCGCCGTCGGCCCGTCGATCCAGTTGCCCGGCACGAAGGCCAGCTCCTTGGCGCGCTTGGGGCCGACCAGCGTCGACCAGACGGGGGCGAGATAGCCGCCGCCGATCGGGATCGTCGGCTCGCCGATCCGGGCGTCGTCGGCAACGACGGTGATGTCGGCGAAGACGCACATCTGCGTCGCGCCGGCAAGGCAATAGCCGTGAACCGCGGCGATCACCGGCTTGGGATGATCCCAGATCGCCAGCCAGCGATCGAGATTGCGCTGGAGCCGGGCGCGGTCGGCGATCGGATCGAGCGCGGCGGTGCCCATCTTGCCGACCTGGCCGAGATCGAAGCCCGAGCAGAAGCCCTTGCCTTCGCCGCGGATGCCGACCACCGGCGCACCGTCATCGGCGAGCAGCGCCAGCGCCTGCGAGAACTCCTCGAGCATGCCCGCGCTCAACGCATTGGCGGTGTGCGGGCTGTTCAGCACGATCCACACGATATGCTCGCCGCGATCGAGCCGGATGTGCTGGAAATCCATGGCTATTCGCCGCGACCGATCGGGTTTGCCGCCTTGACGTGATAGTCAGTGGTCATGGTGGTCTTGAGGATGCGCGTCTTGAACTTCCAGCGCCCGCCCTGCTTGACCACGACGTCGTGGTACTGGCCGTAGAGCACGCCGTCGGGGCGCTCGCGGGTGTAGCGATGGATTGCCAGCACCACCGCACGCACCTGCGCTTCGGCATCGCCCACCCAGTCGATGACGATGTTCGAGACATGGTGCGAGGTGGCGCGGAAGAAGCTGCCGATGCCATCGAGCGTCTTGGCATAGGCCGCGATCCCGCTGGCGCCGAAATTGGGCGCGTAGCTGACCTCGCAATCCTCGACGAATAGCGCGATCATCTTCTCGGGCTGATTCATGTCGAGAAAATAGGCGTAGTCGAACAGCAGCCGCTCGATCGCGCGCTCCTCGGCGATCCGCGTGGTCTGGTCGGTCATCTCTGGTACCCCCGGGTTCTGGGCAGCGGGTGCCGCCGTCATGGTTTTCTCGGAAAATCGGACGGCCCTGGCTCGCCTCCCGGCCAGCGCACGTTGAGCGGATCGACCAGCGAGCGCGCGACGTCGGCCCACGGGCCGAGGTGGACGCTGCGCATCTCGCGCCGGGCGATGCGCCAGCACCCCTCCTCGCGCGCATAACTGTCGAGATATCGCACCGCGGCGAAGACGGTGGTGGCGCCGATGCCGATCTCGAGATGCGCCATCACCGTGCCATCGGCATGGTCGCCGTCCGCGGCGAAGGCGATGTGGACGTAATTGGGCGTGTGCACCGTCTGGCTCATCGCCGCGCGCGCGGCGACCAGGAAGTCGACGATGCCCTCGCGCCCGTGGCCGCCGGGAAAGCCCGTGGCAACGAAGCGCGCATCGCGGGTGAAGCATTGCGCCAGCGCCGCGATGTCGTCATCGTCGGTGGCGCGGAAATAGTCGGCGACGAGATCCTGGATCGCTGCGCGATCCTCCAGCCGGCGGATGCGGTCTTCGAGCGAGGTCACGCGGCGTCTCTCCCTTTCGCCGCGATCATGGCGAGGCGATGATGCGCAGTCAACGACGATGTTGACAGAACCTGGCGCTTGTCGGAAGGAGCAGTGATGACCGCCATCGATCTTGCCGCGCTGCACGAAGAGGCACGCGCACGCGCCGCCGCCTGCCCCGAGGGCACGCCGCTCGATCCGGCCGCCGCGGCGCTGATCGCACTTGGCGTCGCCGCCTCGGTCACCGCGCTCGACCGCGACGCGATCGGGCGCACGATCGCCGGCGCATTCGACGCCGGGGCAAGCGTGGCGCAGGTCCAGGAGGTGCTGGCGCTGGTCTCCGGGCTTGGGGTCCACAGCCTGATGGCGAGCGCGGGTGCGGTGCTCGATGAGGCGGCGCGACGTGGCCTGGTCGTCGCCGACGCCCCGCTCGACGCCGAGCGCGAAGCGCTGTGGCAGCGCCACGTCGGCAGCGATCCGTTCTGGACCGGCTTCGCGCGCGAAGTGCCCGGCTTCCTCGACAGCCTGCTGCGACTTTCTCCCGACATCTTCACCGCCTTCTTCGACTATTGCGCGGTCCCGTGGCGAAGCGGCACGGTGCGCGCGGCAACCAAGGAACTGGTGGCGATGGCCTGCGACGCCTGCCCCAGCCACCGTTTCCGCCCGGGGTTGCGCCTCCACCTTGCCAACGCGATCAAGCTCGGCGTCGGTCGCCGCGCGATCGGGCAGGCGCTCGACATCGCCGCGGCGGCACCGGAGCATTCGGGCTGCGGCTGAGGCGGGGCATCCGGCGCCCCGCCTTGCCGGGTCCGCTCAGAACTTGACCGAGACCTCGCCCGCCACCATCCGCGGCTCGCCCGGATAGGCGGTGTTGACGCCCGCGGAGGCGCCGAGCGCATAGCCCGAAACATAGTAGAGCCGGTTGGCAACGTTCTTCACATAGACTGCGGCCGAGAACTTGCTCTGCATGATATCGTTCCACGACAGCCGCATGTTGACCACTGCATAACCGGGCAGCTTGGTCCCTGGCGTCACCGAGCCGTCATTGCTTGAAAAATAGCTGCTGGTCTGGCCGTAGACGTCGCCATGCAGGACCACCGTGCCGACATCGTGCCGCACGGGCAGCGTGGCATCGACACCGATCGTTCCCGACCATTTTGGCGTATCGGGGTAGGAGTCGAAGTCGATGATGTAGCCCGGGGTTCCGGTCAGCGCCGAGACATCGACCGCCCCCATGGTGTATTTGGCGTCGGTGAAGGCGCCGGTCGCGGTCAGGCTCAGCCAGTCGGCGATGCCGAGCGAACTATCGACCTCAAACCCGCGGGTCCTCGCGTCCGGAACATTGAGCGTGAAGCCCGCGGGGTTGCCCTGGATCACCGCATAAACCGCGTGCTGGGCGTGTTTGACGAATTCCTCATAAGCCGCGAGGTTGAAGCGGAATGGCGCCTCGCCCACCCTGCCGCTGAACTTGTAGCCCAGTTCGAAGTCATGCGCATATTCGTTGGTGAAGGAATTGTCGTTGTTCACCGGATTGACCGTGCCATTGAAATTCCCGGCACGGAAGCTGCCGCGCTGGGCGAAATAGACCATGTTCTGCGGATCGACCTGGTATTGCAGGTTGAAGGTCCACGACGGCGCCGATTCATTCTTGTGCTGGGTCTCGCCCGGCGTGCTGGCGCCGGTGATCAGATACAGGCTTCCGGTCGCCTGCGACAGGCTGACGCTTTCCCAGGTATAGCGGCCGCCCAACGTGGCGGTGAGCCGGTCGGTGATCTTGTAGTCGACCTGGGCGTAGATGGCCTTGGAGATATCCCGGGAATTATACGTATAATCGATGTCCGCCGGAAGCCCGAAGGCGCCGGCGGCACCCAGCGCCGGGTTGATTTCCGAACCGACGAAGACCGGAATGATATCGAAATGCTTGAACGACGAGAAGAATCCCCCGGCGGTATAGCTGAGGCGATTGTCAAGCAGCCTGCCCTGCGCCTGCAATTCGTCGGAATAGGTGTCGGACTTGAAGGTCTGGCCGCCGGGCCCGCCGTTGCCCGACAGGCCGGTGGCGTTGTTGGGATCATTGTACAGCCACAATCCGCCGAACGGGCCGCCATCAAGATTGCCCGACAGCGTCGAGTAGGTGTTCATGTAGCTGAAGATGTTCTTGAGAGTGAGCGCCTGCGAGCTGTCGAACTGGGTCGTGTTCTCGACAAAGGTGGTATGCGCATGGTGCGGCAGGTCGAACTGGAGCGCGATGTCATACGGATGCGCACGGGAAAACGCCGTGTAGCCGGCAACCCCGCCGGGGAAGCGGCCCGGCCCGATGGCCGGTCCCGCAGTCAGGTTGCTGTCTCCCAGATTGTACCCCTGCTTGTTGAACAACACGCCCGAGTAGGTGTTGTATACCGTGTCGAGCGTCGAGGTCAGCGTCTTTCCGGTCGTGTTGAGAACCGAACTAATTCCATTATTTATATACTGCTGACCGGATGCATTCGGAGTCGTATAGTAATCCCAGATATTTCCCGAACCTTCCGTCCCCGAATAGTTGTCATACTGGACGATTGTCGTGTTCTTGAGGTTGGCGGTCGGCTTGAACAAGACCGTGATGCGGCCCGAGGCATTGTTGATGTCGCCAAGGGTGTTGCCGGACTCGATATTGTGGATGTAGCCGTTCTGCCGTTCGTAGTCGCCCGCGACCCGCACCAGCAGCACATCCTTGACCAGCGGGATGTCGATCGCGCCCTGCACCTGGAAGAGGTCGCGCTCGCCACCGCGCACGATGAGGTTGCCGGCATAGTCATTGCCCGGCATCTGCGTGGTGTACAGCACCGCGCCGCCGGTGGCGTTGCGACCGAACAGCGTGCCCTGCGGCCCCTTGAGAACCTGGATCTGGCCAAGGTCGAAGAAGCTGCTTGAGGTGTTGAAGGGGTTGTAGGGGGCATCGTTGAGATAGGTCAGCACCGCCGGACTGGTGCCCGAGAAGGGATCGAGCGTCTGGCCGCGCATCGAATAGCTGAGCTGGTTCGAGGTCTGGCCGTTCTTGACGAGGAGGCCGGGAACAAGCGCTCCAAGATCCTGCTCGCTGTTGATCACCCTGTTCTGCAACTGCTCGGCATTGAACGCGACCACCGAGATCGGCACGCGCGACAACTTTTCTGCACGCCGCTGGGCGGTGACGACGATGTCGGCGCCGGCAGCATTGTCTGCCACCCCCGCCTCGGGCTGGGGGAGCGGCGCACCCGCCTGCGGTGCCGGGGCGGTCTGCGCATGGGCCGGCGCCGCAAGCGCGATCGCCACGCCCAGCGCGAGAAGTGACGCGCAACCGCGTCCGCGAGATGCGCGATGCGACGACTGTGCGGTGGCGAAATGCTTGGTCGGGCCCATGGTTATTCTCCCTATTCGTCCTGTTGTGACGGGCGGCCGCAGATGCAGCGTGCCGCCGCTGGCTGGCGCGATGGTCTGGCTGGATTGGTCCCGCGTGGCGGGTGGCACGATCACTCTCCCGGTGTCGCCCGGCGATGTTCAATCCGGTGCGTTTCGTTCTCAATTGCAGAATGCCAACGCTTGCGTTTATAGTCAACACATAAGTTGACAGAATGTGATTTGGAATTTTTCTGTTATGATTCAATTATAAGGCGATGATCGTCTGTTCAGGCCGGGTCCGCGCGCCGCGACGCTCAGCCGGAAAGTCCGCGCCAGGCGAGCGCGCCGCCATCGACGAGGCAGCTCGTCCCGGTGATAAAGCTGCTGTCGTCGCAGGCGAGGAACAGCGCGAGTTTCGCCACTTCCTCGGGCTCGCCCAGCCGCTCCAGCAGGTGAGCGCCGCGCAGTTCCTTCTCGACCGCGGCCGGATCCGCCGCGGCGGCGAGGTATTTGTCGAGCATCGGAGTGCGGATCGAGCCCGGGCAGTAGCAGTTGACCCGGATGCCGAATTTGGCGAGATCGGTGGCGCTCGCCTTGGTCAGCATCTCGACCCCGCCCTTGCTCGCGCAATAGGCCGCGGCCATCGGATAGGCGACATGCGCGCCGGTCGAGGCGACATTGACGATGGCGGCGTGCTTCGAGTGCTTGAGGTATGGCACGGCATGCCGGGTGCAGAGCCACACCGCCTTCAAATTGATGTCGTGGACGATGTCCCACACGCCCTCGTCGAGTTCTTCGATCGAGGTGTGCGCGGTGAGGTCGGTCTCATGCACCGCGGCATTGGCGTGGAGCACGTCGATGCCGCCGAAATGCGCCGCGCTCTCGTCCATCAGCGCCTTGATCGAGGCGCTGCTGCGCAGGTCGACCGCGATGAAGCGCGCGGCGGCGCCTTCGTCCTCGATCAGCCGCACGGTTTCACGACCGGTTTCGGCGTTGATGTCGGCGACCACGACCTTGCCGCCCTGCCGCGCCATCTCGCGCGCACTGGCACGGCCCATCCCCTGCCCGGCGCCGGTGACGACGCTGACCCGCCCCTCAAGCCGACCCGGAGCACCGGCGGCCATCACCACACCAGCGGCACGTTTTCGACCGCAGCGACGATGCCCGAATGGTAGATCGGGTTGGCGCCGGGGGCGAGGCGGAATTCGGGGATGCGCTTCAGCCATTCCTGCAGCGTCACCGTCGCCTCGAGCCGCGCGAGGTGCAGTCCGGCGCAGCGGTGCGGCCCACCGCCGAAGGTCGCGTGGTGCAGCCCCTTGCGCTCCCAGTCGAGGTTCAAGGGATCGGGGTTTTCGGCCTCGTCGAGCCCATGCAGCACGGTCGGCAGCAGCACCATGTCGCCATGCTTCAATTCGACGCCGTGCCAGACGACGTCCTTGGCCACCATCCGCGCTTCCGAAACCACCGGGAAGCGGCGGAACAATTCCTCGATCCCGCGGCGCAGCTTCATGTCGTCGCCGCGCACCTCGGCGACCTTCTCGGGATGGCGCGCGAGATAGATCATCACGAAGCTGAGGAAATTGACCACGGTGTCGAGCCCGGCGAGCAGCAGCAGCGAGATCATGCCCAGCGCCTTGTCGTGCGGCATCGGCGCGCCATTGACCGTGCCGTTGACCAGCCTGGTGATGATATCGCCGCCGCTGCCGCCGATCCGCGCCTTGATGATCGGCTCGACATAGGCGTCGAAGCCGCGGTTGGCGGCGCCGAGCGCGGCGGCCATCTCCTCGGGGGTGTTGCCCGGCGGCCGGGTCATGTCCTGCGCGAATTTCGACAGCCTGGGGACGTCCGCCATCGGCAGATCGGCCATCGCCATGAACACCTTGACCGGGAAGACGTTGGCGTAGTCGCGCGCGAAATCGCAGTGGCCCTGCGCCGCCAGGGGCTCGATCAGCTCGATCGCCGCGGCTCGCACCTGCTCCTCGACCTTGCGGATCTCGGCGGGGTTGAGCCCGGTGTCGAGCAGCTTGCGGTAGGGGGTGTGCTCGGGCGGGTCCATCCGCGTCGGCACCATCGAATAGAGCTCGCCCGCCTCCTTGGGCAGGAAGATCACCTCGCTCGAGAAGCGCGCCGGGTCCTCGTAGATCTCCTTGACCAGCGCGCCGCGCGTGACGATCCAGTGCCCGCCGGTGAGCGGGGTCCAGACGATCCCGGGCATGTCGGAGGTCTGCAAGGCCTTCCACGCCTCGTGATAGCCCTGCTCGATGCCGTCGAGCGCGTACATGTCGATGTCGCGGACGAGACGCTCGGGCACATGCGCCGGGCGCGGGGCGCGGATGCGGTTGTCGATGACGGTGGTGTCGGACATGGGCATTTGCTCCGATGGATGGACTCAGGCGATCTCGGGGTCGATCACCGCCTTGATGACCTCGCCCCTGGCGGTGGCGGCAAGCGCCTGTTCAGCCTCGGCGATGCCGAAGCGGTGCGAGACCAGCGCGGCAAGCGGATAGTCGTGCTGGAGCCGCGCGGCGAGGTGCAGCGCCTGGTGGTAATGCTTCGGCTTGGGGAAGGTCGCTCCGGCGACGGTCAGGTTCCTGGTGGTGAGGTCGCGCGGCGAGATCGGCTGCGTGCCGATCGCGCCCCACAGCCCGAGGATGATGTAACGGCCATGGTTGCCGGCAAGATCGACGCCTTCGGGAAAGGCCGGCAGCACGCCCGCCGCCTCGACCACGACGTCGGGGCCATGCGCGGCGACCCGGTCGTAGACCTGGCGGCGGCGTTCGGCGGCGTTGTCCTTCAAGGATACGGTCGCGGTCGCGCCCATCGCCTTTGCCATGGCGAGGCGGTTGTCATGCATGTCGATGGCGATGATCTCGCGCGCGCCCGACAGCTTGGCGACGAGGATCGCCGACAGCCCGACCGGCCCGGCACCCTGCACCACCACGCTCTCGCCCATCCGCACCGGGCCGCAGCGGTCATAGCCGCGCAGCACCGTGGGGAGCGCGCAGCCAAGCGCGATCACCGCGTCGGGATCGGCGCCGTCGGGCAGGCGGAAGAAGGCAAGCCCGTTGGGCAGCCAGGCGAAATCGGCGTAGCTGCCCCAGTTGGGCTTCCCGGCATGCTCGAAGAACTGCGAGTTCTCGCAAGGGGTTTCCTCCAGCACGGTGCAGCTGTGGCAGCGGTGGCACAGCACGATCGGCGCCCAGTAGACGAGGTCGCCCGCCTTGACCGGCACCCCGGCGTAATCGGTGGATACCCCCGCGCCCAGCTTCTCGACGCGGCCGACGCCTTCATGGCCGAGGATGATCGGGAAGGGCATGACGCCTGCCTCGCCGGTCTGGATATGGACGTCGCTGCCGCACACCCCGCCGGCAACGATGCGCACCAGCGCGCCGCCCGGCTCGGGATCGAATACCGGCACATCCCAGGTCTCGATCCGGTTGGGCTCGACCAATACCGTCGCGCGGGCCTTGCTCATCACTCGATCTCCCTCGGGCGCCGGCTATCCCGCCGGCCGCCGCATCAGTTGAGCGGCATTCGTACCTTCGGGCACACCTCGGTCGCCAGCCTTCGCAGCGATTCCTCCCAGGGCCCGGGATCCTCGATGCTGTCATGCTGGTTGGCGACGATCTGGCCCCAGCCGCCGCAGGCGTCGGCCAGCTTCTCGAGCTTCTCGATCACCGTCTCGGGCGAGCCGCAGAGGATGACATGCTCGATGAGGAAATCCTCGTCGATGTTGTCGGGCGTCATGTCTACCCCGCTGTCGGCGATGATCCCGTCGAACAGCTTGAACTTGACATAGATTTCCTTGAGATATTTGTGCCAGGTCTGCATCATCCCGGTCTTGCGGACGAGGCGCTTCGCCTCGGCGTCGGTATCGGCGATGAACACGTCGCGGCAGACGCGATAGCGGCTGCGGTCGGGCTTGAAACCCGCGCTTTCGTTCGCCGCCGCCCAGGTTTCCCAATGCGCCTTCATCTGCGGGGTGCCGCCGAAGAACGAGATCGGGCTGTAGTCGCGCTCGCCGGCAAAGCGCATCGAGGAGGAACTCATCGACAGGCCGGTGACCGCGATCTCAAGGCTTTCGCGCCCGCCATAGGGGTTGTTGTCGGCGATCTCGACCCAGTATTCGGGCATGGTTTCGGGGCCGGGGAAGCCGGCGCGGAAGAACTGGCCTTTCTCGCAGAATGGTTTGCGCTCCCACACCCGTTCCATCAGCCGCAGCGCTTCCAGCTGCCGCGCCGGCAGCTCGCCGAGATTTTCGAAGCCATGCAGCACCGCGTCGGTGTGATGGCCGCCGGGGGCGACGCCAAGGAAGTAGCGACCTTCCATCACCTGGCTCAGCCAGCCGATGCGGATCGCGAGCGTCGCCGGGTCATGATAGGGCAGGAGATGCGCCATCGGCGCGAAACGGATGCGGCTGGTGGTCTGCGCGCAGGCGGCGATCACCGCCTCGGGCATCGGGATGTTCTCCCAGCCAAGCGTGTAATGCTCGCCGATCATGAAATCGGCATAGCCGGCCTCGTCGGCGATCCGGGCGATGCTCGTCGCCCAGTCGAACACCTGGCGCGGGGTCCGGCTCGGCGGATTGTAAGGCGTCATGAAGATGCCGCACTGCATGGGCATTCCTGTATCTCCCGGTCTATCGTTGGCTTATCACGATCTCACACTAAGACGCCGTTCTCGTCCTTGCTGGCGAAACGCGGCGCGACCTTGCTGATGAACTTCTCAAGCTCCTCCTGATTCTCCTCGGGCTCGAGATGCCCCTGGCCGAACATCAGGAACAGCTCGTCGAAGCCGAGCCGGTCATGCGCCGCGCCGATGCGGTCGGCGATCTCGTCAGCGCTGCCGATGAGAACGTTGGGCGGGCGCTGGCCCATCGGGATGAACCATTCGTCCCAGAACCACATATGCTCTTCCATGAGCTTCTTCTGGCGCTCCTTGTCGGGCGTCAGCATCAGGAAGCCACCCCATGCCGAGGCTTGCGTGCGCGTCACCTCGCGCCCGGCCCTGGCGGCGGTGGCGATATAGCGGTTGTTGAGCGACTCGCAGAAATCGAGATTGTCGGAAAGCACGATCAGCTTGCCGCCTTCCTCGGCCCAGAAGTCGATCGTCCGCCCCGAGGCGGCAAAGCCCCCATAGATCGGCGGATGCGGGCGCTGGTACGGGAGTGGCGCGATGCCGATCTGGCGCACGACACCGTCGGCATCCTGGCCCTTGCCGAATTTGGCATAGGCGGGATGGCCCGAGGAGCCGCCATTGGGCGGAAATTCCCAGTTCTCCCCCTTGTGGCTGAAGACATCGCTGGTCCAGGCCTTCTTGATGACGCGCACGCCCTCCTCGAACAGCGAGCGGTTGCGCGCGTCCTGGTCGTCGCGCGCCTTGACGTTGTCGGGCGTGGTCGCGCTGATCCCCTCCTTGGCGGCGTAGCTGTCTACCCAGCGCGCGTGATAGCCGCGGGTGAAGCCGCAATAGAGGCGCCCCTGGAGCATGTGATCGAGCGTCGCGATCTCCTCGGCGACGCGCACCGGATTATGCGTCGTCATGGTGTAGCCCATGAGACCGGCATGCAGCCGCTTGCTGTTCTGGCCAACAAAAAGGCTGAACATGCCGGGATGGTTGTTGGCCTCGAAGCCCTCGATCTGGAGGTGATGCTCGGGCTGGCAATAGCCGAAATAGCCGAGATCGTCGGCAAGCCGCACATAGCCGCGCACTTCTTCGAGGAAGCGCTGGTACAGTTCGGGCCGCTGCCCGGCCATGCCCGCCTCGATCTCGCGCCGGCGGCCGACGACGCCGGTCTGCATCAGGTGAAACTTCATGGCTCTTCGTCCCCTGGCATCCATCCCATCAACACGTGCGTTGATAGACCGCGGCCCGCGGGCTTGTCAACGCCGATGTTAACGCAGATGGCCAGTCAACATTATCGTTGACAGAGCGATGCGCGCCCATCATGCTTCGGGCAAATCGGGCACGCCGGGGAGATGATGCGGCCGATGGCATTCGACGAATCGACCGAGGTCAGCCCGGTCGCCGACCTTCTCTTGCGCAGCGCCGCACGCTTTCCCGAGCGCAAGGCGCTGGTGCTGCCCGGACGCGCGGTTCGCTATGCCGAACTGCGCGAGGAGGCGGTCGCGGTCGCGCGCGGCCTCGTCGCGCTTGGCGTCGCCGAAGGCTCGCACGTCGGCATTCTCGCCAACAACAGTGTCGAACTGGTCGCGGCAATCTTCGGGGTGGCGCTGGCCAATTGCGTCGCCGTGCCGCTCCACGCCCGGCACAAGAGCCGCGAGTTGGGCTATATCATCGCCGATGCCGATATCGCCGCGATCCTTACCACCGCGGCCGATACCAGCGTCGTCGATTTCCGCGCCTCGCTCGCCGCCGCGCTGCCATCGCTGGCCGAACGCGCGGCACCGGCGCGGCTTTCCGAAGCGCCGTTGCTGCGCCACGCGGTGGTGCTGGCGGGCGAGGCGGCGCCCGGTTTCATGGCGCGGGCCGCGTTCGATGCGGCGGCGCACAGCGTCGATCCAGCCGAAATCGATGCACGCCGCCGCCGCGCACGCCTGTGCGATCCTGCCATCCTCATCTACACCTCGGGCACCACCGCCAACCCCAAGGGTTGCCTGCTCTCGCACGAGGCGATGACCCGCGGCCCGGTCGAACGCGCCGGGCGCCGCTTCCGCAGCCACGCGCACGACGTGACCTGGGGCGGTGGGCCGCTGTTCCACATCGGCTCGCTTTCGCCATTCCTCGGCGTCATCGGCACCGCCGGCACCTATTGCACCGATGTCGTCTTCGAACCCGGGCGGGCGCTCGAACTCATCGAACGCGAACGGGCGAGCGCGGCGTGGCCGTGGTTTCCCGCGATCCTCCAGCCGATGCTCGATCACCCCGGCTTCGCGCCCGAACGGCTCGCCTCGCTGCGCAAGATGCTGCTCATCGGTCCCGAGGCGCTGGTCCATCGCGTCCAGACGCTGCTGCCCGATTGCGAGGTGATGCAGGCCTGCGGCATGACCGAGACCGCGGGCATATTCGCGCTGAGCGGCGCCGGGGACGCGCCGGAACAGCGCGCCACCAACCAGGGCAAGGCGGTGCCGGGGGTCGAGACCCGCATCATCGCGCTCGACGGCAGCGGCGACGCGGCTCCGGGCGAAATCGGCGAGATCCTGGTGCGCGGCTACAACGTCATGACCGGCTATTACCGCGCGCCCGACAAGACCGCCGAGGCGCTTGACGCCGACCGCTGGCTGCACACCGGCGATCTCTATGCGATGGCCGCCGATGGCACGCTCACCTTCCACGGCCGCGCCAAGGACATGCTCAAGGTCGGCGGCGAAAACGTCGCCGCGATCGAGATCGAATCCTACCTGTGCAGCCATCCGTCGGTGAAGCTCGCCGAGGTGGTCGGCCGCCCCGATCCGCGGCTCGACGAGGTGCCGGTCGCCTTCGTCGAACTGCGCCCGGGACACAGCGTCGCCGCCGAGGAACTGATCGCCTTCTGCACCGGGCGCATCGCCAGCTACAAGGTGCCGCGCGCGGTAGTGTTCATGACGGCGGACGACTGGCCGATGTCGGCGACCAAGGTCGACAAGCGCGGTTTGCGAGCAAGGTTGTGAAAGCGAAAGAGATTATTCCAGGGGCCAGCGGCCCGTGGCCCCCGATTCGTCTTCCAGCACGAGCGCGCGCGCGGGCCGCCACACCGAGCGGCCTTGGCGTCGGGAGATGTAATGGGGTCCGCAGCCTCTGGCCCCGGAGGCTAACGCTTCGCCCTCATCCCATCGAAAAATATATCGCAGAACGCCTGCGCCACCGCGCCCGGCCCGTCGGGCCCGCCCGGCTGATACCAGCGGTGCGTCCAGTTGAGCATGCCGAAGACCGCGTTGGCGGCGATGCGCACCGAAATGTCGCTGCGCATCTTGCCGCTTTTGATCAGCGTCGAGATCAGGCTGATGACGATGCGTTCGAACTTGCGCGTCTGGCTGACGATCTGCTGCGCCCAGGCGCTCTGCTCGCTGGTGATGCGGCTCATCTCTTCCTGAATGTAGACGTACATGTGCGGGTAATAGTGATCGTAGGCGGTCATCAGCTGGGTGATGATCGCGCGCAGCCGCGTCGCGGCATCGCGGCTTTCGTCGAGGAAGATGCGCTCGCATTCCTGGATGTTGCTGTCGACGCCTTCGCGCAGGCATTCGCGAAACAGCTCTTCCTTGCTGCCGAAGTAGTAATAGACGGTGGCGCGATCGAGCCCGGCCTTGTGGCCGATCTCGGCGAGGGTGGTCGCCTTGAAGCCGTTGGCCTTGAACTGGCGCCCGGCGATCTCGATCAACTCGGCGCGCTTGGCGAGATAGTCGGCGCTGCCTTCCTGAAGCGCGGTCATCCGCCGGCGGGAAATGTTGCTCGATGTCCGCATCCGGGCTGAGCGTATCGCCGCCATCGCCAATTTTCCAGACAATTCACGGCATCACCAAAACCAGAGGAGCACAAGCAATGGGTCAGCTCGACGGCAAGATCGCCATCATCACCGGCGCCGCGCGTGGCATGGGCGCCTCGCACGCGCGAATGTTCGCTGAAGAGGGCGCGAAAGTCATGCTTGCCGATCTGCGCGGCGATGCCGGCGAGGCGCTGGCGAAGGAACTCGGCAACACCGCGCGCTTCATGGCGATGGACGTCACCCGCGCCGAGGACTGGCAGCGGCTGGTGAGCGCGACCGAGACGGCGTTCGGCCCCGCCACCATCCTGGTCAACAACGCCGGCATCCTCGGCCCGATGGCGAACACGGTCGACATCACCGAGGCGGATTACCTGCATGTCTGCGCGGTCAACCAGCATTCGGTGTTTCTGGGCATGCATTACGCCATTCCCTCGCTGCTGCGCGCGGGCGGCGGCTCGATCGTCAACATTTCCTCGATCGCCGGGCTTGTCGCCAATTACGGCTTCCCGAGCCTCGCCTATGTCGCCAGCAAGTTCGCGGTGCGCGGCATGACCAAGGCGGCGGCGATCGAATTCGGGCCGCAGAATATCCGCGTCAACTCGGTGCACCCCGGCTTCATCATGACCCCGATGATGGTCGAGGCGACCAACGAGGAAGGCGGCGACGCGCTGGCGCAGATCCCGCTGCGGCGGATAGCCGAGCCCGAGGAGGTGTCGCGGCTGGTGCTGTTCCTCGCCTCGGACGCCTCGTCCTATATCTCGGGCGCCGAGCACGTCATCGACGCCGGGATGACCGCGCAGTAGAGGCCATGCCCTGCCGGCCGGCACTGCGTTGAGTGAAGTTGCCCTGCCGCCGCTGACGCGGACGCTGATCGTGTTCTTCGCGATGTCGGCGGCGTTCATGAACCAGATCGACACGACGATCGCCAACGTCGCGCTGCCGCATATGCAGGGCGCGACCTCGGCCTCGCGCGAGCAGATCAGCTGGGTGCTGACCAGCTACATCGTCGCTGCCGCGATCTTCATGCCGCTGACCGGGTGGCTGGCGGGGCGCTTCGGGCGCAAGCGGCTGCTGCTGGTCTCGGTGGCGGGCTTCACGCTCACCTCGGGCCTGTGCGGCATCGCCACCGGGCTCGACCAGCTCATCGCCTTCCGGCTGGCGCAGGGCGTGTTCGGATCGGCGCTGGTGCCAATCGCGCAAGCGATCCTGCTCGACGTCTATCCGCCGCACCAGCACGGGCGGGCGATGGCGATCTTCGGGCTCGCCGCGATCCTCGGTCCGCTGTTCGGGCCACTGCTCGGCGGCTTCCTTACCGACAGCCTGTCGTGGCGCTGGGTGTTCTACATCAACCTGCCGATTGGCATCATGACCCTGATCGGGCTGTCGGCGGTGCTCCCCGAGCAGCGTGACAGCCGGCCAAATCGGCTCGATTTCACCGGCTTCCTGGCGCTGGCGGTCGCACTCGGCGCCTTGCAACTCCTGCTCGACCGCGGCGAGATGCTGGACTGGCTCGATTCGAACGAGATCCGCGCCGAGGCCGTCGTGGCGGTAGCAGGCTTCTACGTCTTCGTGGTCCACAGCGCGACGGCGCGCGCGCCCTTCATCAGCGCCAAGCTGTTCACCGACCGCAATTTCGTAATTTCCTCCATGATTGGCTTCTTTCTGGGCGGGCTCGTCTACAGTGTCTTGTCGCTGCTACCGCCTATGCTCAACGATCTGTTCGGCCATTCTACCCTGCAGATCGGCATCGCAATGGCCCCGCGCGGGATCGCGACGCTGATAGCCATGCCGCTCACAGGCCTGCTGACCGGACGCATCGATTCACGGCTGCTGGTTTTTGCCGGGCTGCTACTGTGCGCATTGTCGATGTGGCAGTTATCAGAGCTTTCCCTTGGTGCCGACGACTGGCTGGTGATGAGCGGCGGCTTCATCCAGGGTATCGGCAGCAGCTTGATCTTCGTGCCGCTCGCGACCATGGCCTTTGCCACGCTACCGGGAAGCTTGCGCAACGATGGCGCAGCCCTCAGCACCCTTATCCGCAACATGGGATCAGCCATCGGCATCTCGCTGGTCCAGGCGCTAACCGTCCGCAACGCCGCGGTGGTTCACTCACGCCTGGTCGAGACACTTCATCGGGACAACCCCTTGCTCGCGCTCGATCATCCCGATCTCGATCTGACTCTGATGCGGTCCGCTGCGAGCATCGCGCGCGAGGTCGAGCGGCTAGCGGTAATGACCTCTTATATTGACACGTTTTGGGCGCTGCTTGTTACAAGTCTCATTGTTTCCCCACTTGTCTTAATGCTGCGCGTTTCCCGCCCATCCAAAAGCCGGCACTGAATTTGAAATGTTGAGTAATCCATTCAATTATCTGGTGAGCCCAGCTGGATTCGAACCAGCGACCTACTGATTAAAAGTCAGTTGCTCTACCGACTGAGCTATGGGCCCGACCGTGCGCGGGCCTAGGCAGCGGCAGCCGCCGGGTCAAGCGCGCGTGCAGTTCCAGCAGATTATGCCCGGTCACCGGATCGCGCCAGCGCGGCGCGATCCTTGCGGCGGGGGCAAGCACGAAGCCGCGTGTCCTGAAGTCGCGATGCGGCACGCACAGATCGCGGCTGCGCCATTGGCCCCCGTCCCACAGGATGATGTCGAGATCGAGCACCCTTGCCCCCCATCGCCGTCCCCGCCGCCGGCCGAAATCGCGCTCGATCGCCTTGAGCGCGGCGAGCATCGCCGGCGGGGGCAGCGCCGTGCTCACGATCGCGGCGCTGTTGGCATAACGCCGATGCGAGGGGCCCAGCGGGCGGCTCGAGACGATCGGTGCTGCGGCATGCAGCCGCGTTGCCCCGCGCGACAGCGCCTTCAGCGCCGCGCGCAGCACGCCACGCGGATCGCCGTGGCGCCGGTGCCGCATGTTCGAGCCGAGCGCGACGAGATAAAGCGAGCCGCGCGGTTCAGACATCCTCGCCAAGGCGGTGATAGAGCGCGGGGCGGCGATCGCGAAAGAAGCCCATGCCGGCGCGATGCCGCGCCGCGCGGGCGAGATCGAGCCTTGCGAGCAGCACCCCGCGCTCGGTGGCGCCGAAAGCGGCGACGAAATCGCCCCATTCATCGGCGATGAAGCTGTGCCCGTAATAGGATTGCCCGGTCGTGCCGACCCGCTCATCGCCGATGCGGTTGGCGGCGATCACCGGCATGCAGTTCGAGACCGCATGGCCAAGCATCGCCCGCCGCCACATGCGGCTGGTATCGAGCGCCTCGTCATAGGGTTCGCTGCCGATCGCGGTGGGATAGAGCAGCACTTCGGCGCCGAGCAGCGCCATGGCCCGCGCACATTCGGGATACCACTGGTCCCAGCACACCCCGACGCCGATGCGCGCGCCGAAGACGTCCCACACCCGGAACCCGGTATTGCCGGGGCGGAAATAATATTTTTCCTCATAGCCCGGCCCGTCGGGAATATGGCTCTTGCGATAGGTGCCGAGCAGCCCCCCGTCGGGGCCGATCATCGCCAGCGAATTGTAATAATGGGGGCCATCGCGTTCGAAATAACTCGTCGGAATGGCAACCCCCAGCCGCGCGGCCAGTGCCTGCATGGCCAGCACCGCGGGATGTTCGCCCGTCGGCCGGGCGAGCGCGAACAGCGCTTCATCCTCGACCGTACAGAAATAGGGGCCGGAGAAAAGTTCAGGCGGCAGGATGACCTGCGCGCCCTGGCGGGCCGCTTCCTCGACGAGTTCGCCGACCGCGGCGATATTGTCGGCCTCGCGCTCGGCTCCGAGCGCGAGTTGGAGCGCGGCGACGGTAAGGCTGCGGGCGGTGTCGGCCATGCGCCCCTCTATGGCGAGGGCGCGGGCAAGTCCACCATTGCCCCCGGCGCCCGACCGCCTATCCTGGCGCGGCGGTGGAAATCAGGAAGGATTGGGCATGGCCGAAGCGATCGTGGCGGGCGGGTGCTTCTGGTGCACCGAGGCGGTGTTCCGGGACGTGATCGGGGTCGAGGCGGTGGAAAGCGGCTATATCGGCGGCACCGTCGCCAACCCCGGCTACAAGGCGGTGTGCAGCGGCACGACCGGCCATGCCGAGGCGATCCGCATCCATTATGATCCGGCGCGGCTTGCCTATGCCGATCTGCTCGACGTGTTCATGGCAACGCATGATCCGACCCAGTTGAACGGGCAGGGTCACGACATCGGCACGCAATATCGCTCGGCGATTTTCCCGCTCGACGAGGAGCAGCGCGCCGAAGCGGCAGCGGCGATCGCCCGCGCGCAGGCCGAGCGCGCGGCCAGCGTGGTGACCACCATCGAAGGCCCGGCGACCTGGTATCCGGCCGAGGATTACCATCAGGAATATTGGCAGGGCGAGGGCCAGCGCAATCCCTATTGCCTGGCGGTGATCCCCCCCAAGCTCGCCAAGCTGCGCAAGAGCTTCGCAAACCGCGTCAGGGCATGACGCGCCCGAAGCTCAGGCCGCGCGCCAGCGGGCGATGAAGAAGCCGTCGAGCCCGCCCGCCGCATCGAGCATTCCGGGATCGCTGCGCAGATCGCCCGCGGCGGTCGGCGAAAGCCCCATGGGCAGTTCTTCGGGCCGGATCGGATCGCGCGGCAGCGCGACCGTGCGGGCTTGCGCCTCGCCCTCCTCGGGTTCGAGCGAACAGACCGCATAGACCAGCCTGCCGCCGGGTGCGAGCCAGCGAACGGCGCGCGCCAGCAGTTCGCCCTGAAGCGCGGCCATCGCGGTGATCTGGCGCGCTCCGATGCGGTGGAGGACGTCGGGGTGGCGCCGGCAGGTGCCGGTCGCGGTGCAGGGCGCATCGAGCAGGATCGCATCGAACGCTTGCCCGGCCGTCCATTCGCGGGCATCGGCGACGACGATTTCGGCAACGCAGCCCGTCCTTGCGAGGTTCTCGCGCAGCGGTTCGAGCCGGCGCTCGCTGACGTCGAGCGCGGTGACGCGCCAGCCCATGCTCGCCAGTTGCAAGGTCTTGCCGCCGGGCGCGGCGCAAAGATCGAGCGCGCGGCGCCCTTCGCCCGGCCCCAGCAGGCGCGCGGGCAGGCTGGCGGCGAGATCCTGCACCCACCAGGCGCCCTCGCCAAAGCCCGGCAGATCCTCGATCGCGGTGCCCCGCGCCAGCCGGACATGGCCCGGCACAAGCGAACGCCCCCCAAGCCGATCCGCCCACAGACCGGTTTCGCCCGCATCGCGCAGCGTCAGATCGAGCGGCGGCGGGGTGGCGAGCGCGGCGGCGATGACGCTGGCCCTGGCGCCCCAGCGCGCGGCCACCGCGTCCGGCAGGCTTGGCGCCGGTGGCAGAGCCGCGCCGCGCCGTAGCAGCGCGGCGAACACCCCATGCGCCAGCCGCCGTGGCCCGCCCGCGAGCAGCGGCAGCGCGGTAGCGATCGCGGCATGCGGCGGGGTTCCCAGCCGCAACCAGCCAGCGAGCATCAGGCGCAGAACCGCGCGCGGCTTGGCATCGGGGGCAAGGCGCTGCCGGGTGGCGCTGTCGACGAGCGCATCGAGATCGACCAGCCAGCGCAGCGACTCGGCGGCCAGCGCGCGGGCCAGCGCGCGGTCTGCGGCGAGTGGCAGGTCGCGCGTTGCCCGGCCAAGCGCGCCATCGAGCGTCTCGCCGCGGCGCAGCACCGCATCGACCAGCCGCAGCGCGGCGCGGCGGGCCGGCGCGCCGGGAGCCTCGTCCATCACGCCTGCCCCATCGCGCGCGGAAAGCCTTGCAATGCGCCGCATCCGCGCCCAGCCATGCGGCATGGCCGAAACCCCCGCCCGCAATCCCCGCCGCCCCGCGCCCTTCGCACGGCCGGCGCATTGGTCGACCGAGCCCGCGCCGGCCCCGGCGCCGCCGCGACCCGAGCCCGACCCCGCCGGGCTTTCGCCCACCCGCTACGGCGATTGGGAAAGAAACGGGATCGCCGTCGATTTCTGAGGCGGGTCAAGTGCACAGCCTCGAAAGCCCATAGGCGGCCGCGGCCATCGCCGCCGCCGCGGGCAGCGTCACCACCCAGGCAACGACGATCGAGGTGGCGACATTCCAGCGCACCGCTGACAGGCGCCGCGACGCGCCCACCCCGACGATCGCCCCGGTGATGGTATGCGTGGTCGAAACCGGGATGCCGAGCCAGGTCGCCATGAACAGCGTGATCGCCCCGCCGGTTTCGGCGCAGAAACCCTGCGCCGGCGTCAGCCGGGTGATCCGCGACCCCATGGTGTGAACGATCCGCCAGCCGCCCGCCAGCGTGCCGAGCGCCATCGCCGTCTGGCAGGCGAGCACCACCCATAGCGGAATGTGAAAGCCCCCGCGCATCTGCCCGTTGGCATAGAGCAGGACCGCGATGATCCCCATCGTCTTTTGCGCATCATTGCCGCCATGGCCGAGCGAATAGAGCGAGGCCGAGAGGATTTGCAGCTTGCGAAAGCGCCGGTCCATCGCCAGCGGGGTCGAGCGCAGGCCGATCCAGGCGATCGCCAGCACCAGCAGCATCGCCAGCACCAGCCCGAGCGCGGGCGACAGAACGATCGCCGCCACCGTCTTGCCGACCCCCGGCAATTCGATCACCCCCATCCCGCCGCGGGTGATCCCCGCGCCCAGCAGCCCGCCGATCAGCGCGTGGCTCGACGAGGAGGGCAGCCCCAGCAGCCAGGTGACCACGTTCCAGACGATCGCGCCGGCCAGCGCGGCGAAGATCACCCGGCTGTCGATGATCGCCGGGGTGACGATGCCGGTGCCGATCGTGTTGGCGACATGCAGCCCGAACACCAGAAAGGCGACGAAATTGAAGAACGCCGCCCAGAAGACCGCATATTGCGGCTTGAGCACCCGGGTCGAGACCACGGTCGCGATCGAATTGGCGGCATCGTGCAGGCCGTTCAGGAAATCGAACAGCAACGCCACCGCGATCAGCAGGGCGAGCAGGGGAAGGGACAGCATGTTCAGGCGTGATCGATGACGAGACCCTGGATCTCGTTGGCGATATCCTGAAAGCGATCGACCGCGTTTTCGAGATGGCCGTAAAGCTCGCGCTGGACGACAAAGGCCATGGCGTTGCCGTCGGCCGCGCGGAAGGCATCCTTCAGCCCGATCGCGTAAAGCTCGTCCGAATGGCCTTCGAGCTGGATCAGCCGCGCGGTCAGCTCGTGCAGCCTTGCAGCATTGGCGCCGAGCGTGCGCAGCAGCGCGATGGCCTCGGTGGTGAGCCGCGCCGCCTCGACGAGGATCCCGGCGATATCGCGCATCGTCTCGGGAAATTCGCAGACCTCATAAAGCGCGATCACGCTCGCGGTGGCATTCATCTGGTCGATGGCATCGTCCATCACCCCGATCAGCCCGATGATCGCCGAGCGATCGAAGGGGGTGACGAAAATCCGCCGGACATCGTGCAGGACATCGCGCGCGATATCGTCGGCCTGCTGCTCGCGCCGCAGGATTTCGGCGATATGCTGCTCGCGCTCGGCGGTGCCGCGCAGCAGCAGCGCCAGCGCCTCGGCGCCGGCGACGAGGGTGGCGGCATGCGCCTCGAACAGTTCGAAGAAGCGGCCCTGCCGCGGCAGGAGGGCGTGAAACCAGGCGAGCAACGGCCATTTCCTCCTTGCGCTGTCCTGCACCGACGGGACGATACGCTCCGCAAGGCTCGCCTGCGGCGGCGGCGGGCGGAATCCCGAGATCAGCTGTCCCAGATCGGCTTCCTCGATCAGCCGCGCCGCTTCCGCCGCGGGCAGCCAGCACGATTCGCGCTCGTCCTGCTCGGGCCACTCGCTTGCCTGTTCGGTGACGGCGAGCGGGAACACCGCCACGGTCACTTCGCGGGTGGTGCCGTTGCGCCGGCGCTTGGCATAGCGATATTCGCCGAGCGCGGTCGGGCAGGCGATGCCGATGACCCCTGCTTCCTCGAAAGCCTCATGCGCCGCCGCCTGGTGCCATGCCAGACCCTTGATGAGATTGCCCTTGGGCAGCACCCAGCGCCGCGTCTCGCGCGAGGTGATGAGCATCACCTCGGCGCCGCCGCTGGTGGCGATGCGATAGGGCAATGCGGCAATCTGTCTGATCGGATCGGTCCTTCCGGCGATGGCCCTATGGGAGGACGCGCCGTCGCGAAAGACATTGTTACGGTTTTATCATCGGCGCTGATAGCAACCGCCCGCCCCGCTCCCTCGGCCCAACCACCCAAAGGGTGCCATCGACATTATGTAGCAAGCTCACGAATGCGTAGGCGGCAGTCATCGTATGTGGTGCGCGGGGTGGGAAAGCGCGCGCGCTAGTGGGCCGATCTGACATTTGCATCCGCCATCGGCGGGGTGGTGTGCAAATGTCATGGTCTGAGCCCCGACGTTCCTCCACCTATGAGTAGAGCCGACGGCCCGATTGATGCCCTTGTGCGGGCGTGATGACAACCGGGTTGGGGGTTAACCCCCAACCCGGTTTGCCGATTGATTTGGCCGCCATCTCCACCGGGGTAAGGTTGCCCAGGCTCGAGTGAGGCCGGTGATGGTTATAGTCGTACCGCCAGGCCGCCAGCACCGACCGGGCCTGGGGCAGGCTGGTGAAGATGGTCTCATTCAGGCACTCGTCTCGCAGGCGGGCATTGAAGCTCTCGATAAACCCGTTCTGCTGCGGCTTGCCCGGCGCGATGTAGTGCCACTCAACGTCGCGCTCCTTGGACCAGCGCAGGATCGCCATGCTGGTCAACTCGGCGCCATTGTCACTGACGATCAGTGCTGGACGGGATCGTTCGGCAATGGCCCAGTCCAACTCCCGCGCAACCCGCAGGCCCGAGATCGAGGTGTCGGCGATGAGACGGACACACTCGCGGGTGAAGTCGTCGACCACCGCGAAAATGCGGAACCGACGACCACAGGCAAACGCATCCGACACGAAGTCGAGCGACCAGCACTGGTTGCGTCCCTGCGGGATCGTCATCGGCGCCCGCGTGCCCAGCGCCCGCTTGCGGCCGCCGCGGCGCCGCACCTCCAGGCGTTCCTCGCGGTACAGCCGCCGGAACTTCTTGTGGTTGATCATCACGCCCTCGCGGCCCAGCAGCCAGTGCAAGCGGCGATAGCCAAACCGGCGGCGCTCCACCGCCAGGCCACGCATCCGCTCCCGGATCGCCCCATCATCGCCTCGCCGGCTGCGATACCGCACCATCGTCCGGTCCACGCCCAGCACATCGCACGCCCGCCGCTGGCTCACCTCGAACACCTGCTCAAGGTAAGCCACCGCTTCCCGCCTGGCAGCGGGCGCTACCATTTTTTGCGGTGATCTCCTTGAGCATCGCGTTGTCCAGCATCGCCTCGGCCAGCAGCTTCTTCAGCTTGCTGTTCTCGTCCTCGAGCTGCCGCAGGCGCTTGGCCTCCGACACCTCAAGGCCGCCGAACTTGGCCTTCCACTTGTAAAAGATCGCGCTGCTGACACCGTGACGGCGGCATACATCCGCCGTCGGCAACCCAGCCTCCTGCTCCTTCAATATCGCGATGATCTGCTCTTCGCTGAACCTGCTGCGCTTCATTCCCTCCGACTCCTTCCATAGGCCGGACTCTACTCAAATCTGGAGGGAAACGCGGGGCTCAGACCAATCATGCACGCCATGCTGCGCGACGGCACTTTGTTCCAGGCATGAGGTAGAGTAGAACCTGTTTGCCAGCGGTGAAACGTCAAAGCTGATCCGAGGGCGGTGTCCCGAGAGGGAACGCAGGGACGAACGATCTGCGAAGGTTGTCAGATGGGCTCCCAAGCCCGCATCGAGTCAATGCAACGTTCGCCTCTGTGAGACCCGATACAGCACGACCAAGCTTCGGCTCGGCCAGTGCGGACAGATCCATGAAACCCTCAAGGGATCAACACCGCCTGGCTCTGCAATTACAGATCTTGAGCCTAGATGACCCGGAAAAGTGGTCCCCTATTGGGCGCCGATCACCGAGTCAGGTGGAGCCCAGTTGCACGCCGAAACACAGTCAGAATGACGCCATCCACCATCGCAACACCGATTTATGAGTTCACGGCCTAGCACTACTTTGGCAGAAGTGTGATTTTTGGGATTCCCTTGGTGGCGAATGCGTGATTCATGGGGAGCCAGCTTTAATGGAGGCTGGCGGTGGACACGGATTGGCAGAACGATCTCGAGCG
>JAGWPW010000161.1 GCA_028870315.1 Sphingomonadales bacterium | reverse complement strand
GCGCCGCGCCATCGCACGCGCCGCTGCCGCGCGCGGGGACCGGTCCGCGGCCCAGCGCTCGCGCCGCAGCGCAAGGTCCTCGCCGCCGCCGCCAAGCCCGCGTTCCTGAAGCAGCAGCGCCAGTTCGGCCGCCGCATGCCCAGCGCCCCGGGCCGCGCCGAACAGCAGCATATGCGCATGGCCCGGCGCCATCGGCAGCGCCGCCATGGCGCGGCCATGCGCGGTGATCCGGCCATCGGCAGCAAGCGCGCCACGCGTGGTGAGGCTGGCGCGCGCGACGGCCATGGCGGCGGCTGGCGGCGGATCGATCCAGGCGAGCGCCTCGCCCGCACCCCATTGCGCCAGCGCCAGCGCCAGCGGGGCAAGGTCGGCGGTGAGAATCTCGGGCGGGGCGAAGCGCGGCCGTCCGGCATGCGCCGCCTCGTCCCACAGCCGATAGGCCACGCCCGGCCCCTGCCGCGCGGCGCGGCCTGCGCGCTGCGCCGCCGAAGCCTGGCTCGCGGCGCGGGTGACGAGCCGCGTCACCCCCGCCGGCTTGTCGAATTCGGCGAGCCGCGCCAGCCCCGAATCAACGACGATCCGCACCCCATCGAGCGTCAGCGAGGTTTCGGCGATCGCGGTCGCCAGCACGATGCGCCGGCGCCCCTGCGGGTCGCGGCGGATCGCGGCGCGCTGCGCGGCAGGCTCGCATTGGCCGTGGAGCGCAAGCACCAGCGCCTGCGGCAGCCGCTCGCCAAGCCGCTCGGCGGTGCGGCGAATCTCGCCGATGCCGGGCAGGAAGGCGAGCATGTCGCCCTCCTCCTCGCGCCAGGCGGCAAGGATCGCGCGCGTCATCGCCTCCTCGATCCGCTCGCCCGGAAAGCCGCCAAGCCAGCGGATCGCCAGCGGATGCGCGCGCCCCTCGCTGGCGATCACCGGCGCCTGCCCGAGAAGATCGGCGAAACGCGCGCCATCGAGCGTCGCCGACATCACCAGCAGCCGCAGATCGTCGCGCAGCACCGCGCGGCTTTCGATCGCGAGCGCGAGGCCGAGATCGCTGTCGAGATGGCGCTCATGCGCCTCGTCGAACAGCACTGCCGAAACGCCTGCAAGCTCGGGATCGGCAAGGATCGTCGCCACGAAAATCGCCTCGGTCATCACCAGGACGCGGGTCTTCGCCGAGCGCTTGGTATCGAGCCGCGTCGCATAGCCGATGGTCGCGCCGGGCGCCTCGCCAAGCTGTTCGGCCATGCGCTCGGCCGCGGCGCGCGCCGCCAGCCGGCGCGGGCTGAGCAGGATGATCGTCCCCTTGCACCACGGCTCGCCAAGGAGCGCGGGCGCAACCGCGGTGGTCTTGCCCGCCCCCGGCGGCGCGATCAGCACCGCCGCCCCCGGCGCGCGCAGCACCGCCAGCAGGTCGGGAAGGACGGAGGCAACGGGAAGGTTCAAGGGCGCCGTCGGGGACCGCCGGCCCCCGGGTTCTCAATAGCGTCGCATAACCGCGAACTCGGCCGCCTCGACCATCGCCGCATGCGCCGCGCCGCGCGGGAAGGCCGCGATCGCGTCGATCGCGCGCGCCGCGAAGTGGCGGGCACGCTCGCGCGTTGCCTGCACCGCGTCGTGGCGGTTGATCAGCGCCACCGCATGCGCGAGATCAGCGTCGCTGATGGCAAAGCCGGCGATCGCCTCGCGCCAGAAACCACGTTCTTCCTCGCTGCCGCGCGCATAGGCAAGGATCACCGGCAGCGTCATCTTGCCGTCGCGGAAATCATCGCCCCGGCCTTTGCCCATCTCCTCGGCAGGCGAATCATAGTCGATCGCATCATCGACCAATTGGAAGGCGATGCCGAGATTGCGCCCGTACACCTCGAGCGCGCGCTCCTCGGCCTCGCCCTTTTCGGCGACCACCGCGCCGATCCGGCAGGCGGCGGCGAACAGCGCCGCGGTCTTGGCGCCGATGATCGCCAGATAGCGCTCCTCGCTGGTCTCGACATGGCGCTGCGCAGTGAGCTGATCGACCTCGCCCTCGGCGATGACGGCCGAAGCGCGCGAGAGGATGCGCAGCACCTTGAGGCTGCCATCCTCGACCATCAGCTCGAAGGCGCGGCTGAACAGGAAATCGCCGACGAGCACGGTCGCGGGATTGCCGAAGACGATGTTGGCGGTGGTCTTGCCGCGGCGCAGGTCGGAGCCATCGACGACGTCATCGTGGAGCAGCGTCGCGGTGTGGATGAATTCCACCGCCGCGGCGAGCTTGTGCTGGCGCGTGCCCTGATAATCGCACAGCAGCGCGCCGGCGAGCGTCAGCATCGGCCGCATGCGCTTGCCGCCGCCGGCGATGAGATGGCCGGCCAGCGCCGGGATCAGCGGGATCTCGCTCTGCATCCGTTCGAGAATGACGGCATTGACCGCGTTCATGTCGGCAGCGGTCAGCGCGAGAATCGGCGCGAGCGAAGGCGCCGAAGACGGAGCGTGGAGCGGTATCACCTGAGCGGTCATGTCGCGCGGCGCTGTGCGCGCGGGGGATCGCGAAGGCAAGCTTGGATTCGCCCGCCATGCCATGCTAGCGCTCGGCGCATGGCCGAAACCGCCGCTCCCGATCCTGTGCTTGCCGCCTATCGCGCCAGCATCGACAATATCGATGCCGCGCTGATCCATATCCTTGCCGAGCGCTTTCGAATCACCAAGGCAGTGGGCGCGCACAAGGCCGCGCATCGGCTTCCCGCTTCCGATCCCGGGCGCGAGGAGCGCCAGATCGCCCGGCTTCGCAAGCTTGCCGCCGACGCCCAGCTCGATCCCGACTTCGGCGAGAAATTCCTGCGCTTCATCATTGAGGAAGTGATCCGCCACCACGAACAGGCGCATTGCCCGCGCTGAACCCCGCGCCGGGCGGGCGGACAGCAGCGCTGCATCGCGACCGGGCCTGGCGGCACCGATGTCCACGGCTTTCTCATCACGGCGGCGGGCCTGCGCAGGCAATGCCGCCCGACTGGTGCCGCGTCAGCCCTCCGCGCGCGGAATCCGCAGCCGGACGAGCAACCCGCCCAGATCCTCGCTTTCTTCCAGCGCCACCTCGCCACCATAGATCGCGACGACATCGCGCACGATCGCGAGCCCGAGCCCGGTGCCCGGCTTGCCGGTGTCGAGCCGCGCGCCGCGCGAGAACAGCCGGTCGCGCGCCTCCTCGGGGATACCGGCGCCGTCATCCTCGATCCACACCTCGCATAGCGCCGCGTCCTGCGGATACGGATCAATCGTGACAAAGACACTGCCGCCGCCGTATTTGGCAGCGTTCTCGACACAATTGCCGAGCACCTCGTCGAGGTCCTGCCGCTCCATGCGAACCTGCGCGCGATGCCCGTCGAGATCGAACCGCGTCGCGGGATAGAGCCGCGAGACCGCGCGCAGCACCGCCTCGGCGCTGTCCCACACCGCCGCCTGCGCATGGCCCGACGAGCGGCGACCGACGGCGCGCGCGCGCGCGAGATGGTGATCGACCTGGCGGCGCATGACCGCGGCTTCGCGGATCACGGTTTCGGGAAGGTCGGGGGCATGGACGGTGGCCGCGTTCATCACCACGGTCAGCGGGGTCTTGAGCGCATGCGCGAGATTGCCGGCATGGGTCCGCGCCTCCTCGGCCTGACGCTCGGCATGGGCGAGAAGGGCATTGAGCTCCTCGACCAGTGGCTGCACCTCTAACGGCAGCGGCTCGTCAAGATGATTGGCACCGGTGGTTCGCAGCCGCTTGATCGCCAGCCGCACGCGCCGCAGCGGGCCAAGGCCATACCAGCTTTGGAGCGCGGCCATGGCGAGCAGCCCGAGCCCGAGGACGAGAAAGCTGTCGATGAGGATCGCGTGGATGCGCGCGATCTGCGCATTCATTTCCTTGCGCCTTTCGGCAACCACGAACCACCACAGCGTCTTGCTGCCGGGCAGGATGATCGAGCGTTCCATGACCCGCAGCGGTTCGCCGGCGAACTGGTTGCTGTCATAGCTGTGCGGCTGCGCGTCGAAATGGTCCTCGCGCAGCTTCAGGCTGCGGTCCCACAAGGAGCGCGACGGGAAATCCTCGTGGCCCTTGCCGCTGATCTGCCAGTAAAGACCGCTGTTGGGTTCGAGGAAGCGCTGGTCGCCGAGCGGGCGGTTGAAGAAAATCTCGCCATCGGGGCCGATCTCGGCCGATCCGACCATGGCGGTCAGCATATAGCCGAGCTGGTCGTCGAAATTGCGGACGACAAGGCTGGTCAGCGTCCGGTCGAGCGCGATCCCCCCGGCGACGAGCAGGATGGTGATCCAGCCCGCGGCGATCAGCATCATCCGCTGCGCGAGCGAACCGGTATGCGCGGTCGTCACCGGCGCGGGGGACGGGGGATTTTCCGGCGCGGTCACGCCCGGACCGTCATCCGCGCGCGCGCTGGACCGGATCGTCGAGGCTGTAGCCGAGCCCGCGGATGGTGGTGATGACATCGGCGCCGAGCTTTTTGCGGATGCGCGTCACGAACACCTCGATGGTGTTCGAATCGCGGTCGAAATCCTGATCATAGATATGCTCGATGAGTTCGGTGCGGCTGACCACCTTGCCCATGTGGTGAAGCAGATAGGACAGGAGCTTGTATTCCTGCGCGGTGAGCTTGACCGGCTCGCCGTCGAGCGTGACCCGGCCCGAGCGGGTGTCGAGCCGCACCGGTCCCGCCACCAGCTCGGACGAGGAATTGCCCGAGGCGCGGCGGATCAGCGCGCGCAGCCGGGCGATCAGCTCCTCGGTCTGGAAGGGCTTGGCAAGATAATCGTCGGCGCCGGCATCGAGCCCGGCGACCTTGTCCGACCAGCTGTCGCGCGCGGTCAGCACCAGCACCGGGAACTTGCGCCCCTCCTTGCGCCACATGCCGAGCACGGTCAGCCCGTCGATCTCGGGCAGGCCGAGATCGAGCACCACCGCGTCGTAATCCTCGCTCGATCCCAGGAAATGGCCGTCCTCGCCATCGACCGACAGATCGACGGCATAGCCGTTCTGTTCCAGCGTGGTCTTGAGCTGGCGGCCCAGCGTGGGTTCATCCTCGACGATCAAGATCCGCATGGCATTCCCCTGTCGTTGGCGCCGTCATGTCCCGCGGCTGCATTCCGGTCAAGCCGGCCGCCACGACGCGCCCTACTCTCCATGAAACGTCAGCGCGACTGGCCGATGATATTGCCCGAGCGCGCATCGACATCGACGAACACCACCCGGCCATCGCTGATGAATTTCAACCGATAAGCCATGGCGACCGGATCATATTCCGGGCCGAGATATTGCATCCGCGGCATCATCGGCAACACCCGCGCTTCGATGTCGCGCAAGGGCCGCACGAGGCCGCGCGCGGTCTCCTGCCGGACCGCGCCCTGCGCATCGCCGGTGCGCGCGGCAACACCGCCCGCCTGGAACAGGGCAAGCCCGGTGAGCGCGAGCGCGAACGAAGCAAAGCACCTTGGCATGGTCGCATCCGCTCTAGGGCATGGGGCTTGAACCCCAAGTGAATGTCGCGCCGGCCTTGTCAGCCAGGGCCCGGCGCCTGTAGAGCGCGGACGATGGCTGCCGCACCTGTTCTGAGCTGGGAAGGGCTTGGCCTGATCCAGGGATCGGGCTGGCTGTTCCGCGACCTCGACCTCGCGATCGCGCCGGGCGACCGGCTCGCGCTGATCGGCCGCAACGGCGCGGGCAAGACGACGCTGCTGCGGCTGATCGCGGGGCAAATCGAGGCCGATACCGGCATCCGCTCGGTGCGCCCGGGGCTTGCCATCGTCACGCTGGAGCAGGACCCGTTCTTCACCGGCCATGCCAGCCTCATGGATTTCGCGCTCGACGGCAAGGATGCGCCGCCGCGCCATGCGGTCGAGGCGATCGCCGGACAGCTCGGCATCGACATGAGCCGGCCCGCCGAAAGCGCCAGCGGCGGCGAGCGGCGTCGCGCCGCGCTCGCCCGCGCGCTCGCCTCCGGGCCCGAGCTGCTGCTGCTCGACGAGCCGACCAATCACCTCGACCTCGCCGCGATCGACTGGCTCGAAGGCTGGTTGCAGCGCTATACCGGCGCCTTCATCGTCATCAGCCACGACCGCACCTTCCTGAAGCGCCTGACCCGCGCGACGCTGTGGCTCGACCGCGGCGGCCTGCGCCGCAAGGAGATCGGCTTCGGCGGCTATGAAGCGTGGATGGAGCAGGTCTATGCCGAGGAGGCGCGTGCCGCCGAAAAGCTCGACGCGAAGCTCAAGATCGAGGCGCACTGGCTCGAACGCGGGGTTACCGCGCGCCGCAAGCGCAACCAGGGGCGGCTCGAAAAGCTCCACGAGCTGCGCGCGCAGCGCGCGGCGATGCTCAGCCCGCAGGGGACAGCGAAGCTCACGCTCGCCGCAGACGAGGTCAAGACCCGGGCGGTGATCACCGCCGACAAGGTCACGAAGCGTTTCGGCGATCGCACCATCATCCGCGACTTCACCCTGCGCATCATGCGCGGCGACCGCATCGGCCTTGTTGGCGCGAATGGCGCGGGCAAGACCACGCTGCTGAAGCTGCTCACCGGCGAACTGCCCCCCGACAGCGGCAGCGTGACGCTGGCCAGGACGCTCTCGGGGGTGATGATCGACCAGCAGCGCAGCCTGATGCAGCCAGAAAAGCGCGTGCGCGACGTCCTCGCCGAGGGCGGCGACTGGGTGGATGTGCGCGGCACCCGCAAGCACGTTCAGGGCTATCTCAAGGATTTCCTGTTCGATCCCGGGCTCGTCGATGCCAAAATCGGCACGCTTTCGGGCGGCGAGCGTTCGCGGCTGCTGCTCGCGCGTGAATTCGCCCGGCTCTCGAACCTGCTCGTGCTCGACGAGCCGACCAACGACCTCGATCTCGAAACGCTCGACCTTTTGCAGGAGGTCATCGCCGATTATGACGGAACCGTGCTCATCGTCAGCCATGATCGCGATTTCCTTGATCGCACGGTGACGGTGACGCTGGGGCTCGACGGCTCGGGCACGGTCGATATCGTCGCCGGCGGCTACGAGGACTGGCAAAAGCAGCGCCGCGCGGTGCAGGCAAGGAAGCCCGCCGCCGCGCCCGCGGACACGGCCTCCAAGCCCTCCCCCCTGCCTGCGGCGAGCGCAAGACGCAAGCTCTCCTACAAGGACCAGCGCGATTACGAACTGCTGCCCGCGCGGATCGAGGACATCGACGCCGCCATCGCCCACAACGAGGCGGCGCTGGGTGATGCCGGGCTCTATGCGCGCGATCCTGCGCGTTTCGCGTCGCTGACACAGGCACTCGACAAGGCGCGCGACGAGAAGGAGGCGGCCGAGCTGCGCTGGCTGGAGTTGGCCGAGCTGGTCGAGGGCTGATGCGCGCGCCGCGCGTCCTGTCGCTCGCGACGCTGTTCCCCTCGCCGCCGCGCCCGGCTTTCGGCGGCTTCGTCGCGCGTCAGGCCGAAGCGCTGGCGGCGGGCGGCGAAATCGATCTCATCACTGTCAATCCCATCGGCCTGCCACCCTGGCCGCTTTGCCGCCGCGCGCCCTATCGCGAACTCGCCGCCTGCCCGGCAAGCTCTCGGTCCGGCCCGCTCACCGTGCATCACCCGCGCTTTTGCCTGCTGCCGCTGATCGGCGGCGCCGGCAATCCGGCACGGATCGCGCGCGCGGTGCTGCCGCTGGCGCGCCGGTTCCACGCCGAAGCGCGGTTCGCGCTTGTCGATGCGCAATTCTTCTTTCCCGACGGCCCCGCCGCAATGCAGCTTGCGCAAGCGCTCGGCGTGCCGCTGACGATCAAGGCGCGTGGTTCGGACATCCATTACTGGCGCACACGGCCGGGCGCGCTGGCGCAGATGCGCGCGGCGGCGCAGCGCGCGGCGGGGCTGCTGGCGGTGTCCGAGGCACTGAAGCGCGACATGATCGCGCTCGGCTTTCCCGCCGAAAAGATCCGCGTTCATTATACCGGGCTCGATCACGCGCGCTTCAAGGTGACGCCGCGCGCCGGGGCCAGGGCGCGAATGGCCAACCGCGGCCTGCCCGCCGATGCGCCGCTGATCGTCTGCCCCGGCGCGCTGATCGCCATCAAGGGCCAGCGGCTGGCGATCGAGGCGCTGGCGCAGCTTCCCGGCGTGCATCTCGCGCTCGCCGGCAGCGGCGGCGATTTCCGCGCGCTGCAACAGCTCGCCGCCGCGCGCGGGCTCGACGATCGCGTCCACTTCCTCGGACAGGTGTCGCACGATGTCCTTCCGACGCTGCTTTGCGCCGCCGATGCCGTCGTCCTTCCCTCCGAACGCGAAGGCCTTGCCAACGTCTGGATCGAGGCGCTCGCCTGCGGCACGCCGCTCGTCATCCCCGACATCGGCGGCGCGCGCGAGGTGGTGACCGCACGCGAAGCCGGCCGTATCGTTGCGCGCGAGCCTGCGGCGATCGCCGCTGCGCTGCGCGAACTGCTCGCAAACCCTGTCGATCAGGCCGATGTCGCGGCGCAGGCGGCGCGCTTCACCTGGACACGGAACGCGGGCGAACTCGCGGATTTCTGGAAAGTCGCCGCGCGCGCTTGATTTTGCGGGGCCAAAGCCCCCGACCCGTCGCCTGCTAGGACCGCTCGCGCGCCAGCCGGTCCTGCCGCTCGACCGCGGTCTCGGTCGGCACGAAGCTCGTCGCGCTCACCTTGAACCAGATCAGCAGCGGCGCTGCCATGTAGATCGAGGAATAGGTGCACACGAAGATGCCAAGGATCAGCGCCGCGGCAAATCCGAAGATGACCTGCGGCCCGAGCAGCAGCAGCGCCAGCAGGGTGATGATCATCGTCATCGAGGTCATCACCGTGCGCGCCAGCGTCTCGTTGACCGAAAGGTCGAGCAGTTCGGGCATCGGCATCCGGCGATAGCGCTTCAGGTTCTCGCGGATGCGGTCATAGACGACGATGGTGTCATTGAGCGAATAGCCGATGACGGTGAGGATCGCGGCAACGATGGTGAGATCGAACTCCATCTGCGTCACCGCGAACAGCCCGAGCACCAGCGTGACGTCATGGACGAGGCTGAGCAGCGCACCGACGCCGAACTGCCACTCGAAACGGTACCAGATATAGATCGAGATCGCGATCGCCGCGAAGCCCAGCGCCTTGAACGCGGTCCAGCCGAGCTCCTTCGAGACCTTGCCCGAAACCGCATCGACGCCATCGACGCGGGCATCGGCATGGTGCTGCTGGATCGTCGCGGTGATGCGCTTGGCCATGGCATCGGCCAGTCCGGCGTTCTTCTCGCTGCCCTCGGGCAGCTTCATCCGGATCGAGATCGCATTGGCCGCCCCGTAGGTCTGGATGACCGGCGCGCCATAGCCAAGGCTGCCGACCTCGCCGCGCAGCGCCGCCACGGGCGCGGCGGCGCTGTGCGTGAAGGTGACGCGGATCATCTGCCCGCCGACGAAATCGACCCCGAGATTGAGGCCATGCACCGCGATCAGCACCCAGCTCGCGATCATCAGCGCGGTGCTGACGATCGTCGTCGGCCACTGCCACTTGAGGAAGTGGATGTTGGTGTTGTCGGGGACGAGCTTGAGAAGGCGCATCGTCGTCTTCCTATATCACGAGTTCGGCCGGGCGCGTCTTGCGCAGCCAGAGCGCCACCCACATCCGGGTCAGCATCACCGCGGTGAACACGCTGGTGACGATGCCGATCATCAGCACCACGGCGAAGCCCTTCACCGGCCCCGACCCGAACATGAACATCAGCGTCGCGGCGATGAAATGGGTGGTATTGGCGTCGAAAATGGTGCGGCTGGCTTCCTTGTAGCCCATCTCCACCGCCTGGAAGACGCGGCGGCCGCGCTTGCGCTCCTCGCGGATACGCTCGTTGATGAGGACATTGGCATCGACCGCGGCGCCGATGGTGAGCACGAAGCCGGCGATGCCCGGCAGCGTCAGCGTGGTATCGAGCGCGGCCATGATGCCAAGGATCATCAGCACGTTGATGACCAGCGCAAGGTCGGCATAAAGCCCGAAGCGGCCATAGGTCACCGCGATCAGCAGCACGACGAGCGCGGTGCCCACCGCCATCGCGATCACGCCCTTGTGAATCGCATCGGCGCCGAGGTCGGGGCCGACGGTACGCTCCTCGATTACCCTGAGATCGACCGGCAGCGCGCCCGAACGCAGCGAAATCGCCAGCTCGTTCGCCGATTCGACGGTGAAGCCGCCCGAGATCTGCGCGCTGCCGCCCAGGATCGGCTCGTTGATGTTGGGCGCCGAAAGCACCTTGCCGTCGAGGATGATGGCGAAGGGCTTGCCGACATTCTCGGTAGTCAGCTTGGCGAATTTGGCGCCACCGGTCGCATCGAAGGTGATCGAGACGATCGGGCTGTTGGTCCGCTGGTCGAAGCCCTGTGTCGCATCGGTGAGCTGGTCGCCCTTGATCCCGCCGAGCCGCTTGACCGCCAGCAGCCCCTGCTGGTGCGCACCGGGGGCGAAAGGCACGAGATCATCGCCCGGCGGGCGAACCCCCTGCGCGACGTCGCTCGGCAGCGCGGTCGTATCGACGAGCTTGAATTCGAGCTTGGCGGTCTGGCCAAGCAGCGCCTTGAGCGCGGTCGGGTCCTTGAGCCCCGGCACCTGGACGACGATGCGGTCGTCGCCCTCGCGGATGATCGTCGGCTCGCGCGTTCCCAGCGCGTCGATGCGCTTGCGGATGACCTCGGTCGCCGTATCCATCGCCCGCGAGATCGAATCGGCGATGCCCTCCTTCGTCGGGGTGAGCACGATCCGCGTCGAATCGACGACATTGAAATCCCAGTCGCGCTTGCCCGAATAGCCGGCGCCATTGGTCAGCGGCAGGATCAGTTCGCGCGCGGCATCGACCTCGGCCGGATTATCGACCATGAAGCTGATCGCACCGTTCTTGTTCGAAATATCGCCGGTCTTGATGCTGCCGCCCGCCTGGCTGAGCTTGGCACGGACCGATTCCTCCATGGTTTCGAGCCGCTGCTGGACGACCTGGTCGGTGCTCGCCTCGAGCAGCAGATCACTGCCGCCGGCAAGGTCGAGCCCGAGATTGACCTTCGGCGAAGGCAGCATGGCAGGCCAGGGCGCGCCTGACAGCGAGAAGATCGAAGGCAACGCAGCGACGCAGCAGACGAGCGCCAGCGCCCAGAACCAGAGCTGCTTCCAGCGGGGAAAATCGAGCATCTTTGCTTTCGCTTGTCGTCTTGTGAAGCAGGATCGGCGGCGGGCTGCGGGTCAGTCGTTGGCGGCCGCCGCGCCGCCGGGGGGAATGACGTCGGTGATCGTCGACTTGAGCGCCTTGACCTTGATGTTGGGGGCCAGCTCGATATCGACATAGCTTTCGTCCACCCGCGTCACCTTGCCGATGAAGCCGCCGCCGGTGAGCACCTGATCGCCCTTCTTCAGCGCGTCGAGCTTCGACTTGTGCTCGCGCTGCTGCTTCATCTGCGGGCGCATGAACAGAAAATACATGAGCACGCCGACCGCAACGATCGGCAGCATCTGCAACCAGGCCGGCGGCCCCTCGCTGGCTGCCGTGCCGGCGGCGAGGATCGAAAGAAGGGACATGCTCATGGCGCGCGAAAACTCTCAGGGCAGGAAGGCGGTGATCACAGAAGGCGCGCAAAACGCCGCCGCCCGCTGCACGCGAACGGTGGCCACTGCCGCCGAAGGCCGGGCGCCTAGCAGCAAAGCACGCGCATGGCAACGAAGCCGCCCACCGCCCTTGCCATGCGCAAGGTGCCTGCCTATAGCGCGCGGCTCCGGTCGGGACGTAGCGCAGCCTGGTAGCGCATCACACTGGGGGTGTGGGGGTCGGAGGTTCGAATCCTCTCGTCCCGACCAATTTTCCTAACAAATACAGCAATTTACCACACCTCAGCATGTGCCGAAATGGCGGCTGACGCGCTCGTGTAAGAGGTGCGTAAGAATGCGGGGTGATTCACCCCCAAATAGCAACGCCCCACACCCGAATGCGTTAGCGTCCGCGCTCGTGGTGTAATTTCCGGTGTAGATTGAGGTGATCGCATGGGGTGGGGCATGCCCCACCCCATGCGATTTCGATCTCGGTGGCCACCGGGCTCATCGGTAAGGTGGAGTTACCACACTTCACAGCCCACCGAGGAGTTGATCCCGATGACCGACGACAGACTACCGCTTGCCGAGCTGATGGCGAAGACCGGAGATGGAGATTTCCTGCGCACGATTGCCGAGAGCGTCTTGCAGATCATCATGGAGGCCGACGTCGACGGCCTGGTCGGCGCCGGCCGACACGAGCGCTCGGGCGAGCGCACGACCTGGCGCAACGGCTACCGCGACCGCAGCCTTGATACCCGGCTCGGCACGCTCAACCTGAAGATCCCCAAGCTACGCACCGGCGCCTACTTTCCTGGCTTTTTGGAACCGAGGAAGACCGTGGAGAAGGCGCTGGTCGCGGTGATCCAGGAAGCGTGGATCGCCGGCGTCAGCACCCGGCGCGTCGACGAACTGGTGCAGGCGATGGGCATGACCGGCATCTCCAAGTCATCGGTCTCGAAGCTGTGCAAGGACATCGACGATCGCGTGCATGCTTTCCTCAAGCGACCGCTCGCCGGCGACTGGCCCTACCTCTGGCTCGATGCCACCTACCTCAAGGTACGCGAGGGTGGGCGGATCGTCAGTGTCGCCGCGATAATCGCCGTTGCCGTCAACACCGAGGGCAAGCGCGAGATCGTCGGCCTGCACATCGGCCCTTCCGAAGCCGAGCCGTTCTGGTCAAGCTTCCTCAAGGACCTCGCCCGGCGCGGCCTGACCGGCGTGAAGCTCGTCATCTCGGATGCGCACGAGGGCCTCAAGGCGGCGATCACCCGCGTGCTCAGCGCCACTTGGCAGCGCTGCCGCGTCCACTTCATGCGCAATGCGCTGGCCTACGTGCCCAAGGGCCAGAACACCGTCGTTGCCGCTGCCATCCGCCAGGTCTTCCTCCAGCCCGACCATGCCGCCGCGACGCAGGTCTGGCGCCAGGTCGCCGACCAGTTGCGGGCCCGATGGCCCAAGCTCGGCACCTGCATGGACGAGGCCGAGCACGACGTGCTCGCCTACATGACATTCCCCGAGCAGCACCGGGTCAAATTGCATTCCACAAATCCGCTGGAACGCCTGAACAAGGAAGTGAAGCGCCGCGCCGACGTCGTCGGCATCTTCCCGAACGAGGATAGCATCATCCGCCTCGTTGGCGCCGTACTGCTCGAGCAGAATGACGAATACCAGCTTCAGCACCGCTACATGCAGGTCGAGGGCATGGCGGCCCTTGCCACACCCATGATCGACGAGGTTCAGCCGCTACAGATTACACCCAAGGCCGCCTGAAAATGCAGCCCGATGGCCACACCCGATTTTACACCACATAGCGTCAATCGCCGATGGGCCTCGCCTTGAGGGTGGCGGCTGTCCACACTGACCGGCGTCAACCCAGGCCAGTGTGCCAAAGCTATGAGGAGAACCGCCATGAAGCATTATGCCGGGCT
>JAGWPW010000160.1 GCA_028870315.1 Sphingomonadales bacterium | reverse complement strand
CCGCGCGACGATCTGGCCATCGCGCACCACCGGGCGCTCCTCGATGCGGTGGAGGCCGAGCACCGCGCTTTGCGGCGGGTTGATGATCGGGGTGGACATCAGGCTGCCGAACACGCCGCCGTTCGAGATGGTGAAGGTGCCACCCTGGAGATCGGCGAGCGTCAGCGCGCCTTCGCGCGCGCGCTTGCCATATTCGGCGATGGCTTTCTCGATGTCGGCAAAGCTCATCGCATCGGCATCGCGCACCACCGGGGTGACGAGGCCCGCCGGCGCCGAAACCGCGACCGAGATATCGACATAGCGGTGATAGACGATCTCGTCGTTTTCGATCCGCGCATTGACCGCGGGCACGTCGCGCAGCGCAAGGCAGGCGGCCTTGGCAAAAAAGCTCATGAAGCCGAGCCGCACGCCGTGCTTCTTCTCGAACAGATCCTTGTAGCGGTCGCGCGCGGCGATCACCCCCGACATGTCGACGTCGTTGAACGTCGTCAGCATCGCTGCCGTATCCTGCGCTTCCTTGAGGCGGCGGGCGATGGTCTGGCGCAGCCGCGTCATCCGCACGCGCTCTTCGGTGCGGCGCGGCGCCGCTTCGGCGGACGCGGCGACGGGGGCGGGCGCGGCCGGCTTGGCAGCGGCGGCGGCGATCACGTCCTCCTTGGTCAGCCTGCCGTCCTTGCCGGTACCCTTGACCGTCGCGGGATCGATGCCGTGTTCGAGCACCGCGCGGCGCACCGCCGGCGAAAGCACCGCGGCTTCGCCGTCATCGCCCGCATCGCGGGCGGGGGCGGGGGATTCGGCTCTGGTGGCGGGCCTGGCCGGCGCGACCGCGCCCTCCTCGATGGTGGCGATCGGCGTGCCCACCGAGACGGTGTCGCCCTCTTTCGCGAGATGGGCGAGCAGCACGCCCGCGGCGGGCGCATTCACCTCGACCGCGACCTTGTCGGTTTCGAGGCTGGCGATCGGCTCGTCGGCGGCGACGGTCTCGCCCGGCTGCTTGAGCCATTGGCCGATCGTTGCCTCGCTGACCGATTCACCGAGGGTGGGAACCTTGACTTCGCTTGCCATCTGCGATCAGGCCTTCTGCTTGCGGCGGATTTCGGAGCGCACCGAAAGCCCCAGCGCATCGGCGACCAGCGCCGCCTGCTCGGCGGCATGGCGCTTGGCGAGGCCGGTGGCGGGCGATGCGGCGGCGCCACGGCCGGCATAGCGCGCGCGGGTTGCCCGGGCGCCGGCGGCGGCGAGCGCGTCCTCGATCAGCGGTTCGACGAAGAACCAGGCGCCGTTGTTGCGCGGCTCTTCCTGACACCAGACGACATCTTCGAGCGCCGGCATGCGTTCGAGCCGCGCGGCCAGCGGCTCGCCCGGGAAGGGGTAGAGCTGTTCGAGCCGGACGATCTGGGTATCGCCGATCCCGGCGGCGTTGCGCGCCTCGATCAGATCATAGGCGACCTTGCCCGAGCACAGCACCAGCCGCCGGGTCTGCGCGTCGGACGCGCCGGCAGTATCGGAGACGATGCGGCGGAAATGGCCCTCGCCGATGAAGTCACCCGCCGCCGATTTCGCCAGCGGATGGCGCAGCAGGCTCTTGGGGGTCATCAGGATCAGCGGCTTGCGGAAGGGCCGGTGCATCTGCCGGCGCAGCACATGGAAGTAATTCGCCGGGGTGGTGATGTTGCAGACCTGAAGATTGTCCTGCGCGCAGAGCTGGAGATAGCGTTCGAGCCGCGCCGAGCTGTGCTCGGGGCCCTGGCCCTCGTAGCCGTGCGGCAGCAGCAGCACGAGGCCGTTGGCGCGCAGCCACTTCGCCTCGGAGGCGGCGATATACTGGTCGATGATGATCTGCGCGCCATTGGCGAAATCGCCGAACTGCGCCTCCCACAGCACCAGTGTCTTGGGGTCCGCGCTGGCGAAGCCGTATTCGAAGCCCAGCACGCCATATTCGGAAAGCGGGCTGTCATAGACCTCGAAGCGGCCGTGCGGCATCTGCGCCAGCGGCACATATTTGCGTTCGCTTTGCTGATCGACCCACACCGCATGGCGCTGGCTGAAGGTGCCGCGCCCCGAATCCTGGCCCGAGAGGCGCACCGCATAGCCTTCCGACAGCAGTGAGCCGAAGGCCAGCGCCTCGCCGGTCGCCCAGTCGAAGCCCTCGCCCGAGGTGAACATCGCCCGGCGTCCGTCGATCACCCGCGCAAGCGTCTTGTGGACGGTGAGATCGCCGGGGATGGTGGTCAGCGTGCGGCCAAGGCTATCGAACAGCTTGGCCTCGATCCCGGTCGGCACGTTGCGCCGCGCGGTCTCGGGGTCCATCGGCCGGTTGAAGCCGCTCCAGCGCCCGCCGAACCAGTCGGCATGATTGGGCTTGTAGCTCCTGGCCGCCTCGAACTGTTCTTCGAGATAGCGGGTGAAGCGTTCGACCGTCTCGGCGAGATCGCCCGCGGAAATGACGCCCTGCTGCTCGAGCCGCCGCGCATAAGCCTCGCTGATCGGCGGGTGGCGGTGGATCCGGGCATACATCAGCGGCTGGGTGAAGCTCGGCTCGTCGCCCTCGTTGTGGCCGAAGCGGCGGTAGCACCACATGTCGATGACGATGTCGCGGCCGAACTTCTGGCGATAGTCGATGGCAAGCTTGCAGACGAAGGTCACCGCCTCGGGATCATCGCCGTTGACGTGGAGGATCGGCGCCTGGACACCCTTGGCGACATCCGACGGATAGGGCGAGCCGCGCGAGAACTGCGGGCTGGTGGTGAAGCCGATCTGGTTGTTGATGACGAAATGGATGCAGCCGCCGGTGTTGTAGCCGCGAATCCCCGAAAAGCCGAAGCATTCCCAGACGATGCCCTGCCCGGCAAAGGCGGCGTCGCCATGGATGAGCACCGGCAGCACCTGCTTGTGCTTGTCCGGCCCGATGTCGTCGCGCAGCTGCTGATAGGCGCGGGTCTTGCCCAGCACCACCGGATCGACCGTTTCGAGATGGCTGGGGTTGGGCATCAGCGTCATATGGACCTTGATGCCGTCGAACTCGCGGTCGGTGCTGGTGCCGAGGTGGTATTTCACGTCGCCCGAACCGCCGACATCCTCGGGATTGGCGGTGCCGCCCGAGAATTCGTGGAAGATCACCTTGTAGGGCTTGCCCATGACATTGGCGAGGACGTTGAGCCGCCCGCGATGCGCCATGCCATAGATGATTTCCTTGACGTCCTTCTGGCCGCCATATTTGATCACCGCTTCGAGCGCGGGGATCATGCTTTCGCCGCCGTCGAGCCCGAAACGCTTGGTGCCGACATATTTGCGGCCAAGGAACTTCTCGTACTGCTCGCCGCGCACCACCGCCGACAGGATCGCCTTCTTGCCCTCGGGGGTGAATTCGATGGTCTTGTCGGCACCCTCCATCCGGTCCTGGAGAAAGCGGCGCTCCTCCAGATCGGTGATGTGCATGTATTCAAGGCCGACCTTGCCGCAGTAATTGCGGCGCAGGATCTCGACGACCTCGCGGATCGTCGCCCAGTTGAGGCCGAGATAGCCGCACAGAAATACCTTGCGGTCGAGCGCCGCCCCCGAGAACCCATGGAATTCCGGGGTGAGGTCGGCCGGGATGTCGCGCTTGGCGAGCCCGAGCGGGTCGAGATCGGCGGCAAGATGGCCGCGCACGCGATAGGTGCGGATCAGCATCACCGCGCGGATCGTGTCGCTTGCCGCGGCTTCGAGCCCGGCCTCGTCGAGCGGGGCACCGGCGCTCGCCGCGGCCGCCTTGAGCGCGGGCTTGAGGACCAGCGGGTCGAGCGCCTGGGTCAGATCGTCTCCGGATGCCGCGCCGCTCGGCGGCCAGCCGGCGCGCTGCCAGCTGGGGCCGGGCTGCGGCCGGTCGAAACCGGTTTCGGGAAAATCGTGCAATTCGCTTCCCATGGCGAGCCTTTCCGCGCCGAAAGCTTCGGCGCCCGTTGCAATCGCGGCAAGTTCGGCGCTCCCGGGGAGGATCGACGCCCTGTCCCGGCGCGCATGCGCCGGGTTTGATTAACCCGCGTTGACCGACAAGCTCCGCGTTTCCGCGAAGCTCAGGCGATTTCCCTGACCAGCGCGGCGAGCGTGGTGCCAAGTTCGCTGGGAGAAGGCGAGACGCGGATTCCCGCCGCCTCCATCGCCGCGATCTTGTCCTCGGCACCGCCCTGCCCGCCCGAGACGATCGCCCCGGCATGGCCCATGCGGCGGCCCGGCGGCGCGGTGCGCCCGGCGATGAAGCCGACCATCGGCTTGGCTCGTCCGCGCTTCGCCTCGTCCTTGAGGAACTGCGCCGCGTCCTCCTCGGCGCTGCCGCCGATCTCGCCGATCATGATGATCGACTTCGTCGCCGCGTCGGCGAGGAAGAGTTCGAGCACGTCGATGAAATTGGTGCCGTTGACCGGATCGCCGCCGATCCCGACCGCGGTGGTCTGGCCGAGCCCGGCCATGGTCGTCTGGTGCACCGCCTCATAGGTGAGCGTGCCCGAGCGGCTGACGACGCCGACCGAGCCCGCCTTGAAGATCGCGCCAGGCATGATGCCGATCTTGCATTCGTTTGGCGTCAGCACGCCGGGGCAGTTCGGCCCGATCAGTCGCGACTTCGAGCCCGACAGCGCGCGCTTGACCCGCACCATGTCGAGCACCGGAATGCCCTCGGTGATGCAGACGATGAGTTCGATTTCGGCATCGATCGCCTCGAGGATCGCATCGGCGGCGCCCGGCGGCGGCACATAGATGCACGAAGCGGTGGCGCCGGTCGCATGCCTGGCCTCGGCGACGGTGTCGTATTGCGGCAGGCCAAGGTGCGTGGTGCCACCCTTTCCGGGAGTGACGCCCGCGACCATCTGCGTGCCATAGTCGAGCGCGGCCTGGGTGTGGAAGCTGCCGGTGGCGCCGGTCATGCCCTGGGTGATGACCTTGGTGTGCTTGTTGACGAGAATGCTCATGATGTCTCCGTGGGGAAGAGCGGGACGCAGGTTGGTTCAGGCGAGCGAGGAATCGATCCCCTTGCACGCCACCAGCAATTCCTTGACCGCATCGATCGAGACCTGGAGCCCGGCCTTCGCCGTCGCATCGAGCTCGATCTCGACCACCTGCTCGACCCCGCCGGCGCCGATCACCACCGGCACGCCGACATAAAGGTCCTTGACGCCATACTGGCCGGTGAGATGCGCCGCACAGGGCAGGACGCGCTTCTGGTCGCCAAGATAGCTCTCGGCCATGGCGATCGCCGAGGCGGCGGGGGCGTAATAGGCAGAGCCCGTCTTCAGCAGCGCGACGATCTCGCCGCCGCCGTTGGCGGTGCGCTTGACGATGGCGTCGATCCGCGCCTGCGTCGAACGGCCCATCCTGATGAGATCGGGGACGGGGATGCCCTTGACCGTCGAATAGCCGACGATCGGCACCATGGTGTCGCCATGCCCGCCGAGCACGAAGCTCGTCACGTCGCGCACCGAAACGCCGAATTCCTCGGCGAGGAAGGTCGAGAAGCGCGCCGAATCGAGCACCCCCGCCATGCCGACGACCATGTTGTGCGGCAGCCCCGAAAATTCGCGCAGCGCCCAGACCATGGCATCGAGCGGGTTGGTGATGCAGATGACGAAGGCGCCCGGCGCATGCGCCTTGATGCCTTCGCCCACCGCCTTCATGACCTTGAGATTGATGCCAAGCAGGTCATCGCGGCTCATCCCCGGCTTGCGCGGCACCCCGGCGGTGACGATGATCACATCGGCCCCGGCGATGTCGGCGTAATCATTGGTGCCCACAAGCTTCGCGTCGAAACCCTCGACCGGCCCGCATTGCGAAAGGTCGAGCGCCTTGCCCTGCGGCACGCCTTCGACCACGTCGAACAGGACGATGTCGCCCAGTTCCTTCTGCGCGGCAAGGTGAGCCAGCGTGCCGCCGATATTGCCGGCGCCGATCAGCGCGATTTTCCTGCGTGCCATCATCGAATCCTTGCTGCGGGGCTTGCCGCGGAGCTGGGCGGCAGCATGGAACATCGACGCGACCGGCACAGTCCCGCAAGCGAGCCGGCGTCATTCATGAGAGAAATCGCTTGTTGCGGCTTGCGCCCTATTCTTCCGCGCAGGCGATTGCAAGGCGCTAAAGTGTCTCGCAATTCGACAAAGTTGCATCTTATTCGCAATAGCAATTGTGCCGGAAAGCGCAGTGCGACCGGGGCTGGCCGGCCCGGGGCGCCGCGGGTCAGGCGCGCAGCGGACGCGGGCTTTCCTGGCGTTCCTGCGCGAGCAGCATGGTCGCGAGATAATCGGGCATCGCCCGGCTGAAATAAAAGCCCTGGCCCAGCGTGCAGCCTGCCGCCTTTACCGCTTCGACCTGCTCGACCGTTTCCAGCCCCTCGGCGACCACGTCCATGCCGAGCGTCGAGGCCATTCCCGAAACGGCGCGGATGATCGCCTCGCTCTTCATCCCCGCGCTGACCCCCGAGACGAAGCTGCGATCGACCTTGATCTTGCTGAACGGATATTTGTTGAGATAGCTGAGCGAGGAATAGCCGGTGCCGAAATCGTCGAGCGCGAAGCGCACCCCGACATCGGCCAGCTCGCTTATGAACGCCTCGGTCGTCTCGCTCTGGTCGAGCAGCACGGTTTCGGTGATTTCGAGTTCGAGCCGGTGGGGATCGAGCCGCGCCTCGCGCAGCGCATTGAGAATGCCGAGCGCCGCGCCGGGGGCGCGGATCTGGAGCGGCGAGAGATTGACCGCGACCGTCACTTCGGCCGGCCAGGACGCGGCGCATCTCGCGGCCTGGGTCGTGATCCAGTTGCCCAGCGTGATGATCGCCCCTGTTTCCTCGGCGACCGGGATGAATTCGTCGGGGCGCAGTTCGCCCTTGTCGGGGTGGAACCAGCGCACCAGCGCCTCGAAGGCGCGGATGCGGCCGGTGGAAAGATCGATGATCGGCTGGAAGAACACCGAAAGCTCGTCGCGCTGGAGCGCGAGGCGCAGTTCGCTTTCGATCTCCTTGCGCCGGACAAGGTTGCGGGTCATCGACGGCGCGAAGAAGCTGGCCTGTTTGCGCCCGTTGACCTTGGCGTGATAGAGCGCGAGGTCGGCGCCCTGCATCACCGTTTCAAGGTCGGCGCCGTCATCGGGCAGGATGGCGATGCCGATCGAGCTGCCGATCTCGAGCCGGGCATCGTCGATGCGGATCGGCCGGGTGATCGCTTCGAGCAGGCCGGAGGCAAGGGTTTCGGTCTCGCGCCGGTCCGCGACCTCGCAGGCGATGATGAATTCATCGCCGCCGAACCGCGCGACGCAGGCGCCCTCGGGCGCGCGCGCGGTGAGCCGGCTCGCGACCTCGGCCAGCAGCCGATCGCCCACCTGGTGGCCGAGCGTGTCGTTGACCTCCTTGAAGCGGTCGAGATCGAGCCAGAACAGCGCCAGCTTGTCGCGCGAGCCCAGCTGCGCCATGCGCTGCACCAGCTGGTGATTGAGCCCGGCGCGGTTGAGCAGCCCGGTGACGACATCGGTCCGCGCCAGATGCTGCATCTTCTCGGCAAGCCGCCGGCTGGTCTCGGCGGTGGCGATCGAATCGCGCAGCACGCCGAAGGTGTTGAGCGTGATCGCCATCGCCGCGGGGATCGCCATCGCTACTGACAGCGCGAGGAAATGCATGGTCCCGTCGCGCCGCAGCAGGCCGGCGACGATCACCGGAATATTGGCAAGGAGGGTCTGCCCGATCGCGATCGCCGGGCGCCCGGCATTGCGCGCTGCGATCATCGCGCCGTAACCGATTGCGTTGGCGACAAGCAGCACGCTCGCGCCCGTTCCGAGATGGTAATAGATCGCTTCCGCGCCGAGCAGGCCGCACAGGCTCGAATAGGCAAAGGCACCGATTTCGTAGAATATTTCGAGCCGGCCGGCGTTGCGATCCTGCCTTCGCGGCAGCAGAAGCCCGGTGATCACCCGGGCGACCGCAACCGCGCTCAGCAGGGCCGCAGACACGATCATCACCGGATTGTCGACGGTCAGGACAGCGCCCCAGCTCGTCAGGATGCCGCAGACCGCGCCGAGAACGAGGCTGTTCGGCTGGGTATAGAGCGTCTCGACAAGAACCTGCCTGACGTGATCGTCAAGGGCGCTCGCCGGCTTGAGGACGCGCGTCAGGTTGCGAAAGCGTGAGATCGGCAGGCTCCTTGCTCGCCTTGGGGTTTAAACCTCGAATATCACTGAAGGGTTAACCGGATTTTTATATTAATGAATCGTTAGGCGCTCCCGCGCGGCCGCAGGCCCCCCATGTTCCCCGGCAGCGCATCGCACGCCCGCCGAAGCCCGGCTGTCCGCAAAAAGAAGGCAGGCGCAGGCTCGCAACATGCGCTTTGGGCCATTGCGCGGTCATGGTTGAGACTTTATTAATTCGGCGTGAGCGGGTCGGGGCATCCCCGAGGGGCGGCGCCGTTTGCCCGCCGCAGATGGGCGTTCACCCAAGGTGGGACAATGATGACGGGATCGACGAAAACCGGGGCTTCCGCGCTGATGATGAACGCGCGATTCCTGTGGTTCCTGGTCAACGCGACGTACCAACTGCTGCCGCTCTGGCTGATGTATCATCTGCACGCCGGCTGGCCGATCCTGATCACCATCGCCTTTTTTTTCGGCGTCATCCCGTTCGGGGACATCGTCCTGGGCGATTCGAAATCCCGGCTGGGAAGCGGCGGCAGCGACGGTTTCTTTCTGGCGCTGCTCTATCTGCAAGGAGCGCTGCATCTGGCGGTATTCGTAGCCGTAGTGGCGCTCGCCGCGTCAGGGGTGGTGCCCTGGCCCGGTTCGCTGCTCGCGGTGGTGACGATCGGCATGCTCAACGTGCAGTGCCCGGTGGTGGCGCATGAGTTCGGCCACAAGCTCGGCCGGTTGAACCAGCAGGCCTCCAATTTCGCCTGCGCGATCGTCGGCATGGGCTATTTCATGCCGCAGCATGTGCTGGGCCACCATGTCAAGGTCGCCACGCCCGAGGATTGCGCTTCGGCGCGCTTCGGCGATTCCTGCTACGAGTTCATCGTCAAAAGTTTCCCGGCAGAACTCTATGGCGGCGCGACGCTCGAGGCGCAGCGCTTGCGGCGCCGGGGCCTGCCGGTGTGGTCCTGGTACAATAATGTGCTGGTCAGCTATCTGATGTCGCTAGCGATCGCGGCGATGCTGATCGCATGGCTGGGCTGGGCGGCGCTGCCATGGATCATGGTCCATCATCTCGCGGCGTGGTTCACGCTGATGCTCAACGATTACCTCCAGCATTACGGGCTGCTGCGCGAACTGCTGCCCAATGGCCGGCGCGAGCCGGCGGGTCCGGCGCATTCGTGGAACACCGATACGCCGCTGTGCAATCTCCTGGTTCTCAACGTCCAGCGCCACAGCCATCACCACGAAAGGCCGATGGTGGCCTATCACGAGTTGCGCGACATGCCCGACACCCCCCGACTCCCGACCGGCTATTTCGGGATGATGGTGGTCGCGTTGATCCCGCCCTTGTGGTTCCGCCTGATGGATCGGCGCCTCGTCGCCGCGGTGGCGGGGCGGCGTGAAAGGGTCAACCTTGGAAGGCACGGACACCGCAGGCTCGAACGGCTGCTGTCCGAACATGGTGCAGCGACCGCCTGATCGGCGTCTCGCCGCCGGCCGTCGCGAATACGCTTACCCGTCAGCCACGGTCCTGTCCGTGCCGCCTCGCGGGCGCCTGGGCCAACCGGCGGTCGAGCATCCGGCAGATCGCCATCCAGCGCCGGTAGCCGGCGCTGTCGCCGGCGAAGAAGGCCGAGGTTGCGTTGCGATGCGCGCGTTCCGCGGCGCCGAGGCCATGCGCGGCGAAATGGCGCAATGCGTCGTGCAACACCTCTTCGCGACCTGCCCCGTCATCGCTGTCATTGGCCGCGGACCCCAGCCCCGGCATTGTCATGATCCGCGCGACGATGGCGCATTCCCCGCTGGCAACCGATGCAAATCGTGGCGACATCGTGTGATAACATCCTGCGTTGCGGGAACGGAACCGAGCTAGCGGGAAGCCCCTAAGTCTTGGTGTCGGGCAATGGTTAGGAAAACCGCAAGGACCGTTAACCGGGGGCTCGGCACGCGCCCTCACATCGGCTGCGCGATCCAGCTGCCGCTGGCGCGGTATTCGGGCCTGATGTCGCCCGCTGCCGGCTCGGCCATGCGCAAGGCGGCATCGCCGCCGCGTGCCGGGTAAGCAGGGGCGCGCTCGATCGTCAGCGGATCGGGCGCGGGTGCAAGCGCTGCCGCCGCGCGCAGATGCGGCAGCGGCAGCGGTTCGCCGCCGGCATAGGCGAAGCGGAAGGCGCCCGCCGCGCCCGCCGCGCCTTCCATCCGGTAGAAGCGGTGCGCGCCGATCTGGCCGACGAAGGCCAGGGCATCGGCCCAGGCCGGATGCACGGTGAAGGCGTGGTAATGGGTGGCAAGCCCGATCGGCGCGAAGACCGCGCCGGCGAGCGCCGAGCGCGCCACCGCTTCGGCGCGCCGCCAGAAGAACGGCGCCGGCGCGCGCGTCAGCGAACCATCGCAGGCGAAGGTGAACTGGCAGCCGTCCGGCCGCTCCGATCCCTGATAGACGACGCCGCAGACCGTCTTGGGAAAGGCGGGGTGGGCGAGCCGGTTGAGCACCACCTGCGCCACCGCCTGCTGGCCGTCGTCGGGTTCGGTCGCTGCCTCGTAATAGATCGCGGTGGTCAGGCAGGTGAGCGCGCGGCCGCGGTCGAGCGGGCTTGCGCCGGCAAAGCGCGCAGGTGCGGCATCGCCGGCGCCGGGCATGGCCGGCGGCGGATCGGCCACCCCATCGTCAGCGGCCAGGCCCGGAAAGCTCTCACCCGGGGCCTTGAACCGCATCGGCAACCGCGCGGGCGCGCGATCGGGCGTGGCTGCCGCCGCCGGGGCGCGAAGCGCAACGCTGCCCCACCCCGCGACCCCGACGGCCAGCGCAAGCCCGGTCAGCAGATGCGGGCGCATCCTGCGCCGTGGCGCGCGGGCGAGACGCAGGTGACAGGCGCGCGCGGGTTCGGCGGCGAGAAAGAGTTCGGCAAGCGAATCGGGCGCGGGCATCGGACGGGTTTTCCCCGGGGTGGGCGAGATCGGCGGATGCGCCGGCCTATCGCGCCCGCCCGCCGGGACCAGCGGTGTTTGCGCGCTGTCCCGCGCGGGGACGGTTGGCCGCGCGCGGGTGAAGATATCGCCGCACCGCTGCCGGCGGCGGGGCCGAGATTGCCGCCGCCCGGTGAACGCGATATCCTTTCGCGCAAGCCATCGCGCCCGCCGCCGGCATGGCGCGCAAGGCAAAAGAGAGGACAACGCATGTCTGGCATCCGCATCCGCGATCTGCGCGCCGATCTGTCCTTTGGCTCGCTCGTCGAAGGACTGAGCCTCGCCGGGCTGGAGGATGGCGATACCCGTTCCCGGCTCGAAGCGCTGCTTGTCGCGCGCGGGCTCATCGTCTTTCGCGGCGTCGAACCTTCCTCGCGCATGCAGGTGGCGATCAGCGAGGTGTTCGGCCCGTTGAAGGACCATCCGACCACGACCACGACACGCACCGCCGAGGACGTCGCCCCCGGGGTGATCGACATGCACTACCGGCCCGATCCCGACGATATCGGCGCGGGCGAAGGGCTGGTCGAGATCGACGGGCGGAAAGTCGCGCGCTTCTCGCCATGGCATTTCGACCATTGCTACCAGGACGAGCTCAACCGCGCCGGGGTGCTGCGTGCGCCGATCAACGCGCCGGTGGGCGGGCGCACCGGCTTTGCCGACGGCATCGACCTCTACCACGCCTTTCCGCGCGCGCTGCGCGACCGGCTCGAAGGGCTGAACATCATCTACACGCTCGACACGCGGCTGTCGAAGATGCGCTTCGGGGTGAATTTCGTGCCGCTGACCGAATATGCGAGCACCGACCAATTGCTGAGGGAGGCGGCGATTTTTCCGCGCGCGCTCCATCCGGCGGTCTGGACGCGGCCGCAGTCCGAAAAGGGCGCGGGCGAGAAGGTGCTGCACTTCGCGCCGTGGATGGCCGAAGGCATCGAGGGGCATGAGGATGCCGAGGGCGACGCACTGTTCGAGGAGGCCTGCCAGACGCTCAACCGCATCGCCACCGGCGCCCATGCCTATTTTCACGAGTGGGAACCGACCGACATGGTGATCTGGGACAATCTGCGGATGCTGCATGCGGTCGAGGGCTGCGACGCGAAATACGAGCGGCGCACGCTGCGCACCACGATCAGGGGCGATTACGGGCTCGGCCGCTTCGAGGGTGGCAAGAAGATCGGCGAGGTCCAGCGCGAAATCGCGATGTGAGCGCGGCCGGCCATCGCCTGGCGCTTGCCTATTTCGCCGCGGTCGAGGCCGGCGAACTGCCCGACAGCCTGCTCACCGCCGACATGACCGCCTGGACCACCACCCAGGGCACGATGGGCAAGGCCGCATACCGCTACGCGATCCGCCTGCTCGCGCAGCTGTGCAGCCAACCGATCACCTTTACGGTGGATGCGATCACCGCCGAAGACGACCGGGTGGTGGCCGAGGCGCGCTCGCGGGCGGTGCTGATCGACGGCAGCCCCTATGCCAACACCTACGTCTTCGCCTTGCGCATCCGTGACGGGCGGATCGCGCATATCGCCGAGCATTTCAACGCGCTGATCGTCCAGGAAAAGCTGCTGCCGCTGCTGCCGCTGATCTCGGGCGCAAGCTGAAGCGGGGCTGCTGGCCGCCGGCGGTTTTCCGGGCCGGCGCGGGGCGCCTGGGTTCGGGCGGCGAGCGGCTTCGCGCTTGCCTTGCCCGAACAAATATGGAACGTGGTTGGGGCATGAGTCTCACCCACATCACCGTGCGCGGCGCGCGCGAGCATAACCTCAAGGGCTTCGACGTCGCGCTGCCGCGCGACCGGCTGATCGTCATCACCGGGCTTTCGGGCTCGGGCAAATCGAGCCTCGCCTTCGATACGATCTATGCCGAGGGCCAGCGCCGCTATGTCGAGAGCCTCAGCGCCTATGCGCGGCAATTCCTCGAAATGATGCAGAAGCCCGATGTCGAGCACATCGACGGGCTTTCGCCGGCGATCTCGATCGAGCAGAAGACCACCAGCCGCAACCCGCGCTCGACCGTCGCCACCGTCACCGAGATCTATGACTACATGCGCCTGTTGTGGGCGCGGGTCGGCGTGCCCTATTCACCCGCCACCGGCCTTCCCATCACCGCGCAGACGGTCAGCCAGATGGTCGACCGGGTGATGGGGCTGCCCGAAGGGACGCGCGCTTTTCTGCTCGCGCCGGTGGTGCGCGGGCGCAAGGGCGAATACCGCAAGGAACTCGCCGAATGGCAGAGGGCGGGCTACACCCGCGTGCGCATCGACGGCGAGATGCTGGCGATCGAGGATGCGCCCGCGCTCGACAAGAAGTTCAAGCACGACATCGAGGTGGTGGTCGATCGCGTCGCGGTGAAGCCGGGGATCGAGACAAGGCTCGCCGACAGTTTCGAACAGGCGCTCAAGCTTGCCGAGGGCGTGGCTTACGTCGATCTCGCTGACGGGCCGGTGCCTGGGCGTGTGGACGACGAGGCTGCCAATTCTTCCTCCATGGGCGCGATGAAGGGCGCCGGGCTTGCCGCCAATCGCATCGTCTTTTCCGAAAAATTCGCCTGCCCGGTCTCGGGCTTCACGCTCGAAGCAATCGAGCCGCGGCTGTTCTCGTTCAACGCGCCGCAGGGCGCATGCCCGGCCTGCGACGGGCTTGGCGAGAAGCTGCTGTTCGATCCCCTGCTGGTGGTGCCCAACGAGGCGCTGAGCCTCAAGCAGGGCGCGGTGGTGCCTTGGGCGAAGAGCAATCCGCCCTCGCCCTATTACATGCAGGTGCTGGCCAGCCTTGCCAAACATTACCATTTCCGCCTCGAAACCCCATGGCAGGAATTGCCTGAACGGGCGCGCGAGGTGATCCTTTTCGGCAGCGGGCGCGAGGCGGTGCCGCTGACCTTCATCGACGGCAAGAAGAGCTACACCGTCGCCAAGCCCTTCGAGGGGGTGATCGGCAATTTGAACCGCCGCATGCTCCAGACCGAAAGCGCCTGGATGCGCGAGGAACTGGGCAAGTACCAGACCGCGCAGCCCTGCGAGACCTGCCATGGCGCGCGCCTCAAGCCCGAGGCGCTGAGCGTGAAGATCGCCGGCGAGGATATCTCGCTCTCGAGCCGCCGCTCGGTCGCCGATGCGCTGGCCTTCTTCTCGGGGCTCGAAGCCAGGCTCACCCATCAGCAGCAGCAGATCGCGCATGCCATCCTGAAGGAGATCAACGAGCGCCTCGGCTTTCTCAACAATGTCGGGCTCGATTATCTCAATCTCGACCGGACGAGCGGCACATTGTCGGGCGGCGAGAGCCAGCGCATCCGCCTTGCCTCGCAGATCGGCAGCGGGCTGTCGGGCGTGCTCTATGTGCTCGACGAGCCGTCGATCGGGCTCCACCAGCGCGACAACGACCGGCTGCTGGAAACGCTCAAGCGGCTGCGCGACCTTGGCAATACGGTGATCGTCGTCGAGCATGACGAGGACGCGATCCGCCACGCCGATCATATCGTCGATCTCGGCCCCGGCGCCGGCGTCCATGGCGGCGAGATCGTCGCGCAGGGCACGCTGGAGGACATCCTCGCCACGCCGGACAGCCTCACCGGCCAGTATCTGAGCGGCGCGCGCACAATCGCGGTGCCGGCGCGGCGGCGCAAGGGCAATGGCCATGCGATCACCGTCCACAACGCCCGCGCCAACAATCTGCGCGGCATCACCGTGCGCTTCCCGCTTGGCGGCTTCGTCTGCGTCACCGGGGTTTCGGGAAGCGGCAAGAGCTCGCTGACCATCGACACGCTGCAAGCGGGCGCGGCGCGCATCCTCAATGGCGCGCGGGTGATAGCCGGCGCGCACGACAGGATCGCCGGCCTTGAATATTGCGACAAGGTCATCGAGATCGACCAGTCGCCCATCGGCCGCACCCCGCGCTCGAACCCGGCGACCTACACCGGCGCCTTCACCCAGATCCGCGACTGGTTCGCCGGCCTGCCCGAAAGCTCAGCCCGCGGCTACAAGCCGGGGCGCTTCTCGTTCAACGTCAAGGGCGGGCGCTGCGAGGCGTGCCAGGGCGACGGGCTCATCAAGATCGAGATGCACTTCCTGCCCGACGTCTATGTCACCTGCGAAAGCTGCGGCGGCAAGCGCTACAACCGCGAGACGCTGGAAGTGAAGTTCAAGGGCCATTCGATCGCCGATGTCCTCGACATGACGATCGAGGATGCCGAAAGCTTCTTTGCCGCGGTGCCGGCGATCCGCGACAAGATGCACATGCTGAACGAGGTCGGTCTCGGCTATGTCAAGGTCGGCCAGCAGGCGACGACGCTTTCCGGCGGCGAGGCGCAAAGGGTGAAGCTGGCCAAGGAACTCTCGCGCCGTTCGACCGGACAGACGCTCTATATCCTCGACGAGCCGACCACCGGGCTGCATTTCGAGGATGTGCGCAAATTGCTCGAAGTGCTCCACCGTCTGGTCGAGCAGGGCAATTCGGTGGTGGTGATCGAGCACAATCTCGATGTCATCAAGACCGCCGACTGGATCATCGACCTGGGGCCCGAAGGCGGCGTGCGCGGCGGCGAGGTGGTGGCCGAAGGCACGCCCGAGCAGGTGGCGAAGAACAAGGCGAGCTTCACGGGGGCGTATCTGAGAGCGATGCTCGCAGGAAAAATGGCTTCTTCCCAGGCCATTTCGAAGTCATGTGGAAACAGCTGATGACCCGGCGCGCGAAGTCATCGCAGACGACGATGCGGCAATCAGAGGCCTGGAGCGCGCGATCCGCTGCAATCGGATCAGGACGCGCGCTAGAGCAAAACACCTGATTTGTGAATCACGTGTTTTGTTCCAGGTCTTTGTTGTCGCATCGCTTTCTGCCGAAAACCGGTGCCCACTTTCCGGCGCGACGCTCTAGGAAGCGGCAGGTCGTGATCGCATCTCATACCAAGCGCACAAAGGTTTGACCGATAAGCCCTTGCGCTGCTGTTGATTTGACGGGCGTCATGGCGACCCCTTAAATTGGCACCATGATGACGCTTGGATTCGCTTTCGCGGGAGAGGTGCGATGGGCACGTCAAAACTGATAGCTGGGCTGCTCGGCCCGCTGCTGGTACTCAGCGGGGTGATGGTGCTGGCCAATCTCGATCTGCTGCCGCGGCTTGTCGAGGACTTCAGAACGACGCCGACGCTGGTGGTGCTGGCCGGTTACCTCACCTTCATCCCGGGTCTCGCCATCGTCCGGTTTCATAACCGCTGGTGCGCCGGCTGGCCGGTGCTTGTCACCATCAGCGGTTGGGTTCTGACGATCGTCGGCGTGCTGCGCGTGGTGTTGGCCTACCGCCTGGTCGATCCGGCGACGGACATAGTGCAACAGCTGTGGCCGGCGATGGGGCCGCTCGCGATGCTGGAGGTCGCGCTCGGCGTGTTCCTGAGCTATCAATCGCTGCGGCGCGGCTGAACGAACGCGCGGCGGTGCCTTGCCGCAACGCCCTCGGTGCAGTCGAAACCGGTGCTGGTTGAACGCATGAGTCCCGTCAGGCGAGGGAGGTGGTTTCTTTCGAAACCGGTCCCATCGCCCGGCGGTCCCATG
>JAGWPW010000159.1 GCA_028870315.1 Sphingomonadales bacterium | reverse complement strand
TGGCGCTCGGCGCCGCGATCGCCACGGACTTCGCCCAGCGCTACCCGGCGCGCGCCCGGTCGCTGATCCTGGCTGGCTTGAGCCTGGGCCAACGCGAGGCGAGCGCCAATCGGCCCGACAGCCGGCCACCGGGCGAGGCGCCTGCCCGCGCCGCGTTCCTTAACCTGCCGCGGAAAATCCGAGAAAATCGGGCACCGGTCCGTTCCAGCCGTCGCTTTCGGCCTCGGGGCGCGGAGCCGGCGCGGTGCGGCGCGGTTGGTGCTGGCGTGGGGGATGCGATTCGCGGGCGGCGGTGTGTTCCTCGCGCGGGGGGCTGGCCTCGCGTGGAGGTCTGGCCTCGCGCGGGGGGCTGGCCTCGCGCGGGGGTCTGGCTTCGCGCGGGGCGCTGGCCTCGCGCACTGGCCTTTCCGGGCGTTTGCGAGGCTCACGCCTTGGCGCATCCTCGGCCGCGCCGCCTTCGATGGTGACCTCGGGGATCACGGTGCCGGTCAGTTTCTCGATACTGGCGATGGCTTCGGCGTCATCGGGGGTGATGAAGGTGAAGGCGCGGCCCGTAGCGCCGGCGCGGCCGGTGCGGCCGATGCGGTGGACGTAGTCATCGGGGTGCCAGGGTGTGTCGAAGTTGAAGATGTGGCTGACGCCTTTGATGTCGAGCCCGCGCGCGGCGACGTCGGAGGCGACAAGGAGGTTGATCGTGCCGGCCTTGAAGCGGTCGAGCTCGGCGAGCCGCGAGGGCTGGTCCATGTCGCCGTGGATTTCGCCGGCGGCAAAACCGCTGCCCTTCAGGCTCTTGGCAAGTTCGCGTACCGTGGTCTTGCGGTTGCAGAAGATGATCGCGGTGGACACATCCTCGCTGCGCAGCAGGCTGCGCAGCAGTTCGCGCTTGGCCCTGGCGGTGACGCGGACCTTGTGCTGGGCGATCTGCTCGTTGTTCGAGGCCGGGCGGGCAACCTCGATATATTTGGGGTTGGTGAGGAACTTGTCGGCCAGCTTCTTGATCGGCGCGGGCATGGTCGCCGAGAAGAGCAGCGTCTGGCGGGTGGCGGGCAGTTTCGAACAGATCGTCTCGATATCGGGGATGAAGCCCATGTCGAGCATGCGGTCGGCCTCGTCGATGACGAGGAGGTTGCAGCCGGTGAGGAGGATCTTGCCGCGCTCGAACAGGTCCATCAGCCGGCCCGGCGTGGCGATGAGCACGTCCACCCCCTCGCCGAGCGCCTTGACCTGGTCGCCCATCTGTACGCCGCCGATGAGCAGCGCCATCTTGAGATCGTGATTCACCCCGTATTTCTCGAAATTCTCGGCGACCTGAGCGGCGAGTTCGCGGGTCGGCTCGAGGATCAGGCTGCGCGGCATCAGCGCGCGACGGCGGCCGTGGGCGAGCACGTCGATCATCGGCAGCACGAAGCTTGCCGTCTTGCCGGTGCCGGTCTGGGCGATGCCGATGAGGTCGCGCATCATCAGCACGCTGGGTATCGCCTGCGCCTGGATCGGCGTCGGCTCGGTGTAACCGGCCGCGGTGACCGATTGCAGCAATTCAGGCGAAAGGCCGAGATCGGCGAAGCTCATAAGGTGGCGTGATGTCCGGTGATGGGATGCGAAAAGGGCGGAATACCCGCGAAACCGCCCGCGCGGCGGCTGCTCCTAGGCGAAAAGTCCCGCCAAAGTCAAGGAAATCGCCGCTCGCCGGCGGGCACCAGTTCGGTCAGCCGCCGCAGCTTGCAATTGGCGCCGCTGCGTGACTGGAGGCTGTCGCGCCCGACGCAGATCGCGCCATCGGCCTGCGGGCGCACATAGAAGCCCGAATAGAAATCGCGCGCGCTGCAATGTTTCTCGAGGCTGGCGGTGACGATCCGCTGGTCGTGCAGAAAAAGCAGCAGCTGATTGGCATCGCCCGCGCGTACCGCGACGATGCTGGCGATGCCGAGGCATTTGCCGATCTTCTTCTCCTCGACCCCGTCCATCCGCTCTTCCTCGAGCTCGGTGATCATCGCCGGCGGCATGGTGCCGTTGCCCGGGATGATGCGGATCGAGATATGGCCTTCGACGCGAAACTGGCGCCAGACCCGTGGCAGCACGGCGATCCCCGATTCGATCCGCGCGACGAGCCCCGTTCCGGCTTGGGCGCCATCCTGCGGCCCGGTCGCGGCGGCAGCCCCCGCCAGTCCCGCAGCAAGCAACGGAAGAAGGATCGGCAAGCGTCTCATTCCACGCGCAAATCGACGACTCGGCTCTCTGATTGCGCCGCACCCCTGAATGCGACCGCCGCAGGCTGATGACCCTGGGCGCTTGAACCAAGGATGAACCCCGCGGGCAAGCCGCTTCCTGCCGCCCTGCATTCGCGCCCGCCGCTGGCCCTGGCCCGCGCATCTGTGCCATAGCGGCGTCATGACCGAAAATGCCGCGGCCTTCCTCGCCGGGGCCGACCGTCTGCTCGGACGGCGCGGCCTCACCCGCGATCCCGATCTGATGGCGCCCTGGCTGACCGACTGGCGCGGCCGCTATACCGGGCGGGCGCTGGCCATGGCCTCGCCGGCGGATACCGCCGAGCTTGCGGCGCTGGTCGCGCTGTGCGCACGCTGGCGCGTGCCGCTGGTTCCGCAGGGCGGCAACAGCGGCATGGTCGGCGGCGCGACCCCCGATACGAGCGGCGGCGAAGTGCTGCTGTCGCTGCGTCGGCTCGATGCGATCAGCAGGATCGATGCCGAGGCGCGGCAGGTGACTTGCGGTGCCGGGGTTATCCTCGAGACGCTGCACGAAGCGGTTGCCGCGCGGCGCATGCGCTTTGCGCTGACGCTGGGGGGCAAGGGCTCGGCAACGGTGGGCGGGCTTGTCTCCACCAATGCCGGTGGAACCCAGGTGCTGCGCCATGGCACGATGCGCGATCTCGTGCTCGGGGTGGAAGCGGTGCTCGCCGACGGTCGGGTGTATTCGGCGCTTACCCCGCTGCGCAAGGACAACCGCGGCTTCGATCTCAAGCAATTGCTCATCGGTTCGGAAGGAACGCTGGGCATCGTCACCGCGGCGACGCTGCGGCTGCTGCCGGCGATCACCGATCGCGCGGTGGCCTGGGCGGGGGTGGATTCGCCCCGTGCGGCACGCGCGCTGCTGCTCCATGCCGAGGCGGCGCTCGGCGAGGCGCTGGAAGGCTTCGAGATCATTCCGGCAGCCAGCCTCGATGCGGTGCTGAAATTCCTGCCGACCGCGCGCGCACCGCTTCAGGGCCGGCATGCATGGCATGTCCTTATCGAGGTCGTCGCGACGTCAGGCGATGCCGCAATGCTCCCCGGACGAGTCGAGACGATGCTCGCGCAGGCGCTCGATGCCGGGCTGATCGCCGATGCGACCATCGCCGCGAATGAAGCCCAGGCGCAGGCCTTCTGGCTGCTGCGCGATTCGGTCGCGCCCGCCGAACGCGCCCAGGGGCCGGCGATGCAGCACGACATTTCGGTCCCGGTCGCCGACATGCCCGAATTCATCGAGGCGGCCGCGCCGGCGATCGAGGCGCGCTGGCCGGGGACGCGGGTGATCGCCTTCGGCCATCTCGGCGATGGCAACGTCCATCTCCATGTCATCGCTCCGCCCGGCATCGAGCGCGCGGCGTGGGAAGCGGGCGAGGGCGCGGCGATCAGCCGGATGGTGCATGACATGGTGGTCGCCTGGCACGGCTCGATCTCGGCCGAACACGGCATTGGCCAGGCCAAGCGCGCCGAACTCGCCCGGCTGGGCGATCCGGTGGCGCTGGCGGTGATGCGACAGATCAAGGCCGCGCTCGATCCTCTCGCCATTCTCAATCCGGGCAAGCTGGTCGCGCCGCCCGCCCCGCCGCTTGCGTGGACGGGGGGCACCGCCTAAGGCCCGCGCAACACAAATCCGATGGAGATTCCGCAATGGCCAGCGCGCCGCAGCCTGCCAATCTGCCGCTGTTCTACCGTGACCTCACCCCGCTCAACAGCCGCGATCACGCGAACTGGAAATCGCGCGCGACCGATCAGGCGAAATGGCTGGTCGACCAGCACGCGGTGCCGCTCACCGTCGAGGAATTTCCGCAGGCGCAGCGCCATTTCCCGATCGTCTTCTCGACGGGTCCGGACAGCGTGCCGCTGGCGCTGATGGGCCTCAACGAGAACGTCAATGTGTTCGTCGACGCCGAAGGCAAGCTCACCGAGGCGGTCTATGTTCCCGCCTATGCCCGCCGCTATCCCTTCCTGCTTGCCAAACTGACCCCCGAGGCGAGCGAACTGTCGCTGTGCTTCGATCCGACCACCGATCTGGTTGGCGAATTCGACGAGGGTGCGGCGTTGTTCGAAAACAGCGAACCGACAGAGACTTGTCGCAACATGCTCAACTTCTGCGAACAGTTCGAGCAGGCCGGGATGCGCACCGGCGCCTTCATCGCCGAACTCAACAAGCAGGATCTGCTGATGGACGGCGAGGTCGCGATCCAGCGCGAAGGCTTCGACCAGCCCTATATCTATCGCGGCTTTCGCATGGTGAACCAGGAAAAGCTGCGCGAAGTGCGCGGCGACGTGCTGCGCGGCTGGAACCAGAGCGGCCTGCTGCCGCTGATCTTCGCGCATCTCTTCTCGCTCGAACTGATGCGCGACATCTTCGCGCGGCAGATGCGGCAGGGAAAGGGTCCGGCGCCGGTCCTGAACGCGTAAAGCCTGCCCAGGCGCCGAACGGGAACGCTCGTTACAGTCGGCGACACATTACTGCTGCGCGATGGCGCGAGGAGGACTTGTAAAGCCTCGGCAAGTCGCTTATTCATCAGTCGTCCTGCTGGTGCTACCCTCATGGCCCGGCGGGATTGGGTGCACTTCGTGCACCTCCTCCCTGAACCTTGGCCACCTCGTGTTTGTTACACGAGGTGGTTTTTTCTGGGCGGCCCGTTTCAAGGCCATGCGGGGCGGGCGGTGGCCCGAAACGCGCTCGTTCGCGCGTTTTGCAAGCGACTCCGGGGCAAGCGGCTATTCGGCGGCTTCCGCCCATTCGCCGCTGGCGATCTCGCCCGATGCCGCCACTTCGCGCGCCAGCCGCCGGACAAGGCCGATGAGCAGTTCGGTGATCGCACCGAACTGCTCGCCGGGTTCGAGCAGGCGCGAATCGAGATAGATCGAGCGATCGATTTCCAGCTGAATCGCATGCCGGCCCTCGGACGGCCGCGCATGGCGTTCGAGCACATAGCCGCCGGCATAGGGCCGGTTATGTGCGGTTCCGCGGCGATGCTCGGCGAAATAGGAAAAGGCCGAGGCGACGAGACTGCCATGACAGGTTGTGCCGAAACGATCGCCCAGCACCAGTTCCGGCCCCGGCTGGCCGCCGCGAAGCGTCAGCGGCGGCATCGAGTGCAGATCGATGAGCAGCGCCGCCCCCCACCGCGCGCGCAGCGCATCGAGCGTTTCGGCGAGCCGGCGATGATAGGGATCGTGGATGCCGGCGATGCGCGCGGCGAGATCATGCGCATCGTGCCGGCGCTTCCACAATTCGCCCAGCCCCGGCAGGCGCCGCGGAATGAGGCCAAGGCCGCTGCGCGCGCGCTGGCCGGGGGTATAGCTGCCGACATCGGCGGGCGCGCCGCCGCCGATCATGTCCCAATCGACGTCATCGACCGCGCGGTTGAGATCGATCATAGCGCGCGGCGCCTGCGCGACGAGCAGCGCCGCCCCGGTCTGGCGTGCGACTTCCTCGGCGAGCAGATCGACCTTGCGGTCCTCGAGCCGCAGCGCGACAAAGCCGGGATGGCGCATGCGTTCAAGCAGCGAGCCCGGATAGGACCGCCCGGCGTGGGGAACCGCGATGAGCACCGGAATCGCCGAGGGCTGCGGCGCGCGCAGATAAAAGGCGGCCGCACCCGCGCCACCGGGGATTGTCCCTTCGCATTGGCGTTCACCGTCTCCGGCTCTGTCCGGCACCTCTTCCATATGGCCTATCCTCAGCCGCTCGCAGCCGAACGGCATTCGTCTGTTGTAGCCTAGCAAAAGCGCGTCAGGAAAGGGGCAAGAATCTTAACCCCGCATGGCTAGAAGCCTCACACCCCAGACAAGCGGCGAGAGGTTCAAGCCAGCAATGATTCGCATCCTGCTTGCCGAAGACGAAGAGGCGATGCGCACTTACCTCGCCCGCGCGCTGGAAAACGCCGGTTATTCGGTGACTGCGGTCGATCGCGGCACCGCCGCGCTGCCACTGCTCGAACGCGAAACCTTCGACCTTCTGCTGTCGGATATCGTCATGCCCGAGATGGACGGGATCGAGCTTGCGCAGCGCTGCTCGGAGATTTCGCCTGTGACCAAGGTCATTTTCATCACCGGCTTCGCCGCGGTGACGCTGAAGGCAAGCCGCGAGGCGCCGCAGGCGAAGGTGTTGTCGAAGCCTTTCCATCTGCGCGACCTCGTGCTCGAAGTGCAGCGCGTCTTCGAGCCATCGAACCAGGCCAGCATCTGAGATGGCTGCGCCCGCGCCGCCCGAAATTTCTTGTCCGGCCTGCTTGCATCGCGCGGGGGCGGCGTCTAAACGCCGCCTCTGCTCGCGCCGGCACCTGCCGCGCGCGCTGCCGAATGGACGCCGCGCACGCGCGGCATCGGGCGTATAGCTCAGTGGTAGAGCACTGTGTTGACATCGCAGGGGTCGGAAGTTCAATCCTTCCTACGCCCACCATTCGCGCGCGCGCCGGCAGGGCGCCCGGCCGATGAGCGCGCCGGCGCTCAGCGTGGCGATGAGCGTCCATAATGCCGGACGCTATCTCGACGAGGCGATCCTTTCGATCCTTTGCCAAAGTTTCGAGGATTTCGAATTCCTCATCCTCGATGATGGCTCGACCGATGACAGCCTCGCGCTCGCCCGCGTGCATGCGGCACGCGATTCGCGCATCCGGGTGATCGCGCGCGAGAACCGTGGGCTCATCGCCAGCCTCAACCAGCTTCTCGAAGAAGCACGCGCGCCGCTGGTCGCCCGCATGGATGCGGACGACCGCTGCCGGTCCGATCGCTTCGCCTTGCAGATGGCGTTTCTCGGCCGCAATCCCGATCATGGCCTCATTGGCGCGAATTGCAGCTATATCGGACCCGATGGCGCGCCGCTTGCCCGACCGCCGCTGGTCCGCGCGCTGACCCATGACGGGCTGCTGGAGGCGTTGGAATCGCGGCCGACGATCAATCATAACGCGGTGATCTACAGCCGCGACCGCGTTCGCGCGGTCGGCGGATACCGCGCCGCTTTCGTCCATGCCGAGGATTATGACCTGTGGCTGCGGTTGAGCCAGGTGACGAAGTTCGCCAATCTTCCCGAAAATCTTGTCGAATATCGCATCTACCCCGAACAGGTGAGCCACCGCCACCTGATCGAACAGACCCGCAATAGCGCAATTGCCTGGCTCGCGCATCGCGAACGCCTGGCCGGCCGCCCCGATCCGGTGGGCGATTCAGCGACGATGCCGACCGACGATGTGCTCGATGCGATCTTCGGCGAAGGCGCCGAAGCCTATGTCCAACGCCGGGTGGTTGCGCGTTCGCTTTATGCGCCCGACGCGCTCGCCGGCGAGGGCTGGCCGGCGCTGTTGCGCCATGCCCGCCGCAACCGCCGCGACCGCGAGCTGTGGCGGCTCGCGGCGCGCATGGCGCGGGCCGGCAAGCCGGCCCATGCCGGCAAGCTGGGCATGGCGCTGCTCGGTGCCGGGTGATGCCCTTGGCGTCCGATTCCGACATCTGCATCGCTGGCGGCCGGGTGGAGAGCAAATGTCAAAATCGATCCCCTAGCGGCCCTGCCATTGCGGCGCGCGCTTCTCGGCGAAGGCGCGTGCGCCCTCCCTGGCGTCCTGCGAGGCGAAGACCGGCGCGATATAGGTATTCTGTCGCGTGTTGATGTCCTCGTCGGGCCACAACCAGCTTTCGCGGACCACCGCCTTGGAGGCCGCCACCGCCAGCGGCCCGTTGGCGACGATCTGCCGCGCGAGCGCGCGCGCGCCGTCGAGCGCCGGCCCCGGCGTCAGCCGATTGACGAGGCCCAGCTCGTAAGCGCGCTGCGCCGGGATCGAATCGCCGGTCATCGCCATTTCGAGCGCGATCGCGCGCGGCACCAGCCGCGGCAGCCGGACCACACCGCCACCGCCGGCGACCAGCCCGCGCTTGGCTTCAGGAATGCCGAATTTGGCATCGACATTGGCGACGATGCAGTCGCAGGCGATCGCCAGTTCGAAGCCGCCCGCCAGCGCATGGCCATCGACCGCGGCGATCACCGGCTTGCGCGGGGTCCATGCGGTCAAGCCTCCGAAACCGCGTTCGCCCGCGACCGGCAGTTCGCCGCGAAGGAAGCCCTTGAGATCCATGCCCGAGCAGAAGTTGCCCCCGGCGCCGGTCAGGATCGCGCAGCGCAAATCGTCTTCGGCATCGAGCCGGTCCATGGCCGCGGCGATCGCCTCGGACGCGGCCTTGGTCATCGCATTGCGCGCCTCGGGCCGGTTGATCGTCACGGTGAGAATGCCGTCCGCGGCGTCGAGCAGAACTTGCGTCGTCATGATCCTCTCCCTCGGCCGCCGCCAACATCCGCGCCCGCCTTGCGCCGCCTTTTGCAGATGCTAAGGGGTTCGGCAAATTTCCGCCCCAGGGAGCAGCAGCGAAATGGCAAAGATCAAGGTAGCCAACCCCGTCGTCGAAATCGACGGCGATGAAATGACCCGGATCATCTGGCAATGGATCCGCGATCGCCTGATCCTTCCCTATCTCGACATCGATCTGAAATACTATGATCTTTCGGTCGAGAAACGCGATGAGACCGACGATCGGATCACCGTCGATTCCGCCAATGCGATCAAGCAATACGGCGTCGGCGTCAAATGCGCGACGATCACCCCGGACGAGGCGCGGGTCGAGGAATTCAAGCTCAAGCACATGTGGAAGTCGCCCAACGGCACGATCCGCAATATCCTGGGCGGCGTCGTCTTCCGCGAACCGATCGTCATAAAAAACGTGCCGCGGCTGGTGCCCGGCTGGACCGATCCGATCGTCGTCGGCCGCCATGCCTTTGGCGACCAGTATCGCGCCACCGATTTCGTCGTTCCCGGCCCGGGCAAGCTGCGCCTCGTCTGGGAAGGCGACAATGGCGAGACGATCGACCGCGAGGTGTTCCACTATCCCGGCGGCGGCGTCGCGATGGCGATGTACAATCTCGACGAATCGATCCGCGACTTTGCCCGTGCCTCGTTCAACTATGGGCTGAGCCTTGGCTGGCCGGTCTATCTCTCGACCAAGAACACCATCCTCAAGGCCTATGACGGCCGCTTCAAGGATCTGTTCCAGGAGATCTTCGACGAGGAAGGCTTCGCCGAAAAGTTCAAGGCGGCAGGAATCGTCTATGAGCACCGG
>JAGWPW010000020.1 GCA_028870315.1 Sphingomonadales bacterium | reverse complement strand
TGGCGTCGGCGACGATCACCTCGAGCTTCACCTTGGGAAGGAAATCGACGACATATTCGGCGCCGCGATAGAGTTCGGTGTGGCCCTTCTGGCGCCCGAAGCCCTTGGCTTCGGTGACGGTGATCCCCGACACGCCGACATCATGCAGCGCCTCCTTCACCTCGTCGAGCTTGAAGGGTTTGATGATCGCCTCGATCTTTTTCACGCCACTTCCTTTTCTGCGGCGGCGCCCGCGCCCCCCGTTGTTCCGCCCGGTTCCGGCCCGGCGAAGCACTGCTAATCGACTGTCAGCAATCGTATCAAGAATCGTGCCAGTTTCGGCAAACCCGGCCTAGCCGAGAACGTGGCTCGCGAAAACCTTGGAATCGCGCCCCCGTTCGCGCTTGCACAAGGCCGGCGCAGCGCGCGCGGATACGGCCGGCGCGCGCCCTGCCGAAATTTCGAACAGGTTCTGAACAAAATTTGAGCAGAAGCTACAGCGCAAGTCCCGCGGTTTCGGCAAGCCCGGCCATCAGATTGATGTTCTGCACCGCCGCGCCGCTCGCGCCCTTGCCGAGATTGTCGAGCATCGCGACCAGCCGCGCCTGGCTGCCGCCAGTGTCGGCAAAGACATGCAGATCGAGCCGGTCGCCCGGGGCCGCGCTGCGCCGCAGCAGCAATTCCTCGGGCGCATCGTCATGGACCGTGATCACCGGGCTGCCCGCGTAGAATTGGCGCAGCGCCGCAGTGATTTCGTTGGGGTTCGCGGCGCCGGGGATCGCGGCGAGCGCCAGCGGCACCTCGACCAGCATGCCGCGATGCGCGGGCACCACCGCGGGCGCGAACAGCGGCGCATGGGCAAGCCCCGCATGGTGCCGCATCTCGCGGACGTGCTTGTGGCCAAGGGCGAGGCCATAGGCGCGAAAGGCGATGTCGGGATCGGCCTCGAAGCGCGCGATCAGCGCCTTGCCGCCGCCCGAATAGCCCGAGACCGCGTGCACCGTATAGGGCCAGTCGGCGGGAAGCAGCCCTGCGCGCAGCAGCGGCACCATCAACGCCAGAAAGCCGGTGGGATAGCAGCCGGGGTTGGAGACGCGCGCCGCCGTGGCCACCGTCTCGCGCCCGGCGATCTCGGGGAAGCCATAGGCCCAGCCCGGCGCGGTGCGATGCGCGCTCGACGCATCGATGATCCGCACCCGCGCCCCCTTTGCCAGCGCCACCGCTTCGATCGCCGCCTCGTCGGGCAGGCACAGGATCGCGAAATCGGCGGCGTGATAGGCCTCGCGCCGTGCTTCGGGCGATTTGCGCTGCGCTGCATCGAGGCTCAGCAGGCTGAAGTCCGGGCGCGGCGCCAGCCGCTCGGCGATTTCCAGCCCGGTGGTGCCGGCGGCGCCGTCGATGAAGACGCGCAGGCTCACGGCAGGACGGCGAGCGCGGCATGCGCGACATAGCCGACGAGGCCGCTGGCGGGTGCCTCGCCCCAGCACCAGGCGCCGGCAATGTCGAGCACGTCGAAGCTTTCGCCCGCGCCAAGCTCGGCGAGTGCCTCGGCATCGGCGCGACCGGCGCCGCGCAGCACGGTCGCCATCGTCACGCGGTGCGGCATCGGCACCGCGTAATGCGGCACATGGCACAGCCCGGCGAGGCGGATATGGGCAAGATCGCCGCGCACCGGCCAATGCGCAGGGTCGCGCTTCTCGCTCGGCCCCGAAAGCGTCAGCTGGCCCGTGGGAATCGCGGTTTCGGACAAATCGGCAGGCCCCTCGAACAGGAAAACCGGGCGCTTAGCGGCATCTCCCCCCGCCATCAAGCCGGGCGCGTCGGCGCTATCCATGCGCCTTGCCGCCATAACGGCCGCGCAGCAGCGCCCAGGCCGCGCGCAGCCCCAGCGCATCGCCGCCGCGCGGCCGGCCGGGGCGGGCGGTGGGGCGCCAGGCGAAGGTGTCGAAATGCGCCCAGTCGAGCCCACCGGGCACGAAGCGGTCGAGGAACAGCGCCGCGACGCTGGCGCCGGCAAAGCCGTTGGCGGGCGCATTGTTGACATCGGCGATGTCGCTTTTCAGCCATTCGCGATAGGGCTCGAACAGCGGCAGCCGCCAGCAGGGATCATCGCTCGCCGTCCCCGCGGCGATGAGCGCGGCGGCGGTCTCGTCGGTCCTGGCGAACAGCGCGGGAAGGTCCGGCCCGAGCGCGGTGCGCGCCGCGCCGGTGAGCGTCGCGAAATCGAGGATCAGCCCCGGCCGCACGCCGCCTTCGCCCTCGCCGGCGCGGGCAAGCGCATCGGCGAGGATCAGCCGTCCCTCGGCGTCGGTGTTGCCGATCTCGACCGACAGTCCGGCGCGGCTGCGCAGCACGTCGCCGGGGCGGAAGGCATTGCCGGCAAGCGCATTCTCGACCGCCGGGATCAAGAGGTGGAGATGGACCGGCAGCCCGGCCTCCATGACCAGCCGCGCCAGCGCCAGCGCATGCGCCGCCCCGCCCATGTCCTTCTTCATCAGCAGCATCGCGGCGGCGGGCTTGAGGTCGAGCCCGCCCGAATCGAAACAGACGCCCTTGCCGACCAGCGCGAGGCGCGGATGCGCCGCATCGCCCCATTCAAGCTCGATCATCCGCGGCGCATGCGCGCGGCCGGCGGCGCGACCGACCATGTGGACCATGGGAAATTCGCGCTCCAGCGCCTCGCCCCGGGTGACGCGCAGCCGCGCGCGATGCCGCCGGGCGATGCGTTCGACCGCCTGTTCGAGCTCGCTTGGCCCCATGTCCTCGGCCGGGGTGTTGACGAGATCGCGCACCAGCATCACCGCCGCCGCCTCGGCCAGCGCCGGCGCGATCGCCTTGGCCGCCTTGACAAGCAGCACGCGCGCGCCCTCGCCACCGTCCTCGGGCTCGGCCTTGTAGCGATCGAAGCGATATTGGCCGAGCGCCCAGCCGATCAGCGCGGGCGCGGCATCGGGCGCGTCCCCGGCAAGGCGATAGGCGCCCGCGGGCAGTGTTTCGGCGAGCCGGGCCAGGCTCCAGCTGTCAAGGCGGGTGCCATCGCCGGTGCCGGCCACCGCCTGCCAGCTCTCGCCTTCGCCGAAGATCGCCTGTTCGCCCGCCCCGGCGCGGAATTTCTGCGCGGCAAGCTGCGCGCGCTGCGCCGGGCGGCGCGCGGCAAGCCAGGCGTCGAGCCCCGCTTTGCCGACAAGATGGATCGTCGTCGCCGGCTGGCCACGGTCGGCGATGATCGGCTCGGGCTGCGGCCCTTCGGGCGGCGGGGGGCTGCGGGATTCCTCGGTCACATGAGTCGCTTTAGAGTCTTTCCGCTTGAGATCGAGCCATTTTGCTGCGCTCCCGATCGGGCAGGGCGCTTCGACAGCCTCGGCGCGGGCGGAATGGGCTTGTCGCATCCCGCGGCCGGCTTGCCGCCGCGATAACGCCTGCCGGGCATGCCAGATTTTGTTTTGACATCGGTTTTTGCCGAAAACCGATGCCCACTTTTCGGGCGCGACGCTCTAATGCAGCTCGGCAAGCTCGCGTGGCCCGCTGCGCAGCCGGCGCGGCCGGCGCAGCAGGAAGACGCAGGGCGCCGCCAGCATGCCGATCAGGAACAGCAGCCAGAAGGCATCGATATAGGAGACCATCATCGCCTGGCGCTGCACGCTCATCTCCAGCCGGTCGAGCGCGGCGGGTGAATTCCAGCGCAGCGCCGGCATCGCATAGCGCAGCAGCGGATTGTCCGGGGTCAGCGTCTCGGTCAGCCGCGACTGGACCGTGGCGGCATTGCGATAGGTCAGTGCCTCCATGCCGGCGATCCCCACCGAGGCGCCCATGTTGCGGATGAGCGTGCTGAGTGCCGAGCCCTCGTTGCGGCTGGCCGCGGGCAGCGTCGCGAAGGTCATCGTCGCCAGCGGCACGAAGATGCTGCTCGCGCCCAGCCCCTGGACGATCCCCGAAAGGATGATCAGCCGGCTGTCGGCGGCGAGCGACAGGTCGGACATGATCGCCATCGACAGCCCGGTGATCGCGAGGCCGATGCTGACGAGGATGCGCGGATCGATGCGGTTGATGAGCCGCCCGACCAGCAGCGTCGAGACCAGTGTGCCCAGCCCGCGCGGCGCCATCACCAGCCCCACCCGCAGCGTCGGATAGAAAAGCAGCGTCTGAAGCATCATCGGGATCAGCGCCATCGCGCCATAGATGAGAATGCCGAGCGCGAAGCCGAGCAGCGTGGCGATCACGAAATTGCGGTCGCGAAAGATCGTCATGCTGACGAAAGGGGCGTGCCGCGTCGTCGCGACATGCACCGTGAACAGATAGAAGCCCGCCAGCGCGAGCACCACCTCGATGCAGAATTCGGTCGAATCGAACCAGTCCAGCGTCTGGCCGCGGTCGAGCACCAGTTGCAGCGCGGCGAGCCCCAGCGCGAGCAGGCCGAAGCCGATCCAGTCGAGCCGGGCGGCGGTGTCGGGCACGGTTTCCTCAAGGAACACCCAGAGCCCGGCAAAGGTGAAGGCGCCGATCGGCAGGTTGATGTAGAACACCCAGCGCCAGCTGAAGCTGTCGGTGATATAGCCGCCGGCAAGCGGGCCGAGCAACGGCCCCATTACCGCCGCCAGCCCGACCACCGCCATCGCCTGGCCGTGATTTTCCGGGGCATTGATGTCGAGCAGCGTCGCCTGGCTCATCGGCAGCAGCGACGAGCCGAAGACGCCCTGGAGCAGCCGGAACAGGATCAGCTGCGCCAGCGTGTCGGCCATGCCGCACAGCCCCGAGGCGGCGGTGAAGCCGACGATCGAGACGAGCAGCAGCTTCTTGCGCCCATAGCGGGTCGCCAGCCAGCCGGTCAGCGGGGTGAAGATCGCCGCCGACACGATGTAGCTGGTCAGCACCCAGGTGATTTCCTCGCGCGAGGCCGAGGTGGTTCCCTGCATGTGCGGCAGCGCGACATTGGCGATGGTGGTATCGATCACGTTCATCACCGCCGCAGCCATGACGAAAATCGTGATCAGGCGCCGACGGCCGGGCGGGGGATAGGCGTGTACCATCGGCGAAAGCCCGTGATCCCAACCGCCCGCGCGCGGCCGCGTCAAGCCCTATCGGCGCATGGGGCCTGCCGGAAAGGGCGAAGTCAGCCGGACGCCTTGACCGGCGCCCAGCCGAAGGCCTGCGGGTCGATGCCTTGCACCGTGCCGCTGGCGAGAAGCGCCGCCGCCCCGGCCTCGTCATAGCCCAGCTCGCGCAGCAGCGGCACGCTGTGTTCGCCCAGTTCCGGGGGCGGTTCGGCGGTTTCGGGCGCGGCGGGGCCGGGGAATTCGGGGATGGCGAAATCGAGCCCGCGAAAGGCGAGATGGCGCAGCTTGCCAGGGTGCCGGGCCTGCGGCGCATCGAGCACGCGTGTCAGCGGCATGACCTCGTTGTGCCCGAGCCCGGCGCCCCTCAGCCGCGCGGCGGCGTCATCGAAGGACAGCGCCGCCACCGCCTCGCGGACCATCGCCTCGACCCGTTCGCGCTGCTTCTTGCGCTCGCGCAGCCGGGCAAGCTCGGGCGCGGGGGGCATGGCGAGCGCCGTGGCGAGCCGCGCCCAATGCGCATCGGTCAGCGTCAGCAGGTAGATCCAGCGGTGATCGGCGGTCTCATAGGCGCCATAGCCGGGCATGGCGAATTCGCCGCCCGCCTCCTTTTCCGGGCGGCCGAGCAGCTGGCTTTTCAGTTGCAGCCCGGCAAGATCGCGCGCGGCGAGGTGGAGCCCGGTTTCATAAAGCCCGATCTCGATGTGCCGGTCCGCCGCGGTCGGCGCCGGATCGAGCAGCGCGGCAAGCACGCGGATCACCGCATAGGCGCCGGCGAACTGGTCGTGATAGGAGGGGCCGAGCCGGCTCGGGCGGCCGTCGATGCGGTGGTCGTCCATCACCCCGGTCGCGGCTTCGGCGACGGGATTGGTGGCCAGATCGTCGGCCTGCGGCCCTTCGCCATAGCCCTTGACATGGACATGGATGATGCGCGGATTGGCCGCGTCGCAATCGGCGGCGGTGACGCCGAGCTTGCGCGCCGCGGCGGGGGCAAGGTTGTGGACGACGATGTCGGCCGAGGCGACGAGCCGGCGGAACACCTCCTTGCCCCCGGCGCCGGTCAGATCGAGGCACAGGCTGCGCTTGCCGTGGCTGTAGGCGATCAGCGTGCCGCTGGGGCCGCCGCGCACCAGCGCCCGGGTGGTATCACCGGCGGGCGGCTCGATCTTCACCACCTCGGCGCCGAGCGCGCCCAGAATATGCGTGGCAAAGGGCGCGGCGACCATGGTGCCGAGTTCGATGACCCGGCGGCCTTTGAGCGGATGCGCCATCAGCGGTTGAGATGCGCGAGGCGCAGGCCGGGGCGCGGCCAGTCCACCGCGACCAGTCGGCCATAGCCCGACAGCGTGATGAAGGCGGTGCGCAGCTCCGGGCCGCCAAAGGCGATGTTGGTGCAATAGCCTTCGGGCGCCTCGTAGAAGGCGACAAGCCCGCCTTCGGGGGCGAACACGCTGATCCCGCCATGGACAAGGCTGGCGACGCAGATGTTGCCGTTCGCCTCGACCGCCAGCGAATCGAAGCGCTGATAGCCCTGCGGCCCGCCGAGGAAGCGGCCGCCGGCGGGCGAGGGCCAGTCGAGCTTTTCCAGCCGCCCCGGCGCCGCGATCGGCCAGGCCCACAGCCGTCCGGTCTCGGTTTCCGAGGCATAGAGCGTGCGCCCGTCGGGCGAGAGCCCGCAGCCGTTGGGGGTGATGAGCGGGAAGGCGACCTCGGTGATCGCGCTGCCGTCGGCCATGGCGTAGTAAAGCGCGCCGCGGTCCATCAGCCGGTCCCAGCTCTTGCCGTGATCGGTGAAATAGAAGCCGCCCAGCCCGTCGAAGACGATGTCGTTCGGCCCTTTCAGCGGCACATCGCCGCAGCGGTCGTAAAGCACGCTGACCGCGCCGCTCGCGAGATCGACGTGCTGGATGCTGCCGGTCACGTAATGGTCCCAGCGCCCGTGCGGCCGGGCATGGCCATCCTCGGCATGCACCCAGTTGAAGCCGCCGTTGTTGCAGACATAGCAGGCGCCATCGGGGCCGATCGCCGCACCGTTGGGGCCGCCGCCAAGCTCGGCGACGACCTGCCTGCCGCCATCGGGCGCAACGCGGATGAGGCGCGCGCCCTCGATCTCGACCACCAGCACCGATCCGTCGGGCATGGCGATCGGCCCTTCGGGGAATTTCAGCCCGCGCGTGACCTCGCGCATGTTGAGATCGCTCAGCTTCACCGCCCGTCCTCCTTCTCGATCAGCGTCAGGATCGCCGGGAAATAGGCCTCGCCGATCCCGGCGGCGATCGCCTCGCGGTAATAGGCGGCCGCAACCCGCGGCAGCCGCGGCTCGACCCCCATCGCCTCGGCCAGCGCGATCGCATGGCCGATGTCCTTCATCGCATAGGTCGAGGGAAACGCCCTTTCGGGAAAGCTGCGCGGCAGCATCGCCTTCATTCCATGGTTCCTCAGCGCGAAGCTGTCGGCCGAACTGACCGCCAGCACATCGAGCAGCGTCGCGTTCGTCACCCCGGCGCGTTCGGCGACCACCATCATCTCGGCAAGCGCGGCGACGTGCTCGAACAGCAGCATGTTGTTGACCAGCTTCACCACCTGGCCGCAGCCGACCTCGCCGCAGCGCGCGACATCGGTGCCCATGTAGCGCAGCCAGGGCTCGACCCGGGCGAACAGCGCCGCGCTTGCCCCGACCATGATGCTGAGCGTGCCCGCCTCGGCCGCCGCGCGCGCGCGCGCCACCGGCGCGTCGAGGAAGGCGATGCCGTGCGGCGCGAGGCTTGCCTGCACGCTGCGCGCCTCATCCACCCCGGTGGTGCTGAGGTCGATCACCACCATGCCGGCGCGGCCATGCGCGGCCAGCGTTTCGCACACCGCGGTAACCTGCTTGCCGCCGGGAAGCGACAGCATGACGACATCGGCCGTTTCGGCGATTTCGGCGAGCGAGCGTGCCGGCGTCGCCTCGGTGATCGCGGCAAGCGCCGCCGGGTTCATGTCAAAGGCCAGCACCGGGCCGCCGTGCTTGCGCGCGACATTGCGGCACATGCCCGCGCCCATCGCGCCAAGGCCGATGAAGCCGATGGTTTCAGCCATGGCGCTGCTCAATAGATGATTTCATCCGCTTCCAGCCTTTGCCGTTCGTCGCGGCCCATTCCCAAAAGATCGCCGAACACATGGTCCTCGTCCTCGCCCAGCCGGGGGGTGCCGCGATGGATGCCGCTGCCGCTGCTTTTCGACAGCCGCACCGGCACGCCGACCGCGGCGCGCCCGGTGCCGTCGGGTTCAGTCACGGCAAGGATCGCGCCGCAGCTGCGCAGATGCGGGTCGGCGGCGATTTCGGGCGTGGTCCAGCTGGCATGCGCGGCGATCCCCGCCGCCTGGAGGCGGGCGGCAAGCGCATTCGCCTCGTGCCGCGCGGTCCAGCCCGCCAGCACCGCGTCGATCGTCGCGCTTTCGGCGTGGCGAACCGCTTCTGTCTCGAAGCGCGGCGCGGTGAGCGCGCGATCGCCGACAAGATCGCGCAGCGCCCGCCATTCGCTGTCGGAAGCAACGGCGATCGCGATCCAGCGGTCCTCGCCCGCGGCGGGATAGACGCCATGCGGCGCCATGCGCGGATGGGCATTGCCGACCCGCTGCGGCGCGGTGCCGGCGGCGGCGAGCAGCAGCGCCTCGCCGAGCAGCGAGGCGGCGACCGCGCGTGCCGAGACATCGACCAGCGCGCCCTCGCCGGTCGCGGTGCGGCGGTGCAGCGCGGCCAGCACCGCCACCGCCGCGTTCATGCCGACGGTGTGGTCCATGACATGGCGCATCTCGACCGGCGGCCCGTCGGGATAGCCGGTCATCTGGCCAAGCCCGCCCCAGGCGCCGAACAGCGGCGCATAGCCGGCGAAATGCGCGTCGGGGCCGGTCTGCCCGGACGAGGAGATCGACAGCATGACGAGATCGGGGCGCGCCGCGCGCAGCGCCGCATAGCCAAGCCCGAGCCGCGCCATGACCCCGGGGCGGAAGCTTTCGGCGGCGATGTCGGACAGCGCGACCAGCCGCTTCGCCAGCGCCGCGCCTTCGGGCTTCTTGAGATTGATGCGGACCGAGCGCTTGCCGGCGGAGACCTGGTCGAAGGTCGCCGGCCCCATCCGGCCATAGACCGGATGCGGCTTGCGGAAGGCGTCGGGGCGCATCGCGCTTTCGACCTTGATCACCTCGGCGCCGAGCTGGGCGAGGAGATGCGTCGCGAATGGCCCGGCGTTGTGGACGGTGAAATCGGCGATGCGAATCCCGGAGAGCGGCGCGGTCATGCCACCGGCGCCTCTGCCGGGAGAACCGGCGGCCCTGCGCGCAGCGGCAGGGCGGCGCCGTCGAAATGAAACGGCGAGGCAAGCATCGCCAGCGGCCCGGCGCCGGCAACATCCACTTTAGAAAAAAGTCCGCGGGCACGCTCATGCGGATCGCCGACGACATCGCCGGGGGTGTAGTATCTGGCCAGCGGCACGCCGGCCGCCTGGCCTTCGCGCACGATGTCGGCCACCTTGCGCACCCGCGCCCAGGCGCGGATGTGGCGGTTGAGTTCGGGGCCGCGGCGGCTGCGTTCGAGCCCGTCGGCAAGCGCCCGATCCTGCGCCCAGGCCGGATGGCCGAGCAGCGCGACCAGCCCGTCCCATTGGCGCTGTTCGAGCGTCAGCAACTCGACATAGCCATCGGCGCAAGCCAGGACCCCACCATAGCGGAAGCTGCGCTCGACCCGATGCTCGACCGAGCCGTCGCCAAGCCGCTGGATGGCGAAGGCGCCGACCGCGAGCATCGCGTCCTGGCTTGAAATATCAACATATTGGCCGCCGACTTGCCCCCGCGCCCGCAGCGCCGCAAGCGCGCCGAGCGCGGCGGCGATGCCGCCCTGCATTTCGCCGAAATGCCCGTGGATCTTGACCGGCGGGCGATCGGGAAACAGTTCGACCGAAAGCCCGTTGGGCAGGAGATAGCCTTCGCCCGCGGCGTGCTGGACGATGATGTCCGCGCCCTTCCAGCCCGCCTTCGGCCCGGCAGCGCCGAACGGCAGCACCGAGACATGGATGAGGTCGGGATGGCGCGCGGCGATGGTCGCCTCGTCCAGGCCGAGCGCGGCGCGATCGGCAAGCGGGGTATCGTCGAGGAAGATGTCGCTTTGCGCGAGCAGCGCGGTCGCGGCGCGGCGGCCGTCCTCGCGGCTCAGATCGCAGCAGCGGCTGCGCGCGCCCGCGGCGCAATAGGCGAAGATCGCCGATGTGCCGCCCGGCAGGAACGGCGGCTCGCGGCGCAGTGGCGATCCGTCCGGTGGCTCGATCCACAGCACCTCGGCGCCAAGCGTGCCAAGCATCCGCCCGGCATAGGCGGCGGCAACCCCTTCGGCGCGCACCGCGACGCCAAGCCCGGTAAGCGGCGGCGGCGGCATGGCGCTGCCCCTCAGCGCACCACCGGCAGGTCGAGGTCGAGATCGCGCCCGTCGAAGAACACCGGGATCTCGGGGCGCAGCGAGGGCAGGATCACCGTCGCCAGCCCCGGCGTGGTCAGCTCGCCACGCTGGTTCTCGCCCTTGATCTCGATATCGACGAGCGCGTGGCCGTCCTTGATGTATTTGCGCGTCACCTTGCCGCGCGCCCAGGTGCAGTCGCCCATGGTGTTGAAGCGGCGCATCTGGGTGCGGATGCGCTTCAGGAAGGCGGCATCGCCCATCCAGTTGGTGACAAGGCTTGCCATCCATGCCGAGCGCTGCGGGCCGTAGTCGTAGACGCCGGGCACGCCCACCTCCTTCGCGGTCGATTCGCGGTGATGGCCGATGCCGGTATATTCGATGCCGCCGCCCGCCTCGGGGTTGCGGAAGAAATGGCCGGGATGCTTCATCGCGTTCTTGAAGATCACGCCATGCGTATGGCCGCGGCCGCAGCCGACGAGGAAACCCATGGTGTCCATCAGGCTGAGCGGCCCGCGCACGATCTCGGGCAGCACCTCGCCCTCCTCGACCTCCTCCCAGTAGCGGACATTGCCGCCACGGATGTTCTTCTCCTCGTCGAGGATCGCCTGGTCGATGCGCTCGAACTCCTGCGGACTATATTCATGCGTCTTGATGTCGCTGTATTTTCCGGCCTCGCGTGCCGCCTTGCGCTCGTGCCGCGTGCAGGTGCCGAGCGCGCGCGCGACCAGCTCGCCGCGCTGGTTGGCATAGCTCGCCTCGACATATTGCAGCACCAGCGTGCCCGAGAACTGGCTTTCCTTGACATCGACCCCGACCACCCGCTCGATCGCGGTCAGCCGGTCGCCGGGACGCACGTGGCGGAAGAACTCCCAGTCGTTGCCGGCATAGAAGCCGTGGACGCCGGGCAGGCCCCAGCGGGTGCGGCCGACCCAGCCGAAGGCCATCGGGAAATTGGGATGGGCGAGCATCGAGCCATGGCGCGTCAGCCGCCCGGTTTCGAGATCGCGGTAGAGCGGGTTGAGATCGCCGATGCCGTTGCAGAAATTGCGCAGCGTATCCTCGGTCGCGTCCTGGAGATACGGCCCCTCGGGGCGCAGCTGAAGGCCGATCATGTTCTCGGCGGCCTTGATCGCCTCGGGGGTGATCTTGCCCTCGGCGGGGGCGGCGCCGACGTCGGCTTCGGCAGTGCTCATCACAGGACTCCTCGATCACTCTTCAGATAATGCATTATCCTGCCGGGGCGCACGCGTCAATACCGCCCCGCCGGGCGGGCGCGTCATACCCGCCAGGCAAAGGCATCACTCGTGGTAACCCTTGCATAACGCCCCAGGCAGGCGATGGCATGGGCGTGTTCCTCAGGGGTCGCGCCGGCGCAGCAATCCTCCAGGATAATGCATTCATAATCGCGGTCATGCGCCTCGCGCGCGCCCGAATGGACCACGCCGTTGGTCGAAACCCCGCACAGCACCAGCCGCTCGACACGATGCGCGCGGCAGATCGGTTCGAGCGCGGTGCCATAGAACGGGCTGACGCGGTGCTTGACGATGTCGAAGTCATGCGGTTCGGGCGCGACTGCCGGATGGACTGCGGTTCCCCAGGTTCCAAGCTGGAAAATCCGGTTCTTGCGCGCGCCCGAAAAGATCGGCGAATCCTGCGGCGCCTCGCGGTAATCGGCCGAAAAGCCGACGCGGACATAGCCGACGAGCGCGCCCGCCGCGCGCGCCGCCGCGAGTGCGCGGGCGGTGTTCGCCAGAACGTTGCGCGCCTTGACCTCGACACCATAGGTGCCGGCGCTGAAGCCGTTCTCGGCGGCGATGTCGTTCATCATGTCCATGACGAGGAGGAGCGTGGTTTTCATAAAGATCTCCGCAAAAATGCGCGATGAAGGTCTGGATCTAACCCTTGACCGTGTCCTGCAACTCCAGCCAGCCCGATTCGATATGCCGCCGCGTCGCCAGCATCGCCGCCGCGGCATCGCCCGCGATCAGCGTCGCGATCATCGCCTCGTGCTCCTCGTCGGCGCGCGAGACGCGCCCTGCGAGGCGGTTGATGAGGTCGAAGGGATAGCGCGCCCACAGGATCTGCACGAAATGCAGCGTCTGCGGCATGGCGGCGGTGGCGAAAAGCCGGTGGTGGAAGCGGTAGTTGGCGGCGCGCGCGGCTTCGTTGTCACCCTCGCGCACCGCGCGGGCGAAGGTTTGCGCGAGCGCGCGGATCTCGGCGATGTCGGCGGCGGTGGCGCGCTCGGTGGCGGCGCGGATCAGCCGGCATTCGAGCAGGATGCGCAGGTCCAGCGTCTCGCGCGTCGCGGCCGGATCGAAGGGCGCGACGGTCGCGCCGCGAAAGCTGTCGCCGGTGACATAGCCTTCGGCTTCGAGCAGCTTGAGCGCCTCGCGCACCGGGGTGATGCTGGTCTGGAGAAGCGCGGCGATCTCCTGCTGCTTGAGCCGCGCGCCGCGCGCAAAACGCCCGGCAATGATGCCTTCGCGCAGGAAATCGGCGACCTGCTCCTCCTTGGTCCGATCGCGCAATGCCCCCTCCTGCCGTCTGCGGGGGAGGCATAACGCCCCGGCGCTGCCGAAGGAAGCCGCGCGGCGAGGACGGTCTTGTCTATCGCCAGGGTTATGCGCCACAGCGCCGGGATGACGGGGGAACGAAAATTCGCAGCCAGCCTGCGCCGGCTTGCTATTGCCGGCGCGCGGGCCGCGGTGGTGGCGGCGACGGCGGGTTTTGCCGCTGTGGCGGCGGCGCAACCGGCGCCGCCACCGACCAGCGGGACGACGATCACCGTCACCGGCCGCGGGCTTGGCGACAGCCCCGCGGTCCCCGCCTACGACGTCGAGACGCTGGGGCCGGCGCAGTTGCATGATGCGGTCTCGGACCGGATCGAGGATGCGCTGGCCGATGTCGCGGGCTTCCAGTCGTTCCGCCGCTCGGACAGCCGCGCTTCCAACCCCTCGGCGCAGGGGGTGACGCTGCGCGCGCTGGGCGGCAATGCCGCGAGCCGGACCATGGTGCTGCTCGACGGGGTGCCGATGGTCGATCCCTTCTTCGGCTATGTGCCGCTGTCGGCGATCGACCCGCAGACGCTGGCCAGCGCGCGGATCACCCGCGGTGGCGGCTCGGGGGCGTTCGGCGCGGGCGCGGTCGCGGGCGAGATCGCGCTCGACAGCGCCGCCCCGCGCGAGATCGGCCGGCTGAGCGGCGAGGCGCTGATCGACGATCGCGCCGAGAGCGAGCTGTCGGGCACCTTTGCGCCGCAGCTTGGGCAGGGCTTTGCCGAGGTCAGCGGGCGCTGGGACCGCGGTGAGGGCTTCTGGACCACGCCCCCGGACCAGCGCGTGCCGGCCAGCGTGCGCGCCGCCTATGACAGCTGGTCGACCGGCCTGCGCGGCGTCGCCCCGCTTTCGGACGACATCGAGCTTCAGGCGCGCACGCTGATCTTCGATGATCAGCGCGTGCTGCGCTTCGCCGGGGCGAACTCGCAATCGCTGGGCGAGGACGCGAGCCTGCGGCTGGTCGGGCGCGGATCGCTGGCCTTTGATGCGCTGTTCTATGTGCAGGCCCGCGATTTCAACAATATCGTGGTCAGCGCCAGGACCTTCCGGCCGGTGCTCGATGAATATAGCACCCCGTCCACCGGGCTCGGCGGCAAGCTTGAACTGCGCCCGCGCCTTGGCGCCGACAATCTGGTGAAGATCGGCAGCGACTGGCGGCTGGGGATCGGACAGAGCGACGAGGCGACGCTCAACCCGGTCACCGGGGCGGTGACCGGGCGGCGGCGATCGGGCGGGCGCAATGGCGATACCGGCCTGTTCGCCGAGGACGACTGGACGCTGGGCGCGCTGGTGCTGACCGGCGGCGTCCGGGCCGATCGCTGGACGATCGCCGACGGCTTCCTCGCCAGCGCGACGCCGGCGGGGGTGACGACCAGCGACAATCTCTATCCGAACCGGGCGGGCTGGGAAGGCAGCTATCGCGCCGGCGCGGTGCTGACCGCGGCGACCGGGCTGAAGCTGCGTGCCGCCGCCTACAGCCAGCTGCGCGTGCCGACGCTCAACGAACTCTACCGGCCCTTCACCCTGACGTCGAGCGCCCCCGGCCAGAGCGTCGTCGTTATCACCAACGCCAATGCCGCGCTTGCCAACGAACTGCTGCACGGCATCGAGGCGGGCTTCGACTTCGATCCGGCGCCGAACGTCACGCTCAGCGTCACCGGCTTCATCGACAAGCTCGACCATGCGATCGACAACCGCACGCTTTCCACCAGAACCAGCGCGCCCGACGCCGCAGGGATCGTCACCGTCACCACCATCCGGATGCGCGCCAACCTGGGCGCGATCCGCGCGCGCGGGCTCGAATTCGAGGCGCATGGCGGCTTCGGCACCTTCGCGCTCGACGGCTCGCTCGCGCTCACCGATGCGCGGGTCGAGGCAAGCGGCGACAATGCGGTGTTGAACGGGCTCCGCCCGGCGCAGACCCCGAGCATCGCCGCCAGCCTGTCGCTCGGCTGGCACCCGGCGCCCGGCTATGACGCGGCGCTGGTGGTGCGCCATGTCGGGGCGCAGTTCGAGGATGATCTCAACAGCAGCGTCCTGCCCGCGGCGACCACGCTCGGCAGCTATGCCGAACTGCCGTTGAAGGGGCCGTTCAGCCTGGTGCTGCGCGCCGAGAACCTGACCAATGTCGAGGTCGAGACCCGCAACCAGGCCGGATCGATCGATCTTGGCACCCCGCGCACGCTGTGGGTGGGGGTGAAGCTGCGGACGAAATGAACGGGCAGGCGCCCATTCCCCCTCGGGCGATATCGAGGTCATTGCCACCGGCCGGGGCTCCCCGCATGATGGCGCGCGAAGGGAAGCCGATGTCATGAATGTCGCGCGCGGTCGGAGGGGATGTCCTGCGGTGCGCCGTCGGGCCGGCGGCGCTGGTTTCGGGGTGTGGTGACCGACCCCGAGCCCGCCTATCCCGATCCGACGCGCCGCGCGCTCATCACCATCGCCACTCTGCTCGCGGTGATGATGACCACGCTCGACGGGACGATCGCGGTGATCGCGCTGCCGCATATCGCCAGCAATCTTTCGGGATCGCAGGAGCAGATCGCCTGGGTGCTGACCAGCTATCTCATCGGCAGCGCCATCTCTACCCCGCCTTCTGGCTGGCTTGCCGACCGCTATGGCCGGCGGCGGGTGATGGCGAGTTCGGTGGCGGTCTTCACGCTCGCCTCGATCGGCTGCGGGATGTCGGGCAATCTGACGATGCTGGTCGTCTTTCGCTTCATCCAGGGCGCGGCGGGCGCCAGCCTCGTGCCGCTGAGCCAGGTGGTGCTGCTCAACATCAACCCGCCCGAACGGCAGGGGCCGGCGATCGCGATGTTCGGCATCGGCACGCTGGTCGGGCCGGCGATCGGTCCGACGCTGGGCGGCTGGCTGACCGATTCGGTGTCGTGGCGGGCGATCTTCCTGATCAACGCTCCGATCGGGCTTGCCGCCTTTCTGGGGCTGGTGCTGTTCCTGAAGGACAAGCCGCTGGCCAATGTCCGCGGCTTCGACTTCAAGGGGTTCGTCGCGGTGTCGCTGGCACTGGCCGCGTTCCAGCTGATGCTCGACCGCGGGCAGATGCAGGACTGGTTCGCCTCGCCCGAAATCCGCATCGAGGCGACCGCCGCGGCGCTGTTCGCCTGGCTGGCGATCGTCCATATGCTGACGACGCCTGAACCCTTCATCAAGCTTGCCATCTTCCGCGACCGCAATTTTCTCCTCGGCTCGCTGATCGGCACGGTGATCGGCGTGTTCCTCGTCGGGGTGGTGCCGATCGTCACCACCATGATGCAGCAATTGCTGGGTTATCCGGTGATGCTCACCGGCATTCTTTCGGCGCCGCGCGCGCTTGGCAACATCCTCACCGTCTTCGTCGTCGGCCGCATGGTCTCGCGCATCGACACGCGGCTGGTGCTGCTGTTCGGGCTGGGGCTGCTGCTGGCCAGCCTGTATCTGCTTTCCACCATGTCGCTCGACACCGGCGATGAAACGCTGGCGATGGTCGCCTTTCTCCAGGGCTGTGGTTCGGGGTTCGTGTTCCTGCCGCTGACGCTGGTGGTGTTCTCGACGCTGCCCGCCGATTTCCGCAACGAAGGCTCGGTGCTGTTCGCGCTCACCCGCAATCTCGGCGCGGCGGCGGGGATCTCGGCAATAGAGGCGCTGACCATCCGCGATGCGGCGAAGGTCCAGTCGCGGCTGGTCGAGCATCTTCGCCCCGACAATCCCCTGCTTGGGCTGCGCATGCCCGACCTCGATCTTTCGCTGACCCGCTCGGTGGCGACGACGCTGGGCGAGATCACCCGGCAGGCGACGATGGTCGCCTATGTCGATTCCTACCGGATGCTGCTTGGCCTCGCGCTGGTGATGCTGCCGCTGTGCCTGCTGCTGCGCAGTAGCGCGGGCGGGCGCGCAGCCGCGGGCGCCGGCCTGCCGGCGGTTCACGTCGAATAATGCGGCAACGGGCGGCCGGGTCAGGCGCAGTGCCCCTCATTGATGCTCTGATGAAGAAAGGCCTTGCTTAAGGATGTTCACCAGCGCGGCAATCTCGACAGTGGCTACTGTCGAGGAGGTATCCGAGATGGCACAGGGCAGAACAATCCGGTCACCGAATTTCACGCTCCGCAGGAATAGACCACATTGGGCACATGGCCTTCACGTTCGGACTTTTCCGGCTGCACCAGTGGCACGCGCGAGCGGCCGATCACGCGTGCGGGATCATGCCTGTCCAGCAGCACCGCACCGATCGAGTAGTGTCGCACCGGCCCGACGCCGTGGGTGAACAGCAGCCAGCCCTCATCCAGTTCGATGGATGACCCGCAATTGCCGATCTGGATAAACTCCCAGGGATATTCAGGCTTCGGTATCGGTGTCCCCAGCCCCCACTCGAGCAGTTTGTCGGAAAAAGCCAACTGGAGGCTCTCATTGTCGTGGCGGGTAATCATCGCATAGCGCCCGCCGACCAGCCGCGGAAACAGCGCCATGCCCTTGTTGCCCGCCGCCGCGCCTTTCAGCGGGATCAGCCGGAATGACACGAAATCGCGGGTTTCCAGAAGTTCCGAGCGGATCGCCGCGCCGCTATAGGCGGTGTAGGTTGCGTAATAGGTGGTCTGGCCGGCGTTTTCGAAGGCCACGAAGCGTGCGTCCTCGATGCCGTTCGGATTACGGTGGATTACGGGATTACGGTGACGGATTACGGTGACGCTGCATCTAATTGACGGCAGGTTTCGTGCATGAGAAGGTGCGGTCATGGCGCGACTGGCTCGATATGTAATTCCCGGCATTGCCCGCCATGTGACGCGGCGTGGCAATGGGCGACAACAGGAATAAGTGTAGCGTCACCGTAATTCGTCACCGTAATTCGACATCGAAACCCGCGCCATTGATGAAATCGGCCGCCGAGAGATAGGCGGCCGCGTCTTCCTGGGCGACCGACCAGCGCACATGGGGCGCAAAGGCATATTGGCTGCCCGGATCGCACATGGCCACGATCGCCGTTTGCGCCATATCGTCAAGCTGGCGCACGGCCAGTTCAAGGTCGGTGGTGAACGTCGCTATGCCGCAACGGCGAGGCAGCGCATTGCCGATGAAGGCAACGCGCAACCCCGATGACGGGATGTTGTCCTAGTGGTCCGATTCTGACATTTGCATCCGCCATCGGCCGGGTGGTGTGCAAATGTCAGAATCTTCAAGGACCACTAGAAACTTATGATTCTAGTGGATTTTCTGATTTTGACATTTGCGACCGTCCTGGCCGGCTAGCGGGATGCAAATGTCAAAATCAATCCACTAGAGCTTGCCTTTCGGCTTGCGCGTGACGGCCAGCACCGGCGAGCTTTCGCCGGGCATCAGCGGCACGGGCGGCTTGGCCTTGGTGGCCTTGGGCTTGCGGATTTCGCGATTGCTGCGTTTTTGTGATTTGGCCATATCAAAAAAGTCCCTGTCCTCCGCTCGGGCGCGCCTCGCGGTCGGGTGCCCGGCTTGGGAGCACCCCGTCGCGCAAATTCCAGACAAAGGGGCGATGCGGGTAGGGGAAAGGCTGGAAGGCTTCCTGGCAAAGGCTTAACTGGCTCATGGATGTCTCGACATCGAGCGCGCTGGTGGCCCGCATGTAGCGCATCATGGCAAGCTGCTCGTCTTTGAAGATCTGGTTGAGGCACATGGTGCGTGCTCCTACATCAAGCGGGGGCACTGTCTATCCCTCAGCCGCGAGTGGCTCGAATGTCCGAAGTCTCGCGATGGCAGGGTTATAGCATTGATCGCGGATTCTCTGGCATCAATTCTCTACTCGCCGCGCATTTACCCCAATCGGTCCTCGTCGGTGTAAATTTCAAAGCGGGTTAGCGTCACCAGGCCAAAAGTGGTGGTCAGAGCGGCATCGGTCGCATCTCGTCCGCGGGCCATCAGGATGCGCCCGCATCGCGGGAAATTGTGCCGGGCATCGAAAATATACCAGCGCCCGTCAAGCCAGACTTCGAACCAGGCCGAAAAATCCATGTCGCCCACGATGGCGGGCAGATCCATATCACCCAGATAGCCGGTGCAATAGCGCGCCGGTATGTTCATGCAGCGGCACAAGGTGATCGCGAGATGGGCATAGTCGCGGCACACGCCGGTGCGTTCATGGAACACGTCCCAGGCAGTCTTGGTGGGTCGGGCGGCCATATAGTCGAAGCGAATCGCCGCATGCACATAATCGACGATCGCCTGCACCAGCGGCCAGCCCTGCGGAACATGGCCAAACAGGCTCCACGCCTGCTCGGTCAGCCGGTCTGTTTCACAATAGCGGCTGGCAAGCAGGTACAAGAGCACGTCGTCGGGCAACCGGTCGAGCGACACCTGAGCGGCCCGGGGCTCGACCTGATCGGGCTCGAAGGGGTCTTCGATCACGAAGCCGCAGGAGATGGTGATGCCGCCCGCCGGCATGGTCAGCCGGGTGCAGATGTTACCGAAGCTGTCGACATAATCGTACAAAGGCACATCGGGGGTGGTGAAGATCCGTTGCGCGGTGCGCAAATCCTTGTTGCGCGAGGCATGCACGCTGAGATTGGCGAGCATGGGCACGGGATGCTCGCAGGTGAACTCGATGTCATATCCGGCGCGGATCAGCATGATGGTTCGCATTCATGGAAAAAGGGGTCCGCCTGCGCGGGCCACGGGGAAAGGGCATCCATCAAGGATCGTGCCCGCCGCTTGTGCGGATCGGGTTCTGGTGCCTTTTCTCGAGGAGATGGGCTACCTCGGGAACGCCTTGACGCGTTTCAATCGCCAGGTCCAGCGGGCACGTTGGCAGGAACTGGATTACGGCGGGATTACGGGATTACAGGGATTACGGTGACACTGCATTTAATTGACGGCAGGTTTCGTGCATGAGAAGGTGCGGTCATGGCGCGACTGGCTCGATATGTAATTCCCGGCATTGCCCGCCATGTGACGCGGCGTGGCAATGGGCGACAACAGGAATAAGTGTAGCGTCACCGTAATTAATGGGCGACAACAGGAATAAGTGTAGCGTCACCGTAATTCCGTTTACAGAAGATAATGGATAGGCTTCCCCGCATGTCAAAGCGCTTTTATTTCATATCAGGACTGCCCCGTTCAGGCTCAACGCTGTTGAGTTCACTGTTGCGGCAAAACCCGGCCGTCCACGCCCGCGTTGTCAGCCCGGTTTTTGAACTGGTGCATACGATACAACCCAAGCTCAGCCGGCAGAGTGAGTTCCACACCTTCTATGATGTCCCCATTCGCCGCGCGGTGCTCAAGGGATTGTTTGAATCATTCCATTCCGGAACGAAAAGCCCCGTTGTCTTCGATTCAAACCGTCTGTGGACCACGCGGCTGCCGCTTTTGTTCGAACTTTTTCCCGATACGCGCATTGTCTGCATGGTCCGCGACGTACAGGATATTCTTAACAGTTTTGAATGGCAGTTTGCGCAAAACCCGTTGGAAACGACTGCCAGTTTCGGTTTTACGGCGGGAAGTTCTGTCTATTCGCGCATGGATACCCTGATGCATTCCGAAGTGGGCTTGGTCGGCCTTCCATGGCTCGGGCTGCGTGAGGCATGGTTTGGCCCCTATGCCGACCGGTTGGTGATCGTCGATTATGGCCGGCTCGTTGCTACGCCTGCCGATGTGCTCGCCATGCTCGGCGAGACGCTACAGTTGCCGCCGTACAGATATGTTTTCAGCAACGTCGCTTCCAATGAAACAGCTTATGATGCGAGCCTGGGAATGCCCGGCCTGCATTCTGTGCGAAAAACGATTACCAAGGTTGCGCGTGAGATGCGCTTGCCGCCAGATCTCTTGGCCAAAAACTCTGGCCATGCATTCTGGAAAACGCCTCAAACCGGCAAACGCTCGCTGGTTATGCTTTAGGCAGCTTCGATAAAACTATTACGCGCACGTTCCCATATTCGCGGTAATATTTGTGCCAGGTATGATCCGCCAAAGTGGATTTCGCGATGGCAATGGGGGCATTTTGCGCGTCTGCCGGCGTGCGGTCCTGCTCGCCTGAGGGTTTGGATAAATCACTTCGCAAGATGATTAATTTTTCATGCGCGCCACGGCTGCTTGTCATTTAAGCTCCGCGCAGGGTCATGCGTCGGCGTGCCAAACCGGCGATCTGGCTGACGGCAAATTCGCAAAGTGATGTGATGGCGTCATATTCACGAACTTTTTTGGGAGTAGATCATATGCGTTGCGGCCATGCGATTGCGATCACGATGGTCTCTGCTTTGGTTGCAGACCCAGCCTTTGCCCAAAGCAATCCGACGACGACATCAGGCTCGCAGTCGCCTTACAGCCAGTACGCTCAAAATGGGCAGTACGCTCAAAATGGGCAGTACGCTCAAAATGGGCAGCCGACCTGGTTTGGCCCGCCGACTCGTGGCTATGTCGTCTCCGAACCGAATATTGACGTTTTTTCAGGGCCGAGAATCGAAGTTCGAGCGGGCTGGTCCGATCTGAACGGGTCGTCGGCATCCAATGGGGGTTACGGAGGGTATTGTGGTGGATATTCCTGCGGGTACAGCCAAAATTTGAGTAGCAATATCAGTATGGGCGGCGAAATTGGATATGACGTTCCCATCTCCGGAGGCTTCACTGTTGGGCCATATGGCAGAATTACAACCAACGTCAGCACCTCGAGCGGTTGCCTTTCATGCACGGGAAATGATTACAGCGTTGGCATTCGCGCAGGATTTATGGCTGGTCGACGTTTTCTCGTATATGGCAAGATCGGCTATAACACCTTGCACAGCACGATAAATTACTTTCTTCCTTCGACGAATCCTGCCGGGCCTACTGTCAGCCAATTCACAAATTTCAATTATACCGGCGCTGAGTTCGGTGTCGGCGTAAACTACATTGTCTCCAAAAAAGTCTATATCGGCCTGGAGTTCATGGATGACGAATATGGCAATGGAGATCCATATTATAATGGAAATCAAAGATTTGATATCGGCGTAAGTTTGGGAATGCACCTATAGGAGCCAAGTATATCCAAGCGCATTAAAAGTCGCGGTGACGCTGCATTTAATTGGCGACGGGTTTCGAGCATGAGAAGTTGGGGTCATGGCGCGACTGGCTCGATATGTAATTCCCGGCATTCCCCACCATGTGACGCCGCGTGGCAATGGGCGACAACAGGAATAAGTGCAGCGTCACCGTAATCCC
>JAGWPW010000158.1 GCA_028870315.1 Sphingomonadales bacterium | reverse complement strand
CCGCGCACCGGCCCGGTCCGCGGCCCCTGCCCCGCGCGCGCCGCGCGCGGTCCCGGTCCCCGCACCGACGCCGGCGCCCGCCATCATCGGCGGTCGCTGGCGGATCCAGCTCGGCGCCTTCGGGCTTGCCGCCAATGCCGACGCGCTTTGGGCGCGGCTGAAAGCGCGGCCCGAACTTGCCGGCCATGCCCGCGTGCTGGTGCCCGCAGGACGGGTCACCAGACTCATGGCGGAAGGCTTCGACCAGGCACAGGCGCAGGCCGCGTGCCGCAAGCTGCGCGCGGCAGCGCTCGGCTGCCTGCCCGTTCCGGGCTGACATGGAGCCGGCATCGGCGCCGCGCATCGCGGCGCTCGATCTTGTCCGCGGGGTCGCCGTGCTCGGCATCCTTGCGATCAACATCGCCGGCTTTGCCGGGCCGTCGGCGGCGACCGACACGCCCTGGCTGCCGCATCGGCCGACGCCGGGCGATGAAACCGAATTCGCGATCGTGTTCCTGCTGTTCGAAGGCAAGATGCGGGCGATCTTCTCGATGCTGTTCGGCGCCAGCATGCTGCTGTTCGTCGAACAGGCCGAAGCGACGCGGCGCGATGGCGAGCTGTTGCAGCTGCGCCGCCTGTTCTGGCTCGGCATCTTCGGCTATCTCCATTACCTCCTGTTGTGGTGGGGCGACATCCTGTTCGTCTATGCGGTGGCGGGCGCGCTCGCGCTGCCGCTGCGGCGCCTGTCCGATCGCAGCCTCGTCCTGCTCGCGCTGGCAATCTTCGTGCTGTGGCACGGCTGGGGGATGCTCGACAGCCTCGCCCCCGCCGCCCCCCCTGCCCAGCGTCTGGCCGCGATGCTGGGCAGGATGCACGGCGAAATGGCCGAGGCACGGCTCGGCTTCCGCCCGATGATTGCGCACAAGCTGGCAAGCGCGCCCGAATGGCCGATGGTCATGACCGCCTATACGCTGGGCGAAACGCTGCCGCTGATGCTGATCGGCATGGTGCTGCTGCGCAGTGGCTTCTTTTCAGGGCGCTGGCCACGCCGGCGGCTCGCGGCAATCGCGGTGGCCGGCTTCGGGCTGGGCGGCGCGCTGAACCTCGCCGAGCTCGACTGGGCGTGGCGCCGGCATTTCCCGGCCGCCACCATGCCCGACCTCCTCGCCTATTGGGCCGCGCCCGCGCATCTGCTGATCGCGCTCGCCTATGCCTCGGCGCTGATGCTGGGCGCGCGGCGGCTGCTGGCAAGCGGCATTGGCCGCCGGATCGAGGCCACCGGCCGCGTCGCGCTCAGCAATTATCTCGGCACGAGCCTCGTGATGTGCGCGATCTTCTATGGCTGGGGCCTTGGCCTGTTCGATCACGTCGCGCCGGCGCACCAGCCGCTGTTCGTGCTCGGCGCCTGGATCGTCATGCTGGGCTGGAGCCCGGCGTGGCTCGCCCGCTTTCGTCAGGGTCCGCTCGAATGGCTGTGGCGCTCGCTGACCGAACTGCGGCCGATGCCGATGCGCAGACGCACACCGCAATGACGCCGCACGCCCAGGCGCTCACTTCTGCTGGAAGGGGTTCTTCGCGCTGCGCAAGGTCAGCCGGATCGGCACGCCCTCGAAGCCCATTTCCTTGCGGATCCCGTTCACCAGATAGCGCTGGTAGCTCATCGGCAAGTCGTCGAGCCGCGTGCCGAACAGCACGAAGCCGGGCGGCCGGGTCTTGGCCTGGGTGATATAGCGCAGCTTGATCCGCTTGCCGCCGGGGGCGGGCGGCGGGTTGGCGGCCAGCGCGGCGTCGAACCAGCGGTTGAGAAGCCCGGTCGAGACCCGCTTGCTCCAGGCTTCGCGCAATTCGAAAGCGGCGCCGATCAGCGTGTCGATACCCTTGCCCGTCCGCGCCGAAACGGTCAGCACCGGCAGCCCGCGCGCCTGCGCCAGCCCTTCATCGAGCGCCGCCTTGATGCCGTTGAACAGCGCCGAGGCGTTCTGCGCGACATCCCATTTGTTGATCGCGATCATCAGTGCCCGGCCTTCCTCCAGCACCATCGCCGCGATCTTGAGGTCCTGGTGTTCGAGCCCCAGGGTGGCATCGAGCAGCAGCACCACCACCTCGGCGAAATCGACCGCGTGGCGCGCATCCGCCACCGCCAGCCTTTCGAGCTTGTCGATGACCCGCGCCTTTCTGCGCATGCCCGCGGTATCGATGAGATGCAGCGCCCGATGCTCGCCGCTTTTCGGGTCCAGCCAGTCCCAGCCGACGGTGATCGCATCGCGGGTGATCCCCGCCTCCGGCCCGGTCAGCAGCCGGTCTTCGCCCAGCATCGCGTTGATCAGCGTCGATTTTCCGGCGTTGGGCCGGCCGACGATGGCCAGCTTCAGCGGGCGTGCCGGGTCCTCGTCATCGACCGACGGCGCCTCGGCATCGCCGGCGCCCTCGACCAGGGGTCGCAGCGCCTCGAAAAGGTCGGCAAGCCCCTCGCCGTGCTCGGCCGACAGCGCCACCGGCTCGCCGAAACCAAGCGCGAAGGCTTCAAACAGCCCGGCATCGCCCGCCCGCCCCTCGGCCTTGTTGGCGACGAGCACCACCGGCACGTCGCTGCCGCGCAAGGCGCGCGCAATCTCCTCGTCGAGCGGGGTCAGGCCGGCGCGCGCATCGATGACGAACAACGCACCCGTCGCGCCGGCAAGCGCCGCCTCGGTCTGGGCGCGCATCCGGCCGGGCAGGCTCGCGGGATCCTCGTCCTCCCAGCCCGCGGTATCGACCACGGTGAAGCTGAGGCCGAGCAGTTGCGCCTCGCCCAGCCGCCGGTCGCGCGTCACCCCCGGCTGGTCATCGACCAGCGCCAGCCTCTTGCCGATGAGGCGGTTGAACAGCGTCGATTTGCCGACATTGGGGCGGCCGATGATGACGATCTGGGGAAGGCGAGCGGTCATCGCTGCGGCAGTGGCGCAGGCGATCCCGGCTGGCAAGCAGCTTTGGCTGTCAGGACTTTCTTAACCATGATCCTTCTAGCTTGGTGCCATGCGCGAAATCCCCTTGCTTGCCGCCCTGCTCGGCCTGATCCTGCTGCCCGCAAGCGCGCGGGCGGGAAGCTTCGGCATGCCGCCGGATGGCAGCGAACCCAGCCCTTTCCTGCAATGCGTGCCCTATGCGCGCGCGGTCTCGGGCATCGAAATCAGGGGTGATGCCTGGACCTGGTGGGACCAGGCCGCGGGCCGCTACCGCCGTGGCGAGACCCCGCGCGTCGGCGCGGTGATGGCGTTTCGGCCCTATGGCGCGATGCGGCTCGGCCATGTCGCCGCGGTCAGCCGGATCCTCGATTCGCGCACCATCCTGCTGCGCCATGCCAACTGGTCGCCGATCGACGGACGCCGCGGCCAGATCGAGGACAATGTCCGCGCGGTCGATGTCTCGCCCGCCAACGACTGGAGCGAGGTGCGCGTGTGGTATGCGCCGATCCACGCGCTCGGCAGCACGCATTGGCCGGTTGCCGGCTTCATCTATGCGCGCCGCCCCGCCCCGGCACACGGGCTTGCCCGCCATGGCCCCGGCAGCGATCCGATCGGCGAGATCATCGCCGCCTATCTCGACGAAGGGCGCGGCAACTAGGCCGGGGATCAGACCTTCGCCACCGGCGGGTCTTCACCAAGATCCTCGAACCAGGCTTCGACCGGTCCCGAGAGCTTGATCGTCAGCGGCCGCCCCTTGCGATCGAGGGTCTTGCCCGCCTGCACGCGGACCCAGCCTTCGGAGATGGAGTATTCCTCGACATTCCTGCGCACCGCGCCCTTGAAGCGGATGCCGATGCCACGCTGGAGCTTGTCGCCATCGAAGAAAGCGCTGCGCGGATCGATCGCGAGGTGATCGGGCGGCACGTCGCGCACTGCGGGGGCGGCGGCTTCAGGGCTTTCGGGGCTTTCGGGGGTTTCGGGGGTTTCGGGGGTTTCGGGACTGTCGCTCATCGCCGGGCGATTGGCGTTGCCGAGCCCACTTGTCAACGCCCGCGCCCTCCCCTAATCGCCGCATTCCGCGCGACAGCGACGGGCGCGTAGCTCAGTGGTAGAGCACACCCTTCACACGGGTGGGGTCGCAGGTTCAATCCCTGCCGCGCCCACCATAAAACCCTCTGAAATAAGGGGATTTTATGAGACCCATTCCGCCGGCGAAAATTTTCAAAACGGAAAATAACGGGAACAAACGGCTCATTTCGCCCCGAACCCGTACAAAACCCGTACACGGACATCATGCCCTCCCCTTCCTTTTGGCCTCGATCGGCCTGAGCAGCGTCAGCTTGGTTTTCTCCTCGGCGGCGCGAAGTCCGCGCAGTTGAGCCTCATGAATCTTCTCTGCCGTTTTCTCGGCGTGGGTATAAGTTCTGCGCATCAGGCTGGTGTCGGACCATCCGCCGAAATCGCCGGCGGCCTTCTCATCGATGCCCTGCCGGACGTTCATTTCCTGACCAAAGCCGTGCCGTCCCGCAGCATGGAACGGCAGCAAGTCGATCCTGGCCAGCTTGCACGCCTTGGCCCACCCCTTCCTCGGGCTTGATCGATCCGCGAAGCCGAAGACACGCAGATTTTCGGAAGTCCGCTCGAAGCCCCGCGGATTACGGTGACGGATTACGGGATTACGGTGACGCTGCATTGGGATTACGGTGAGGGATTACGGTGACGGATTACGGTGACGGATTACGGTGACGCTGCATTTAATTGACGGCGGGTTTCGTGCATGAGAAGGTGCGGTCATGGCGCGACTGGCTCGATATGTAATTCCCGGCATTCCCCACCATGTGACGCAGCGTGGCAATGGGCGACAACAGACCTTCTTTGGCGAAGAGGACTACACGGCGTATCGTGATTTGCTGGCAATGCATTGCGCTGCGCACGGCGTTGCGGTGTGGAGTTGGGTGCTGATGCCAAATCACGTGCATCTGGTGCTGGTTCCCGACCATGTTGATGCCTTGCGCGGTGCGTTGTCCAAAGTGCACCGCGCTTATGCCGGCCGCATCCATGCACGTGAAAAGCGAACGGGTCATTTTTGGCAGGGGCGATTTGGTTGTGTAGCGATGGATGAGCCGCATCTGCTGGCGGCATTACGGTATGTTGCGCTTAACCCGTTGCGAGCGGGGATGGTTGATCGCGCAACTGCCTGGCGCTGGTCGAGTGTGCACGCTTTGCTCGATCCCGAGCGTGGCGACGGGATGACCGATACTCGTCCTGTGCTGAATCTGGTGCCGAACTTTGCGGCGCTGCTGGCATCGGGGGAAGACCAGGAACTGTCCGATGCGCTCCGCCGTTCAGAATCGATCGGTCGCCCGCTTGGGTCAAGCGCGTTCCTTGAGCGTGTTGAAGCGATACTTGGACGCAATCCCACGCCCCGCAAGCGCGGACCGAAACCGAAGGCGAACTAAGTGCAGCGTCACCGTAATCCGTCGAACTAAGTGCAGCGTCACCGTAATCCGTCGAACTAAGTGCAGCGTCACCGTAATCCGTCACCGTAATCCCAGTCGGATTAAGTCTACTCAGAAGCCATCTGATGTGCTTTCACTCCCGCCAAACAGCAGCAACTTCTCGATCGCACTTCGGACGATTTCGTGCCCTCGATCCACGCCAAGCGAGGCTTCCGACGCCAATGATTGCGACACGCTTTGCAGTATCATCACGATCGCCTCAGGCGGCAGCGGGATGGCTGTATGGTGCCTCGCCAGATGGCATGCCACGGCTTCGACCTGGAGGTCGCGAAAAGCCTCGAGATAGCGCGTCACCTCGGCTCGGATGACGGGCGAGTGGCGCGCCATCGCGATGAAGGCAAAGCTGGTCGCACTGGAGTCGGCCGGCATTTCCCAAAGCACGCGCAGAGGATCAGCGGAGGCGAATGCCTTCCTGAAGCGGGCCAGTCCTTCCTCGCCGTAATGGCGGATCACCGCGAGCAGGAGATCGTTCATCGTCCGAAAATAGTAATGGACGATCTGCCGCTTCAGCCCGACTTTTTCCGCCAGGCGTCGCGCTGAGAGCGCCGCATATCCTTCAGTGTTGATCACCTCGACCGCAGCTACGATCAAGAGCGTGCGACTTTCTTCGCCGGGTCGTCTCGTGGCAGCCATGCCAATGTTTCCCAATTGCGACGCCGCAATACAAGCCCGAACTGTCGCACCTTGACAGCCTGCGCGGGATAACTAGCATATATGCCAGTTAAAGGCGGCATAGCTGGCTCGCATTGGGAGATGACATGTCTGAAGCCGATACTCCGCTGACGCTGGCATCGCCTTCGGCGATGGCATGCCCGTTCCAGGTCTATGAGCAAATTCGCGAGCAGAGTCCGGCCTATCGCGATCCGGTGACGGGGTTCTTCGTCGTTACCGGATACGACGACATTCGCCAGATCGCCGCCGACCCGGCGACGTTTTCGAGCTTCACCGATCTTAACGCACGGGGAGACGAACTTTCGCAAGAGGTCGGCCGGCTCTACGACGAGGCCGGATTTCCACCGACGAACGTGCTCGTGGGCATGGACCCGCCCGAACATGCCGGGCAGCGATCGCTGGTGGACAAGGTGTTCAGCGCCAGGCGCGTGCGCGAGGCCGAGCCGGCGATTCTCGCCATCGTCGAGCGACTGATCGACGCGTTCCCGCAAGAGCCGTTCGATTTCTGCGCCTTGTTCGCGGTTCCGCTGCCGATGCGCATGATCGCGCAGCAACTCGGGCTTGGCGAGGACCGACTCAATGATTTCAAACGCTGGTCCGATGCCAGCGTCGACCAGATGCAGCAAGGGCGTTCGCGAGAGACGATTCTACGCGATGCGCGCTCGATAATCGAGATGCGCAGCTTCTTCTGCGGCGAAATCCGCAAGGTTCGCGAGGAGCCCAAAGATACCTTGCTGAGCGCGCTGGCCAACACCGGGAATTCGGACGGTGAACTGATCCCAGAGAACGACCTCAGCCTGCTCCTGCAATTGTTGCTTACCGCCGGCAACGAGACGACGACGCATGCCATCGGATCGGCCATGCTGCGATTGGCTCAGGATGCGGCGTTGCAGAGTCGGCTTCGCGCCGAGCCGTCGCTCGTCCCCGCATTCATTGAGGAAGTGCTGCGGCTCGATGCGCCACTGCAAGGTCTGATGCGGACTGCCAGACGCGATACCAGCATCGGCGACGTTCCCGTTCCCGCCGGCTCGGTCGTCAATATCCGCTTTGCGGCGGGGAACCGCGATGCCCGGCAGTTTCCGCAACCCGACACACTGGATCTTGCGCGGCAACAGCGGAGCCACCTGACCTTCGGCTTCGGGATTCACCATTGCATCGGCAGTCAGCTAGCGCGCGCGGAGATGCGGATCGCGCTGGAGCGGCTGCTGGCCCGCTCCTCCGCCATCCGGCTGGCCGGCGGGGACGATTCGCTCGCGCGGATTCCGCATTTTCTGACCTACGGACCACGCACGCTCATCGTGGAGTTCGATCAGTCATGACCAGTCTGGAGACAATCGACCGCTTTCTCGCGGCGTTCTTGGCAAGCGACGGGGCAGCAGCCGCGACGTTGGTCACCGAGGGCTTCCAACTGATAACGGTGCCGATGGGGCCGGGCATCATGACCGGCAGGGAGGCGTTGTGCCGCGTACTGGAGATGCCCTCGCTCGGATTTGCCTACGCGCCGCAGCAAAGCGAGCATCGCGTTGTTCGGTCGGTAGAGCAGGGGCAGACGGTGATGCATGAACGCATCGACCGCTTCCAGTTCGACGGACAGTGGCATGAACTGCCGATCGCATCCACCTTCACTTTCCGAGAGGGCTTGATCGCGACGCAAACCGACTATTTTGATCTGGGGACGTACATGAGGATCCGCGCGGCTTCGCAATTACGGTGACGCTGCAATTACGGTGACCAATTACGGTGACGCTGCAATTACGGTGACGCTGGCAATTACGCAATTACGGTGACGCTGCATTTAATTGACAGGAATTGCGGCGGCGCGGCGCGTCGCCGACAGCGATGCAAATGCCCGAACCGGACTATTTAGAAATCGAAGTCCAGGATCGGGCCGTCGAAATTGCCGCCGAGCAGGGTGGT
>JAGWPW010000157.1 GCA_028870315.1 Sphingomonadales bacterium | reverse complement strand
CGGGCGCCGGCCATTCGCCGGCGATGCGCGCTGCGGTGATGCGCGCGCGCGCCGCATCGGCCCGCACCGGCAGCCGCAAGGCCGACGCTGCCCGCGCGAGTGCCAGCACGAGCGCCGGCAGCGCGAGCGCGAACACCCCCGCCGTTTCCCACAGCCGCACCACCGCATCGCCCGGCGGCTGCGCCGCGTCGAGCAGCGCGGCAAGCGCGCCGACCTGCGGCTCGACCACCGCGAGTTCGAGCGCCAGCATCATCGGGATCGCCACCGCTGCAAGGATCGCGCCCGCCATCGCCCGCAGCCAGCCCGCGAAGAACGACTGGGTCTGGGCGAACAGCAGCGAGGCGGCGAACAGCGGCCCGAGCGCGAGCAGCAGCGCGAGCGCGGCGCGCACCGCGATCAGCCCGGCAAGCGCGGTGACGGTGATGATCCGGCGCGCGGACAGGAGCTGGTGTTGATCCTCGGTGGACAGCAGGGCCATTGTCGGCGGCGGTGCGGCGGGCGTGGCGTCCGGGCTGCCCGCCACCGCCGCCGGCGCGGCAACGATCGCCGCGATCGCGCCGATCTGGTCATCGAGCCGGTCGAAGCGCGCGGTGATCGCCGCGCCATCCCCGCCGCCGAGCCCGCCCGGCGCGAGCACCGTCGCGGCGAGCGCCGCCGGTTCCTGCGTGCCGATGCGAAAGGCGAGCGCATCCCACGCCGACCATTGCGTGCACAGCGCCAGCACCACCGCAATCCGCAGCATGAGCGTCGCTGCGCGCGGCGGATCGAGGCGCTCGCCCAGCATCAGGCGATAGCCGAGCAGCGCGACCGCGATGGTCAGGAGCGCGGTCAGCGCCGGGCCGAAGCCGCCGGCGAGCGCGCGCCAGCCGTCCTCGGCGATGCCCTGGCTCTGGCAATCGGCGAGCGCGAGCATCGCGGCGACATAGGGGGCGCCCGGATCGAAGGCCGGACAGAGCGCCATCACTGCGCCGCCGCGAGCAGCGCCGGCATCCAGGCTTGCGGCGCATCGCCGAGCCGGGAGCGGATTTCATCGAAGCGGCGGATGCTGGCCTCGCGCCCCGAAAGAATCGTCAGCAGATCCTTTTGCCCCGACAGGTCGAGCCGCAGCACCACGCTGTCGCGCCCGTGCTTGACAAGGAAGCAATGCGCGCTGTCGGGCAGGGTGCGCAGCAGCTCGAACTCATGCGTGGTGAGCCCGAAGCCATCGACGTAATCCTCGGCGCGCGCGCGCGGATTGGCGGTGAAGATCTGGGTTGCCGACTGCTCGACGATGGCCCCGGAGATGCGGCTTGCCAGCGCATCCTCGGCGTTCTGGGTGACAAAGCCGAGAATGCCGCCGCGTTTGCGGATCGTCTTTTCCCAGTCGCGGATGCGCGCCACGAACACCTCGTCGTCGAGCGCCTTCCAGCCCTCGTCGATGACGATGATCGTCGGCCGGCCGTCGAGCCGCTCATCGACGCGGTGAAACAGATACATCATCAGCGGCGTGCGCAACTGCGGCGCGTCGAGCACCCGCGTCATGTCGAAGCCGGTCGTCGCCTCCGAAAGATCGAGGCTGTCGTGGCCGGCGCTGCCGGCATTGTCGAACAGCCAGGCGTGTTCGCCCTCGCCCCACCAGCGGCGCAGCCGGGCGAACAGATCGTCGGCCAGCGGGCGATGGCCGCCGCGCAGCAGATTGACGAAATGACCGAGCCGCCGCAGGCCGGGGGGGGGCGGCGAAATTGGCATCGACCGCCTCCTTGATCATGTGCTCTTCCGCCGCCGATCGCGCACCGCCGACGAGCAGCGCGATCCAGTCGATCAGGAAACGGCGGTTTTCGGGGGAATCGGGCAGCAGCAGCGGGTTGAGCCCCGAGGCCGCGCCCGGCTGGAGCGCTTCATAGCGCCCGCCGATCGCGCGGATGAACAGTTCGGCGCCGCGGTCCTTGTCGAAGAAGACGATGCGCGGGTCGAAACGGCGCGCCTGCGCCAGCAGGAAATTGACGATCACCGTCTTGCCGCTGCCCGACGGGCCGATGACCGTGAAATTGCCGAGATCGCCCTGATGGAAGTTGAAGAAATAGGGGCCGGCGGCGGTGGTCTCGAACAGCGTGACCGCCTCGCCCCAGTGATTGCCGGCGGGCCGCCCCACCGGGAAATTGTGCCCGCTCGCGAAGGCGGCGAAATTGGCCGAGCCGATGAGCGCGCGCCGGGCGATGAAGCGGAAATTGCCGGGAAACTGCGCCCAGAAGGCGGGTTCGAGGCCAAGATCCTCGCGCACCGCGACAATCCCGAGATCGGCGAGCGCCGCCTGGACCTCGGCGACTGCGGCATCGACCTGCGTCTGGCTTGCCGCGTGCAGCGCGATCGTCATATGGTGTTCGCCGAAATGGGCGCGGCCGGCGGCGACATCGTCCTTGGCCTGCGCTAGCTCGGAGCGCAGCGTCACCGCCTCGTCGTCGGCGGCGCGCATCCGGCGCAGCGCGAGGTTCATCCGGGCCAGGCTCTCGCCGCGATCGACGAAGGCGAAGCTCTGGCTGACGGTCATCTCGCAAGGGACGCGCAGCAGATCGTCGAGCATCCCCGGCAGCGTCGTTCCCGGATAATCCTTGATCGAGACGATCGCGCAGAAGCGGCGCCCCTCGCCGGTCATCGCGCCGAGTTCGGCGGTGGTCTGGCCGAAGCTGACCCGGCGGCGCGGCAGAACCTCGCCGGCATCGCCATGCGGCAGCCGCACCGGCGCCATCGTGCCGTTGTAGAGCGCGGCGAGGAATTCGAGCAGTTCGCTATGCGGCCCCTGCGGCGTGTCATAGACCTGCAGCCGCCGCGCCCCATAGGCCGAAAGCGCGGCGATGAGCTGCTCGCTCGCCGCGCCGAGCGCGCGGATCCCGGCGG
>JAGWPW010000156.1 GCA_028870315.1 Sphingomonadales bacterium | reverse complement strand
TCGACCGGGCGGTTCCCGGCGCGGCAATGGGCTGCTTCAACAATAGCGGCCAGATCTGCTACGCCGGTACGCGGCTGTTCGTGCAGCGGCCGATCCTCGATGAATTCGTCGAGCGCCTGGCCGCCTTCAGCAGAACGATCAAGGTCGGCAACCCGCTCGATCCCGCAACGCAGCTCGGCCCACTGGTATCGCGCAAGCAACTGGCCAATGTTTCCGGTTACTTCGATCTGGCCCGCAGCGAGGGTGCGCAGATCGCGTCTGGCGGCGAACGCCTCGGCGGCGAGCTTGCCGGGGGCTTCTTCGTGCCGCCGACGGTGCTTTCGGGCATGACCAACGACATGCGCACCGCGCGTGAGGAGATTTTCGGGCCGGTTGCCTCGGTCATTCCGTTCGATACCGAGGCGGACGCTGTCCGGCTCGCCAACGACACCCAATACGGCCTGGGCGGCGCGGTCTGGACCCGCGACGTCGGAACGGCGCACCGCGTCGCCCGCGACGTCCGCACCGGGATGATGTGGGTCAACTGCTACGGCACGACCGAGCCGACGGTTACCACCGAAGGCTTCCGGATGAGCGGATATGGCGCCAAGGGCGGTCGTCGCCACATCGAGGAATATCTCTACAGCAAGTCGGTCTGGGTCAATCTGGGTTGACGGCGCCAGCGCCCCGGCGGCGCACCGCCGCCGGGGCGGGCTGCAATCAGTTGATGAACACACCCTTGCCTGCCGCCTGCCTGTCGAATGCCTGATAGGCTGTCGCGGCCTGGTCGAACGTCCAGCGATCGGTGAACAGCTTGTCGACTTCCAGCCCGTGATCTGCAATGAATCTCAGGCAATCACCCTGCGCGGCGCTGTTCACCGTCCATGATCCGAAAATCGTCAGTTGCTTGCGAATGATGTCCGGACTGACATTCAATGTGACATCGCCCCCCTCGCCGACGAAGCAGACCTTGCCCCAGGCCGAAGCCCCGCGGACCGCCGCCGAGCGGCCCGGCGCGGCGCCTGATGTGTCGAGCGCCTTGCCTGCTCCCTTGCCGCCGGTCAGCGCCATGATCGCCTCCACCGGATCGGACGTACTCGCATCGATGGCGTGCGCGGCACCGAATTCCCTCGCCCGGTTCGCCCTTTCGGCACTGACGTCGATCGCGATGACGCGCGCGCCCATTGCTGCTGCAAGCTGTGTCGCCGAAAGCCCGACCGGCCCCTGCCCGACGATAACCAGCGTATCGCGCGCCGACACGTCGAGCCGCAGCAAGGCGCCATAGGCGGTCCCGGTGCCGCAGGAGACAGCGGCGCCGGTGGTGAAGGATACCTCCTCCGGCAGGCCGACCACCGTCTCGACCGCGGCACGCATGTATGGGGCGTGCCCGCCATGTCCGGTGACACCATAGACGATCGCGGTGCGGTCGCACATCTGCGTCCAGCCGGTGCGGCACTGCGGACAGGTCCGGCAGCCCTGGTAGTGATGGAGCGTCACGCGGTCGCCGACCCGGACGATGCGCGGATCGACGTCACGCCCGACCTCCGCGACCACCCCGCAAGGCTCGTGGCCGGCGATCACCGGCTCGCCGCTGTCCTTCAGGCCCAGCGCAGCGAAGGCGGCACCTGCCGGCGGGCGATAGAGCTTGAGATCGCTGCCGCACATCCCGGATGCCTTGATCTCCAGCACGACATCGCGCGGCCCCGGCGTCGGATCGGGGAATTCGATGAGGTCGAGGGTGCTATTGCCGGTAAATACAACGCCGCGCATCGTCTGTTTCCTTTCCCGCCGTTGGTCGTTGTCAGCGCCCGGTGTATACCGGTGGCCGCTTCTGCATGAATGCGCGCGGACCTTCCTTCGCGTCTTCGGTCGCGGCATTGTCCTTTGTGCACTGCGCCTCGATCGTGAAGGCTTCGTCGAACGGCAATCCGTTCGAGCGCACCATCGCCTCCTTGGTCTTGGCGAGCGCCATCGGCGCACCCAGGCTGATTCTCCGCGCCAGATTCTCGGCGACCGCCAGCACCTCGCCCTGCGGGACCACCCGGTTGACGAGGCCCATCGCCAGCGCCTGCGGGGCACTTATCGCCTCGCCAACCAGCGCCAGTTCCATCGCCATCGCCCAGGGCACCTGTCGCGCCAGCCTGACCAGCGACCCGCCGCCGGCAATCAACCCGCGCCGCACCTCGGTCACCCCGATCCTCGCCGTCTCGGCCATGACCCGGATGTCGGTGGCGAGGACGAATTCGGCGCCGCCTGCCAGCGCATCGCCGTTGATCGCCGCGACCACCGGCTTGAAGAAATTCGCGCCGCGCAGGATCGCTCGATATAGCTGCTTGCGATCCTGGGCGAAGCGCTCCTCCCACTCGCCTACCGGCTCGCGCGTGCGCATCATCAGCGGGATGGTGATGCCGAGATCGCCACCCGAGGAGAACGCCTGGTCTCCGGCTCCGGTGACAAGCGCCACGCGAATCTGGCGATCCTCGGCCACGTCGCGCCAGATGTCGCAGAGCCGGACCAGCATTTCCGGCGAGAACGCGTTGCGCTTGCCCGGCCGGTTGAGGGTCACGTAAGCGATGCCGTCCCGCTTTTCGTAGAGCACATGCGGTTCGGCAGCGGTCATGACATTGTCTCCCTTTTTCCCGAATCCAGCCATGCAACGATGCGCGCCGTGACGCCGGGGCGGTCAGCCTTGCCGTTCGGTCCCCGTTCGATCGAGGCGACCGGCATGATCGCCCGCGGGATCTTGTGCCCTGCCAGACGGCTGCGCAGGTGCTCAAGCAGCGCGCGTTCATCGAGGGGAGCGCCATCGCTCATCGCAACGGCCGCCACCACCATCTGGCCGAACCGCTCATGCGGGATCCCGACGACCAGCGTGTCGGCGACTCCCGGCCACGCCGTGATCGCGTCCTCGACCTCTTCGGGATAGACCTTCTCGCCGCCGGTATTGATGCTCGTCGAACCGCGACCGAGCAGCGTGATCGCGCCATCGGCATCGACCGTGGCGAGATCGCCCGGCACGGAATAGCGTACGCCGTCGATCACCGGAAAGGTCGCGGCGGTCTTCACCGGGTCCTTGTAATAACCGAGCGGGATGTGGCCGCTTACCGCAAGGCGCCCGGGTTCAGGGTCACCCGGCATCAGCGGGCGGCCGTCCTCGCCGATGACACATGCGTTCTTGCCCAGCTGAAAGCGGGAGCCGCTGTCCTTCCGCTTTGCCGAGGTTAGCGCGCGGCCCATTCCGCTGGCCTCGCTGGCGTTGAGAAAATCGATCAGCAGCGCCGACGGGGCATGCGCCAGCAGCCGCTCCTTGACGCTGGCACTCCACGCCATCCCGGACGAGGACACAACCCTCAACCGTTGCAGATCCCAGCGATGGGGTTCGCGATCGAGCGCGTCCACCATCGGTCGGCAGAAGGCGTCTCCGACGATGCACAGGTCGGTCACCCCCTCGCGAACCATGGCATCGAACAGAGCCGGGACGTCGAACGCTCCTCCTGGCAGCGTCACCACGGTGCCACCACGGTTGAGGATCGTTGCGGCGAACACGAAGGCCGTACCGTGCATCAGCGGCGCGGCCGGCAGCCCGATTGGCGGCGCAGCGCCGTGGAGTCGCTTGCGGATGTGATCATAGTCGGCAACCTCTGGATCGCCGGTGGTGTTGGAGGCCAGAAACATGTCGTGCTGGCGCCACATCACCCCGCGCGGCAGGCCGGTAGTGCCCCCGGTATAGATCAGCACCTGGTCGTCACCACTTCGGCCCTGCGGCGCCCCGGTTCGTGCGGCAGCGCCTTGCGCCGCCGAATCGAAGGGAGTCGCCCACCCCGGGCAGGCGCCCTCCCCGTCATCAACAAACAGCCAGGCCTTCACCGAAGGACAGCGCGCCCGCACCGCATCGGCCTGCGCGAGGAAGCGGCCATGGAAGATCACCGCCGCGGCGTCGGCATCGGTCCACAGCTGGACCAGTTCATCGCCAGTGTAGCGGTAATTGGTGTTCACCGGGACCAGTCGAGCCTTGAGCGCGGCGAACACGCCTTCAAGATAGGCCGGTGCATTGTGCAGGTATAGCGCGACCTTGTCCTGGTGCTGCAGCCCGGCGTCGAGCAGCGCGGCCGCTATCCCGTCCGCGCGGCGATCGAAGTCCCGCCAGGTGATTCGCCGTTCGCCATGCACCAGCGCCACATGATCGGGCACCTCCCCGGCAACGGTCTCCCAGACATCGGCGAACGTCCATTCCGCCGGCCTGGCCGCAGTTGCTCCGGAAATTTCAGCCGCCTGCATCTTTCGCCTCTCACCGCCTGGCGACGCTTGACCGTCACCCTCTATGGTCCTACATTAGGATATTCAACAAAGCTAGAGGGTGCAATGGCAATTCCGAGCGCTTCCGGTTCCGCGCCTGGTCGCGCCCGCTTCGCTCCGCTGGAGGGCGTGCGGATCGTCGATTTTTCGACCAACATGGCAGGGCCTTATGCCACCATGATCCTGGCGCAGCTTGGCGCCGACGTCGTCAAGGTCGAATCGCCGGCCGGAGACGACGCACGCGCCTGGGCGCCGGAAGTCGACGGGGCCAGTGTCGTCCACCGCCACATGAACGCCGGCAAGCGCGGCGTCGTCCTCGATCTCGGCACTGTCGCCGGACGCGAGGGGGCATTGGCGCTGGCAGCCAGTTCGGACGTGCTCCTGCAAAGCATGCGGCCGGGCGTCGCCGAGCGCATCGGCGTCGGCGAGGAGGCGGTGCGTGCGGTCAATCCCGATATTCTCTATTATGCGCTCAACGCCTTTGGCGCCGGACCGATTGGCCGCGCGCTGCCGGGCTATGATCCACTCGTCCAGGCGTTCAGCGGCATCATGATGATGAACGGCCACGACGGCGCACCGCCTGTGCGTTGCGCGCCTTCCGTCATCGACCTCGGCACCGGACAGTGGATTGCGATGGGTGTCCTGGCGGCAATGCTGGCGAAGCATCGCGGCCAGCCGGTCCGTTCGATGGAAACCGCACTGGTCGATACCGCACTCAGCCTTGTCGCCTACCAGGCGACGGCGGCAAGGATAACCGGCCAGCGGCCCAGGCGCGCCGGTTCCGGCAACCCGATCGCGGCCCCATACGAAGTCTATCGCGCGCGCGACGGCGACCTGATGATCGCCGCCCCAAACCAGCGGCTGTGGGAGCGCGTGGCAGGGATTCTGGAAATTCCCGGTCTGATTGCCGACCCGCGCTTCCTGACCGTTGCCGACCGCAGCCGGAACAACGGCGAATTGACGGCCGAGATCAGCGCCGCGCTCGCCAGCGAGAACGTGGACGTGTGGGTCGAGCGGTTACGCGCAGCGGGTGTACCGGTCACCCCGGTGGCCGGACTGGAGCAGGCGGTCCGGTCCGACGCGATCGCGGAACGCCAAACCTTCGGCGAACTGGATGGCGTGCCGCATGTCCGGTTGCCCTGGATCGCGGATGGCGAGCCTATCCATCTGCTGCGCCGGGCTCCTCACCCGGGAGAGCACACTGCCGAGGTCCTGCGCCAGATCGGGGTCGATAGCGCCACGATAGATGCCTTGCTGCGCCAACATCCTGCGAAATTGGAAGCCGCTCGGGGGGCGGCTCGATGAGCAGCGCGACGAGCATGCCACTGCGTGTGGTGGAAGTCAGCCGCAGTATCGCGGGTGCCTATTGCGGTTGGCTGCTGGGCCAGATGGGCGCCAAGGTGATTCGAATCGACGCCTCGTCCGTGACGACAGAATCTGCCGAAGAAGCGTCCAACCCAATCGCGCTTGCGTTGGCCTTTTACAGTGCCGACAAACAGACAGTCGGTGCGAGCGATGTGCTCAAAGCGATAGGCGATGCTGACCTCGTAATCACCGACGATCCGTCATACTTTACCACGATAACCGGAAGCTCAATGGCCGATCTGGCTGCGGGCCTGACCGGGACTGTGTTCGGCGCAGCCTCGGTGTTCGGGTTGACCGGTCCGCTTGCCGATGTGCCCGCGGTACCGCTCGATGCGCAGGCCGAGGCGGGTGTCGCGTGGGCCTTGGGCGAGCCGGGACGCCCGCCGCTCACCATTCCACCGGGCGTGCTCGAATGCCAGGCCGGCGCGCATCTCGCTGCCGCGTGCCTGATGGCGCGTCTCGCGGGGCCGGCGGTAGAGGGCGGCCGCCTCGTCGATATCGCACTCAACGACGTGCTCGCGCATTATGTCGGGGTCAATTGCCGGTTCTATATCCATCACGGCATGAGCTGGAAGCGTGCGGGACGGCGCGCGGCGGATTCGGGCGGCGCCTATCCTTTCGTCATCCTGCCCTGCGCAGATGGCGCGGTATGCCTCTCGGGCCGCACCCGTGCCGAATGGGAGCGCTTCGTCGAAGCCATGGGCAATCCCGCCTGGTCCCAGGAGCCGCGCTACCAGAAGCTGCGGGCCATGGGGCAGCAATATCCCGAGGAGGTCGATGCCCTGATCGTGCCCTGGCTGGCCCGGCATACCAAGACGGAAATCGAGGAAATTGCCGATCGCTTCCGGCTGACCATCGCCCCGCTGCGCGATCTCAGCGACGTGTTGGCGACCGCGCAACTGGCCGAGCGAGGCTTTCTGCGGCCATGGGTCGAGCACAATCGCCCGCTGGTCGGCCCAGCCCTTCCCTTCCGGATCGCTGAGACCCGCGGGACTGCGCAAGCACCCAACGGGGCCGACATGCTGCTGGCCAATGCCGGCGGTCGCCGGCGCATCGATGCTGCCAGCCCGCTCGCGGGCCTGCGCGTCCTGGACCTGGGCTGGGTGTGGTCGGCGCCGCAAGTGGGCAGCATCCTTGCGCAGCTCGGGGCAGAGGTCATCAAGGTCGAGCATCGCGCCCGGCCCGACAATTCGCGCCTTTCCGGCGCGATCATCCGCGACGGCCAACGGATCGAAGGCCAGACCACCGACATGTCGCCAATGTTCCACCAGATCAACAAGGGCAAATCCGGCATCACCCTGAACCTGAAAGAGCCGGCAGGCGTCGATCTGCTGATGCGACTGGCAAGGTCCTGCGACATCGTGCTGGAAAACATGTCGGCCGGATCGCTCGAGCGGTCCGGCATCGGTTACGACCGGCTTAGCGCCGACAATCCGCGGCTGGTGATGGTTGCACTCTCGGGCGCCGGACAGTTCGGGCCGCTCGCCGACATGCGGACCTACGCCCCCACCATGTCGAGCTTCGTCGGCCTTGAGTCTCTGGTGGGATATCCCGATGAGTTGCCGACCGGGGCGCTCAATTTCGCGATCGGCGATCCCAACGCCGCAGCCCATGCGCTGGTAGCGCTGTCCGCCGCGCTGTTGCAGCGCGAGTCGACCGGCCGGGGATGCTATATCGATCTGTCGCAAACCGAGGCGCTGCTTGCCACCCTTACCCCTTATGTCCTTCAGGCCCAGATCGAGGGGCGCCAGCCGCTCCCGGCCGGCAATGCCCATCCCGCGATGGCGCCGCATGGGATTTATCCCGCCGCTGGCGGCGATTCCTGGCTGTCGATCGCGGTGAGGGACAATTCCGACTGGTCTGCGCTTTCTCTAGTCGCGCATGACCAGGCGTGGGCGCACGATACCCGGTTCGCCGCCGCCTGCGACCGGATCGCTGCGCGCGCGCAACTCGATTCCCTGATCGCCGCGTGGACCGCGACCCGTGAACGCGACGCTCTCGTGACCGAATTGCGCGCGGCGGGGGTGCCGAGTTCGCCGGTCAACGATATCGAAGGGGTCTGGAGCGATTGCCAGATCGCGGCGCGCGGCATGGCCGACACAGTCGACATACCCGGTCTGGGGCAGGAAGTGCTGTTTCGGGCGCCGTGGAATGTCGGCGGTCTGGGCATCGCGACCGGAACCCGCGGGCCGTTGATTGGAGAGGACAACGAACGCGTGCTGTGCGGCATGCTTGGGCTTGCCGGCGATGAGTTCGAGGGACTGGTCGCAGCCGGCGTAATCAGTTGAGGCGGGCCAGCACCGGGCGGTAGCGCGGACCCCGGGTGGGCCGTCATTTGCCGCGTTGCCAGTGGCCGCTGCAAGGGGGTAATCGGCACCGCGGCAGGGGTTTCCGTGCCGCTCACTCTTTGTGATCGAACGACAATCCGGAACGATGCCCCTGTGACAGGGTCATCGTTCCGGTCACACTCTCCGGCGTCGGCGCGGGCCGTTCGAAGCGCGGGCCGTTCGCCTTTCCGGGCCGCCTCAGCAACTCGTTCAGGCGACCTCGGCCCGCGCATGCGTGCGCAGATCGAAACCTTTGTAGTTGTTCCTCGCAATATCATCGCAGATTTCGGCGTAGGTATTCATGCCGCTGAAGTAGGCGGTGAATACGCGCGGCTTGTCTGGCAGGTTCGAATTCATGTACCACGAGTCGACGGTCGGGAATAAAGTCTTGTCGGCTGCCTCGACGATGTCCTTGACCCATTCGGCCTCGGCATCGGGCAAAGCCTCGACTTCGTTGAAGCCGATGTCGCGCATCCGCTCCATCAGTTTCGCGATCCAATCGACATTCTGCTCGATGCAGACCGGAAAGTTGGTCAGGATCGCCGGGCTGCCCGGCCCGGTGACCATGAACAGGTTGGGGAAACCGGACGTGCACAGCCCGAGATAGGCCTGCGGCCCGTACTTCCACTTCTCGGCCAAGGCCTGCCCGCCCTTGCCATGCAGGTTCATCTTGATGAGCGAGCCGGTTACCGTGTCGAATCCGGTCGCGCAGACGATCGCGTCGAGCCGGTAATGAGCGCCGCTTTCAAGAGTCAGGCCATCGGCTGTCACCTCGCGGATCGGATCGGCGCGGATGCTTACGATATCGACATTGTCGCGGTTGAAGGTCTCGTAGTAATCCGTGTCGATCGGCGGCCGCTTGGTTCCGACCGGATGGTTGAAGTCGCACAACACGTCGGCGACCGCCGGATCGCGGACCTTGTCGCGGATTTTCGCGGTGATGTAATCGGCGACAACCGCGTTGGCCTGCCTGTCCAGCACGATATCGTTGAAACTGGTGAACATGAAACGGAAGCCGCCCACGTCCCACAGCGCGTCGAGCTTTGCCTTGCGTTCCTCCGGCGTGATCTCGAGCGCCGAGACTTGTGCAGGCTCGAACGACATGCCGATGGGCGACGCCAGGGTCAGGCGCCGCAGCTCTTCGAACTTCTCGAGCTGCTCACGGCGCATATCGTCGGTCAACTCATGATTTCGAGCGGGCACGCTGTAGTTGGCGGTCCGCTGGAACACCGTGAGGTGGTCGGCCTCGGCGGCGATCAGGGGCGTGCTCTGGATTCCGCTTGATCCGGTGCCGATCAGGCCAACCCGCTGCCCCGTGAAATCGACCTTTTCGTGCGGCCACAGCCCGGTATGATAGATCTTGCCGGCGAACTTCTCGATGCCGGGAAGCGTCGGGTTGGCGGGCGTCGATGTGTTCCCGACACCCGTGATCAGGAAGCGCGCGTGCACTGTCTCGCCGCGGTCGGTTTCGATCCGCCAGCCGTGTGCCGCTTCATCGAAATACCCCGCGGTCACGCGCGTGCCAAACTCGATGTCCTTCTTGAGGTCGAGCCGGTCGGCGACGAAATTAAGGTATTCGAGGATCTCGGGTTGCGCGGGGTAGCGGCAACTCCACTTCCATTCCTTCCGGATCTCGTCCGAGAACGAATAGCAGTAATAATGGCTTTCCGAGTCGCAGCGTGCGCCCGGATAGCGGTTCCAGTACCAGGTCCCACCGACACCGTCCGCCGCCTCGAACACCCGCGTGGTGAAACCCAGCCCGCGCAGGCGATGGAGCATGTAAAGTCCGGAAAACCCGGCGCCGACGATAACCGCATCAACCTGTGCCGCATGCGACTGCTGTGCCATTCGCGCAAATCCTCTCGATCGTCATCCCGCTTGCCAGATTACCACGACGTCCAACTATGTCAATGGTCCTACCGTAGAGGCCTTGAGATATGGGCGGTGGTGGTCAAAAATTTACGGTCCTACAATTGACAGTGGCGATTTTTTGAGGATAGACTGCCCGACAAGACGAATTCGAAAGGGGTTCGAAAGGGGAGAGACCATGAAAAAAATGCACGTCACGATGCAGGCGACCGGCATGGTCGCGCTGGCAATTAGCCTTTCCGTCACGGCTCGGGCACAGACCACCGCCCAAGCAGCGCCCGCTGCGGCACAAGCCGCCCAGGCGCCGTCAACCATCGCCGACGCCGGCGATATCGTCGTCACGGCCAACAAGCGCGAAGAGAATCAGAACAGGGTGGGTCTCTCGATCACGGCCGTGTCAGGACAGGAACTCGCAGAGCGGCGGATCACGTCGGTCCAGGATATTGCTGCTGTCGTCCCCGGCCTGAAATTCGCCGAGAGCGGCGTTGGCACACCGATTTACACGTTGCGCGGGGTGGGCTTCAACGAGAGCTCGCTTGGCGTCTATCCGTCGGTGAGCGTATATCTCGACGAAGCCCCGCTCCCGTTTCCGATCCTTGGCCTGCATGCCGCCTTTGATCTGCAACGCGTCGAGGCTTTGAAGGGGCCGCAAGGTACGCTGTTCGGCGAGAACGCCACGGGCGGTGCGATCAACTATGTCGCCGCCAAGCCGACCGACGATTTCCGCTACGGCGGCGACATCAGCTACGGGCGCTTCAACGAATTGGGTGGCGATGCTTTCATCAGCGGCCCGCTTGGTGACGGCTTATCCGCGCGACTCGCGGTGACGGCGCTGCATCGGGACGGGTGGCAGCAAAGTCTGACCCGACCGGGCGACACCAATGCGGCCGCCGACTATATCGCAGGGCGTTTCTCTCTCGCCTATCACGCCGATAGCCTGAATGTGCTGTGGACCGTCAATGCGTGGCGGGACACATCGCAGCCGCAGGCCGCGCAATTGATTGCCATCCGGCCCCAGATCCCGGGGAGCACGCAGCCAGCCGAAGTGGCTGCCCCCTTCGCGAATGGAAATGCCCGGCTCGCCGACTGGAATCAGAATGATCTGTTTGGCTATGCGGCGCCGCATACCCTGCGCAAATACCTTCAAAGCGCCCTCAAGATTTCCAAGGATCTGGGCAGCTATGCAACTGTGACGTCACTGACGTCTTATCAGGTTCTGAGCCAGCCTTACGATTTCGAAGATCTTGACGGCACGGCCGGAGCGATCTCCAACACTGGCCCAACCACAGCGGCGATACACTCTTTCAACCAGGAACTGAGACTCTCGAACCAGGGCAGGTCTGACCTGCGCTGGGTGGTGGGAACCAATTTCGAGTCCACAAAATCGGACGAGAACCAGCAGCTGGACTTCAGCGGAAGTTCACAATATAATCCAGCTGCAAACTATATCACGACGACCGGGGCCAACGTCCATCAAAGCTTCCTGAACTACGCGTTTTTTGGCAACGTCAACTATGATGTATCAAGCGCGCTTACGCTTAAAGGCGGTTTGCGCTATACGCATACTCGTGACACGGCGGACATTTGTGGATACTCCCCCGGAGATGGTCATGTTGCCCAATTATTCAATGTCATTGCCAACGCGTATACAGATCCGCAGTATCTACCGAGTGGGGCGCCAAATCCCAACTATGTTCCTTTCACTCCGGTCACAACCGGGGATTGCTATGTTCTGAACTTCCAGGGCTTCCCCGGCCAGGTGTTTCATGACACGCTGACCCAGCACAATGTCTCCTGGCTAGCAGGCGCTGACTACCATCTGAACGCCGATTCGATGTTGTATGGCAATGTTTCGCGCGGCTACAAGGCGGGCAGTTTCCCGACCGTGCAGGGATCCACTTTCGCGGAAGATCTGCCCGTCACCCAGGAGGCGGTCACGGCTTACGAGGTCGGGTTCAAGGGCTCGTTTGCCGACCGCCTTATCCATCTCAACGCCGCCGCCTTCTATTACGACTACAAAGACAAGCAGGTGCGCGGCAAGATCGTCGATCCGATTTTCAACATTCTCGATACATTGCTGAATGTTCCAAAATCACGGATTTATGGTTTTGAGAGCGACTTGAACATCTATCCGACCAGGGAACTTACCATAGGCGCAACGGCAACCTATCTCAATTCCAAGATCCTGAGCAGCAACGGGCAGGACTTTGCAGGGCCGAACGTCTATGGCCTGAACCAGGACTTCACCGGGACCAAGCTGCCCTTCACGCCCGCATGGTCCTACACGCTTGACGCGGAATGGCACCACCTGATCGCACATGAAAACACGATCATCGCCGGGGTCGATTTGCGCGGCCAATCCTCATCATACACCGTGCTCGGCGGTCAGAACATCACCTTTGCGCCGCTGGCATTGCGCAATATTTCCAGCACGAACATGCCGTTCGAGATCCCTGCCTACGCCACGGTTGACGGAAGGATCGGCTTCCAGTTTGCGAACAATGGCCCGATGATTACACTATGGGGCAAGAACATTTTCAACAAATATTATGCGACTAATGCAAACCAATACCTCGACGCAACCGTTCGGTTCGCGGGGATGCCCGCCACCTATGGAGTAACAATCAGCTTCAAGAACTGATAAGAGATAGGCAGATGTGCTATGGCTCGCATCTGCGAACTTGGGCGATTGTTTGAGGAAATCACGACGAGGCTGGGGGGGCTCACCTCCAGCCTCGCGCCATCCGGCATGAAATTGCAACCCGCCGCCGAAGGCGGGTGATGCCGTGCTCGTAGCCCCGCCAAGACGCCAGCGATCCGCACTGCAAGATCCCGCGCCATTCAGACGCCAGGCCAACCCCTCGAACTTTGCGATTTGCCGTTGGGGACACCTCGGGCGGGCGACACCGAGCCACATCAGCGGCACGGTTTGACCTAGGCCGCGTCGGCAGTATCCGGACCGGCTGCCGCCGCCATCGCGGCTTCAAGGATGCGACCATATGCCTGGACGTCGCGCTCGACACGGCGCCGCGCGCGGTCGGCGTCGCCGGCCTCGATCGCCTCCAGGATCCGGTGGTGCGCGTTGCAAACGCGCTGTCGCACCTCGGTCGAGGTGAATTCCTTGAGCCGCGACGCCTCGAACATCAGCCCGCTGACCGAGATGGCCAGCGCACGAAGCAGATCGTTGTGACTGGCCGCAGCAAGCGCGTCATGCCAGTTGACGTTTTCGGCGAGAAATGCGTCGAGATCATTTTCCGCTGCCTGGTCGATCCGTTCCGAGATGGCGCGCAGGGTTTCCAGGTCTTCGTCCGTGCGCCGCTCGGCGGCCAAGGCAGCCACCATCGGCTCCAGCGCCAGACGCACCTCGGCCAGCGCGTTCAAGGGAAGGCTGCGCCCCCTGGCGTAGAGGTTGATATGGTTGACCAGATGGTCGTCACTCGGCTTCGCCACGGTGGAGCCGCCGTACCTGCCCGCGCGGGTCAGCACCAATCCCTGGGTTTCGAGAATGCGGAGCGCCTCACGCACCGAGCCGCGACTGAGGCCAGTCGTGCTGACGAGGTCGCGCTCGGTCGGCAGCATCGCGCCGGGGTGGTAGGCGTCGCTCAGAATTTCCTGCTTCAGTCGCTCTGCAAGAACGTCGCTCGACTTTGGAACCTTGATGCGCCCCAACCCCTCAAGCATCGCGTCCGCCTTCGAGCCCGAACCGTTTGAAGAACTCACTTTTGCCATAACAAACTCTAACGCCTGGAGCTAGACAAGTCAATTGTTAGACCGTAAGATCGTCACCATGGAGAGGTTCGAGCCGGCAGGCCGTGACAATTGGGGGCGCACTGTGCCTCCCGGCACGCGCCCTGTCACCGACATCTTTGCGAACCAGATCGGGCGAGGCGCCGCGCAGTGGCTGACTCATCCGGAAGCTGACGAAAAAATAACGGCGGACCCCGGCCAAGAGACTCATGCCCGCCCGCGCTTTCGGGGCGACCTGATGAACGATTTCACCACTGCCGCTGGCGATAGGCGAAGCATCGAACCGTCGCAACAGCGCAAGGATCTGCATTCGAGCAAGGGATGACCGGGATTCATGGCGAGCAGCAACATTCATGCTGGGGACCGCGCCTATGCCAAATGGCAGCAGGCCGTATCGGCGCGGTATGCGGATCGTTCCTTTGTGGCGCACAACCGGTCAGGCGTCGCGCTTGACCCTGTCTATTCAGGCCTCGACCGGCACGGTCGCGAAGCCGAGATGCCGGGCCAGTATCCCTACACCCGCGGCATCTACCCCATACACTACCAGTACCAGCCATGGATGGACCTGCAGATCATCGGTTACGGCCTGCCGGCACAGACCCGCGAGCGCATGGACCTGCTGCTTCAGGAAGGTGGGTCGAAAGGCTACTTTGATCGCGAAGCATATAATTTCATCTTCGATATGCCCACCTCTATGGGCTATGATCCCGACTATCCCGGCGTGCGCGGCAGCATAGGCGATTGCGGCATCTCGGTTTGCAAGGCAAGCGACTACGAAATCCTGCTGGCCGGAAAGAACCTCGAGCGCACAACCGTGTCGATGGTGCTCAATGCCGGCTCGCCCGGAATGCTGGCGCTTTATCTGGCGGCGGCAAAGAGGCGCGGATTCGCGTTCGACAAGCTCGGCGGAAACCTGACGAACTACATCTGGGACTTCTTCGGCCACAGCGGCGGCACCAATTTTTCTCCGCGGGGAAGCTACCGGCTCATTGCCGACATCGCGGCCTATTGCGCCGAACATGTTCCGCTGTGGAACACGTTGACGATCAGCGAGCACAACATCTGCGAGGCCGGCGCCGACAACGTGCAGGCCGTTGCCTATGCCATCGCGGCGATCGTCGCGGTTAACGAGGAATGCGTTAAACTCGACATCCACCCGGACAAGGTGGCACCGCGCTTTGGATTCCACGTCCGTTACGGCGAGAATTTCTTCGAGGAGGTCGCGAAGACCCGCGCCCTGCGACGGGTCTACGCGAAGGTGAACAAGGAACGCTTCGGCTGCACCCGGAGCGGTTCCTTGCAGGCCCGGATCCACGCGCAGACGGCGGGCTCGCTCCTGACCGCGCAGCAGCCGCTGAATAACCTCGTCCGCAACGCCTATGGAGCGCTCGCGGCGGTGCTCTCCGGCGTCAACGGCATGACGATCAACGCTTACGACGAGGCACTGGGCTTGCCGACGGAGGAAGCGGTGACGCTCTCGCTGCGGACCAGTCAGATCATCGCCGAAGAAACCGGCGCGGTGCACGTCTCTGACCCGTTGGGGGGCTCGTTCTACGTCGAATCCTTGACCGACGAGATCGAGCGACGGGTGTTCGATATCCTGGCCGACATCGACAACCGCGGCGGACTGATCGCCTGCATCGAATCGGGATGGATCAAGAACCAAATCTCGGCTGCCGCCTACAGATGGCGGCAGGAGATCGAAAGCGGCGCCCGGACCATGGTCGGGGTCAACAAATACACCAATGACGAACCCGAGCAGTTCGCCGTGTTCCAGCCCGATCCGGAGGCGGCGCGCATTGCCATCGCCGAAGTCGAGCGCCACCGCCGCGAGCGCGACAACCCGCGTTGCTCCGCCGCACTCGAAAACCTGCGCCGCGCCGCCGTCGATGTCAGCGACGGGCGTGCAATCGGCTCGGTCATGGCAAACCTCGTTGCCGCAGCGGACGCGGATGCAACGCTCGGTGAAATGCAGACGGTCCTGCACGAGGTGTTTGGACGCAACAAATAGGAATCCCATGGCGACGCAAGACATCGCGGCCAGGCCGCGCATCCTCCTGACCAAGAGCTTCATCGACAGTCACGATCGCGCAATCGCGACGATCGCGCTCGCCCTGCGTGATGCCGGGATGGAAGTGGTGCTGATCGATTATGAGCAGCCCGCAGACGTTGTCGCCGTCGCCTTGCAGGAAGATGTCGATGTAATCGGCTTGAGCTTCATGTCGGGCGGACAGGTGGAAACCACACAATTGGTCATCGGGGAACTCGAACGCTGCGACGTTGCCGATCTGCCGGTGGTGGTCGGCGGCATCATTCGCCCCTTCGACATAGCGGCGCTGGAGGCAGCCGGCGTCAAGGCGATCTTCCGCGGCGGCGCACCGCTGGCGGACGTGGTGGCCAAGTTTGGTGAACTGGCTCACAATTACCGCGGACAAAACTGACCCCACCCGAAGTCGGGCCGTTCTTGCCTGTTTGGAACCACAAGGTCAGCGCCAGGGCCACGCTCGACGAAGCGATCCGTTACGCGCTCACCCGGCGGGATGGCCTTTCAGGCCAATGGCCTCGGGAAAACCCGAAGTTTCTGGACGATCTCGGAAGGGCTGGTGGTGGACAGGGGTGGATTCGAACCACCGTACGCTCTCGCGGGCAGATTTACAGTCTGCTGCCATTAACCACTCGGCCACCTGTCCACATCAGCCCTTCGGGTGGCGCAAGGCGCCTGCTGAACCGGCCCTTGCAGGGTCCGGGACCGAGGACCGGGCCAATGCCCAAGCAATCCTTGCCTGTCAATGGGGGCGCTGGCAGGAGGCACAAGGATATTCAGGCAAAACGGAGGCATGGTGACGAAACGCGGCAGCAACGATGATGCGCGGCCCAGGCGCGCGCTGCGCGGTCGCGCCGGACGCATGCAGGGCGGTCGTGGCAGTGGCCGCGCGGCCCGCGGCGCGGTGCGGCTGTGGGGGCGCCACGCGGTTGCAGCCGCGCTCGCCAATCCCGAGCGGCAGCACCGCCGCCTGTGGGCAACGCGCGAGGCGGTCGCCGCGCTCGATGGCGAATTGCCCGCCGATTTTCCGCTCGAATGGGCCGATGGCGCCGATCTCGCGCGGCTGGTGGCGCGCGATGCCCCGCATCAGGGGCTGGTGCTCGAATGCGAACCGCTGGCGGACATCGACCTTGACGATATGCTGAGCGGCGATCCGGCGCGCCCGCTGGTCATCCTCGATCAGGTGACCGATCCGCACAATCTCGGCGCGATCCTGCGCTCGGCCGCTGCCTTCGATGCCGCGGCGCTGATCACCCAGGACCGGCATGCGCCCGCCGAATCGGGGGTGGTCGCCAAATCCGCCTCGGGCGCGCTCGAAGTGGTGCCCTGGGTGCGGGTGGTCAATCTCGCCCGCGCGCTCGATGACATCGCCCACGCCGGCTATTGGCGCATAGGCCTTGCCGGCGAAAGCGAACTGCCGCTCGCGCGCGCGCTGCCGCAAGGCGCGGTGGCGCTGGTGCTCGGTGCCGAAGGCGAAGGACTGCGCCACAATATCGCGCTGCATTGCGACGTGCTCGCCCGCCTGCCGATCAGCAAGGCGGTCGAGAGCCTCAATGTGTCGAACGCGGCCGCGATTGCGCTTTACGCGATCGCGGTGCGCAACGGCGAGGCCGGCGGCTGAGGTTCCCGCATCGTCCTGCCGGAAAGCGGCGCCCGCTTGCCGGCGCGATGCCTCGCGCTCAGTTCACCGCGTCCTTCAGCCCCTTGCCGGCCTTGAACTTGGGCTGCGAGGAGGCCTTGATCTTCAGGGGTTCGCCGGTGCGCGGGTTGCGGCCGGTGGAAGCCTTGCGCTTGCTCACATGAAACGTGCCGAAACCGACGAGCCGGACCTCGTCGCCCGCCTTCAGCGCGTGGGTAATCGAATCGAAAACGCCCTCAACCGCCTTCACCGCATCACCGCGCGCCAAGCCGCTCGATGCGCACACGGCAGCAACAAGTTCATTCTTGTTCATGCTGGATCCCCTTTGCCGGGCGGTGAACTTGTCGTCGTTCACTCCGCCGCGGGCGCGCGGAATTGAGCGGGTTTGCCCGAAGGTGTCAAAGCCAAACGCGCAAAAACCAGCATCGCCGGCATGAATTTGTCATTTCACACCCGAAAATGTGCCCAAGGCGCGACTGACGCGCCAAAAGCGTATCAATTCGGGACAAGCCGCCGCGACACAGCCGAAGACTCGCCGGCGGTCAATGCGCGGTCGGCTGCGCGGCCGGGCCGGGCGCGCCCGCGGTTGCCGGCTGGCTCGCGAGATCGTCGGCCTCGGTCCATTCGATCGGCGCGAGCGGCTGGGTGAGCGCCTTAGCCAGCACCTCATCGACATGGCTCACCGCGATGATTTCCAGCCCGTCGCGGATGGTCTGCGGAATCTCGACGAGATCCTTGCGGTTCTCCTCGGGGATCAGCACCGTCTTGATGCCGCCGCGCAGCGCCGCGAGCAGCTTCTCCTTGAGCCCGCCGATCGGCAGCACCCGCCCGCGCAGCGTCACCTCGCCGGTCATGGCGATGTCCGCCCGCACCGGGATGCCGGTGAGCGTCGAGACGATCGAGGTCACCATGCCGACCCCCGCCGAGGGGCCGTCCTTGGGCACCGCGCCTTCGGGAAGGTGGATGTGGAGGTCCTTGCGCTGGATCAGCGAGGGCTTGATGCCGTAAGCCGGGCTTCGCGCCCGCACGAAGCTGAAGGCGGCCTGCACGCTTTCGTTCATCACCTCGCCGAGCTTGCCGGTGGTCCGGACCTGGCCCTTGCCCGGCACGGTGACGCTCTCGATCGTCAGCAGTTCGCCGCCGACCTCGGTCCAGGCAAGGCCGGTGACCGCGCCGACCTGATGCTCCTCCTCGGAAACGCCGTGCCGGAACTTCCTCACCCCGGCATAATCGCCGAGGTTTTCGGGCGTGATCGTGACCGCGCTTACCTTGCCTTCGAGGATCGCGCGCAACACCTTCCTTGCGAGGCGCGCGATCTCGCGCTCCAGCGTGCGCACCCCGGCCTCGCGCGTGTAATAGCGGATGAGATCGCGCAGCCCCTCGCGCGTCAGCGTGAATTCGCCCTTCTTGAGGCCATGCGCCTCGATCTGCTTGGCGATGAGATGGCGTTCGGCGATCTCGACCTTCTCGTCCTCGGTGTAGCCTTCGAGGCGGATGATCTCCATGCGGTCGAGCAGCGGCTGCGGCAGGTTGAGGCTGTTCGCCGTGCAGACGAACATGACGTCGGACAAGTCGATGTCGATTTCGAGATAATGGTCCTGGAAGCGCGCGTTCTGCTCGGGATCGAGCACTTCGAGCAGCGCAGAGGCGGGGTCGCCGCGGAAATCCTGGCCGAGCTTGTCGATCTCGTCGAGCAGGAACAGCGGGTTCGATGCGCCCGCCTTCCTGAGATTGGTGACGATCTTGCCCGGCAGCGAGCCGATATAGGTGCGCCGATGCCCGCGGATCTCGGCCTCGTCGCGCACCCCGCCCAGCGACTGGCGGACGAATTCGCGCCCCGTCGCGCGGGCAATCGACTTGCCGAGGCTGGTCTTGCCGACCCCGGGCGGACCGACGAGGCACAGGATAGGCCCCTTGAGCTTGTTGGTGCGCGCCTGAACGCCGAGATATTCGACGATGCGGTCCTTGACCTTGTCGAGCGCGTAATGATCGGCATCGAGCACCGCCTGCGCCGCGGGCAGGTCCTTCTTGAGCCGGCTCTTTTTGCCCCATGGCAGGCCGAGCAGCACATCGAGGTAATTGCGCACCACGGTCGCCTCGGCGCTCATCGGCTGCATGGTCTTGAGCTTCTTGAGCTCGCCCAGCGCCTTGGTGCGCGCTTCCTTCGACAGCTTGAGGCCGGCGATCTTCTCCTGCAACTCGGCAAGCTCGTTGCCCTCGGCGTCGTCGCCGCCGCCGAGTTCGTTCTGGATCGCCTTCAACTGTTCGTTGAGGTAATATTCGCGCTGGGTCTTCTCCATCTGGCGCTTGACCCGGCCGCGAATCTTGCGCTCGACCTGGAGCACGCCAAGCTCGCCCTCCATGAAGCCGAACACCATCTCCAGCCGCCGCCCGGGATCGGCTTCGGTGAGCAGCGCCTGCTTGTCGGCGACCTTGGCGGCGATCTGCGCGGCGATGGCATCGGCAAGCCGCGAGGGATCGTCGATCTCGCCCAGCTGATCGGCCGCCTCCTGCGCCAGCTTCTTGTTGAGCTTGGCATATTCGGCGAATTGTTCGAGCACGCTGCGCATCAGCCCGGTGGTCTCGGCATTCGCCGAAGCGACATCCTCGATGCGGGCGATTTCGGCGAGGAGCAGCCCGTCGTCCTCGTGCAGCGCCTCAAGCCGCGCGCGCGCCTGCCCCTCGACGAGCACGCGCACCGTGCCATCGGGCAGTTTGAGCAACTGGAGCACGCTCGCGACGACGCCGACGTCATAGAGATCGTCGCGATCGGGATCGTCGCAACCCGGATCGAGCTGGGCGACGAGGAAAATATCCTTGTCCTCGCCCGCCATCGCCGCCTCGAGCGCGGCGACCGATTTCTCGCGCCCGACGAACAGCGGCACGACCATGCCCGGAAAGACGACGATATCACGCAGGGGCAACAGGGGAAGCTGGTTCATGCAATCCATCCATCACGGCGCCACGAAGCGCGCTGCCAGGCGCAATCGACCCGGCTCGGCCGGCGATATGGGGAGCAGGCCGACGGTTGCAATGGCGCTGCCGGTCGCGGCTGTGGATGGCGGCGTTGACGGACGTCTGGCGGCGGCGCCTCAGAACGGCAGCTTGAACCCGGGCGGCAGGCCGAGGCCCTGCTGGGCATTCGCCATTTCCCGGCCAGCGACCTCGTCGGCCTTGCCGCGCGCGTCATGGAACGCGGCGGCGATCAGATCTTCAAGTATCCCCTTTTCCGAAGGCTGCATCAGGCTGTCGTCGATGCCGACGCCGATCACCCGTCCCTTCGCCGAACAGCGGATACGGACGAGCCCGCCCCCCGACACCCCTTCGACTTCAAGGCTGTCGAGCTTTGCCTGGGTCTCGTTCATCTGCCGGCCGATCGTCTCGGCGGCGGCCTGTGCGGCCTTGATCATGTCTTCCATCGATTTCACCGGTCGAAACTCCCGTTGCGCGCGGCGCGCCCGGCGCCTGCATGAGACAAGATCTCCGCCTCCGGAAAGGCGGCGAAGGCGGCGGCGGCCAGAGGCGAGGCGCGCAAGGCTTCCTCGGCCGCCGATTTTTCGGCCTCGGCGGCCTCGCGCAGCGACGGCGCGGCTTCGGCCTCGCCGCGCTCCACCTGCCAGCGTTCGCCGGTAAGCCTGGTCAGCGCCTCGCGAATCTCGGCCGAAGGATCACCCGGATAGCCCGGCACGAGCGCGAAGCGCAGAACTCCGGGGGCAAGCGCGATCACGCGCAGCCAGTCGCGCATGATCTGGGCGATGCGCAATTGCCCGCCATCCTCGATCCTGCGCACCAGCATCGCCCAGTCGAGCGGGCAAGCGCCGGCGGTGGCTGGCGCCGCGCCGGCGCTTGCCCGCTCGGCCGGCGCCGCGTTGGCCAGCGCCTCGATCCGCTTGGCGAGCATCGCCGGATCAGGCAGGTCGGCGGCGTGAAGGCAGCGCAGCAGCGCCATTTCGGCCGCCACCAGCGGATGCGGCGCGGCGCGCACCTCCTCATGGCCCTTGAGCAGCAATTGCCAGAGGCGGTGCAACTGCCCCGCGCCAAGCTGCTGCGACCAGCTGGCGATCGCGTCGCGCTCCTCGACGCTGTCACCGCTGGCCCCGCTCCGCCCGATCTGCGCAACGGTGATGCGATGGACAAGCTCCATCTGGCCGCGCAGCAGCGCCAGCGGCTCGGCTCCGAGCGCGAACTGGTGCTGGAGCTGGTCGAGCAACGCCGCACCATCGCCGGCAAGCAACGCATCGAGCAGCCGCCGCTGCGCCGAACGGTCGGCGAGCCCGAGCATCTCGATCACCGCCGTCGCCGCGACCCTTGTTTCGCCCGCGCCCGCCATGTCGGCGTGGGCGATCGCCTGGTCGAGGATCGACAGCCCGTCGCGCACCGAGCCTTCGGCCGCCTCGGCGATCATCGCCAGCGCTTCCGGCTCGGCGCCGACGCCTTCCTCGGCGCAGATGCGGGCGAAATGCTCGGCCAGCAGCGGCGTCGCGATGCGCCGCAGGTCGAAGCGCTGGCAGCGCGAAAGCACCGTCACCGGCAGCTTGTCGGCCTCGGTGGTGGCGAAGAGGAACTTCACATGCGCCGGCGGTTCCTCAAGCGTCTTCAGCAGTCCGTTGAACGCCTGCTTTGAAAGCATGTGGACTTCGTCGATGATGTAGATCTTGTAACGGGCCGACACCGCGGCATAGCGAACCGCCTCGATGATCTCGCGGATGTCGTCGATACCGGTGTGGCTGGCCGCATCCATCTCGATGACGTCGATGTGACGACCCTCGGCGATGGCCCGGCAAGGTTCGCACTGCCCGCAAGGGTCGATCGTCGGCCCGCCCATGCCGTCCGGGCCGATGCAGTTTAGCGCCTTGGCAATGAGCCGCGCGGTCGAGGTCTTGCCCACACCGCGCACCCCGGTCATCAGGAAGGCGTGCGCGATGCGCTCGCGCCTGATCGCATTGGCAAGGGTCTGGACCATCGCGTCCTGGCCGATCAGCGCGGAAAAATTCTGCGGCCGGTATTTGCGCGCGAGCACCCGATAGGGCGCGGACGACACGCGCAGCGGCGGCTCGCCAAGATCGAAGCCGGGCGCTTGCTCGGACGTATCATCGCCGGGCGGCAGGGAGGAATCGCTCATGGCGAAAGGTTAGGCCGCGCGTGCTCGCTTGTCAGGAAAAAAGGAGCCGGCCGACCCGCCGCAACCCGTTGTGGCTGCTTCCTTCCGGACCTGACCAGGTTGGCGGACGCAAGCGCCCGACCGACTCCCGGGCGCGCATATGGCGGCGGGGCGCGGTTTTGTCCAGCATCGCCGAATCCTGCTCGTGCCAGCGGTGATCGCGGATCAGCCCCGGTGCCGCAGGCTCAGCGGAAATTGTCGGCGTAGGCCTGAAGCTTGAGCCGGCGCGGCGCAGGCTGGTGAACGGTGGCGACGATACCGTATTTGCGGGCATAGGCGAGCGCCGCCGCCTCGCTCGGGAAGCGCAGGACGACCTGCTTTTGCATATCGCCCGAGCCCGCCCAGCCCATCAGCGGATCGGGGCGCTGCGCTTCGGCGGGAGCGAAATCGAGCAGCCATTCCTCGCTGCGGGCCTTGCCCGACTGCATGGCGTTCTTCGGGCGTTGGTAGATGCGGGCGGTCATGGCCTGAAGCTTTCAGGCGAATCGGCGCGAAAATCAACCGCTCACTTGCGCGGTCGGCCTTCAAAGGCGTTCCTCGTCCTGAGGCTGGGCTCCTCGCGCCAGGGCTCGTCGGGCCAGCGATGGCGCGGATATCGGCCCTTCATCTCGCGCTGCACCTCGCGCCAGCTGCCGCGCCAGAAGGCGGGCAGGTCGCGCGTCGTCTGGATCGGGCGGCCGGCGGGCGAAGTCAGCTTGAGGAGCAACGGGCGCGGCGGATCGCCATAGGATGGATGCCGGTCGAGCCCGAACAGCGCCTGCACGCGCAATTCAACGCTGGGGCCGCCGGGATCGGCATAATCGATCGCATGCTCGCTTCCCATCGGGCTGGTGAAAGCGGCCGGTGCCAGCCGGTCGAGCCGGGCGCGGCCGGCGTGATCGAGCCGGTCGAGCAGCGCGCGATGGAGCGCTGATGGATCGATCGCGTCGAACCGCCGGTCGAACAGCGGCGCGAGCCACGTCTCCGCCTCGGCCAGCAAGCGGGCGTCGCTCAAGGCGTCCTCGCCGGCAAAACCCGCGCGGGCGAGCAGCGCGCGGCTGCCCTCGCCCAGCGGCAGCAGCGAAAGCCCGCTGCGGCGCAGCGCATCGGTGGCGAGCGCGAGGATCGCGGCGCGATCGGGCGCGGGATCGGGGCCCAGCGCCAGCACCAAAGCGCCGAGCCGCTGCTCGACCAGCGCCTCGATGCGCCGCTCGCCTTCGTGCCAGCGAAGCCTCGCGCGCTGCGCGATCCTGGGTCCAAGCCAGCGCAGCACCTCGCCCTCGGTGAGCGCGATAGCGCCGGTGATCCGCGCCCCGCGCGCCTCGCCCTGCGCCTCGCCGACCGCGAGAAAGGGCGCGCGCGCCAGCGGCGAGGCGGGATCGAGCCGCAGCCCCCTGCCCCCGGCGGTGAGCCATTCCTCGCCATGGGCGGCACGCGGCCTTGCAAGATTGTCGGGGAAGGCCTCGGCGAGCAGCACGCCGAGCGGCGGCGGCTCGCCCGCGCCCGGTGGCGCGCGTTCGGCCGCTTGCGCTGCCCAGCGCCGCGCCATCGCACGCGCC
>JAGWPW010000155.1 GCA_028870315.1 Sphingomonadales bacterium | reverse complement strand
TGCAGCCACTCGAAATTGTCGATCAGCGACCAGTGCATATAGCCCATCACCGGCACCCCGCCGGCGATCGCGGCGTGAAGCTGGCTCAGCACCTGCGGGATGTACCAGGCGCGGCGGTGGTCGTCGGGGGTCTCGATGCCGTTCTCGGTGACGAAGACGGGCTTGCCCGTCCCGGCATGCGCGTATTCGACCATGTTGCGCAGCGCCACCGGCTGCTTGATCATTTCCTCGATATGCGTGGGATCGACGAAGGGCATCGCCGCATAGCCGGGGAGCTTCGCGCCGGCACCGGGAATCAGCACCTGGCGATAGGTCTGGACGCCGACGAAATCGCCTGAGCGCTTCGCCACCTCCAGCCACGGGCCATAGGCGGCCTGGCGCAGCTCGCGGTACTTGCTGTCTTGGTTGGCCGGCGAGAAATCGACGAGATTGAGCGTCACCCCGGTCGGCAGGCCGGCGCGCACCGCCTTGATCGCGGCGAAGCCCTTTTCATGCGCGGCCATCAGCTGCGGGGTCATCGCCTCGATGTCGGGATAGTTCATGGTGATGAAGCGCTCGCTGCCGCAGGCGTGGGCCGCGGCGGCATGCGCCTCGCGCTGCTGCTCGTCGCGCGCGGTGAAATAGGCCGCCGACTGCGGCATGATGCGATAGGTGCGCGCGACCTGCGGCTCGTTGATCGTGCAGGCGACGCCGATACCACCGGCCAGCGCGCGGGCCGCGCGGTCGCAGTAGCGCGCGAACAGATCGCCGGCATCGGGATTGAGCCAGCCCCCCGCGGCGGCGAACCAGCGCGGCGCCGAGACATGGAAGAAGGTCACCACCGGCTCGATCCCGGCTTCGTGGAGCGCGGCGATGAAGCGCGCGTAATGGTCCAACTCGGCCGCCGAGAACTGGCCGGGCTCGGGCTCGATCCGCGCCCATTCGATCGAGAAGCGATAGGCGTTGAGCCCGATCGTCTTCATCAGCGCGATGTCGTGGCGCCAGCGGTGATAGCTGTCGTCGGCATCGCCCGAGAGCTCGGCAAAGGTCTGCGGCCTGACGTGCTCCATCAGCCACAGGTCGGCGTTCACGTCATTGCCCTCGACCTGATAGGCCGCGGTCGAGGCGCCCCAGCGAAAACCCGCGGGGAAGCGCAGTTCTGCGGCGGCGGCGAGCCGCGATGGGGCAAGCGCGGCAAGCGCTGCGGCCGAGCCGGCGGTCAGCGCGGTACGGCGATCGAACATCGCTCAGGCCAATCCGCGTGCAACGGGGTCGCGCGCGATCCTGTCGGGATCGGCACGCACGCCGCACTCGGCGTCGAAGATCATGTTGAGCTTTTCGTGCGGCTCATAACGCGGCCAGCGCAACCCGGGGATCGAGGGATCGCCATGGTGAACGAAGGCGAGCCAGCTTGCCATGAACACATCGACCAGATGATCGACCTGCGGCCCTGTTCCGACGAAGGCGGCGGGCACGCGCGTGCCGAAGACCAGCGGCACCTCGGTGCCGTGCGGCGAGCGCAGGATGCGGTCGGCGACGCGCGGCTCCCAGTCGACACGGTACATATAGGTGGTGCCACCGGCGGCGGCGTGGCGCTCGGCCTCGATCGCCGAGCCGCTGCGGAACATGCGGTCGGTCAGCATTGCCGCAACGATATAGCTCGGATCGTCGCCGGGGAACGCGCGGCGATAGACGTCGTAGGCGGCATCGCCCTTCGGCCCCATCAGCGCGGCAAAGCGTGTCCGCGCCGAAGCCTCGCTCATCGCCCCCAGTTCGGGATCGCCGGCGAGGAACAGCGTCGCCTCGTCCTTGCAGCTGCCGATCATCAACGCCACGTCGCGGCTCAGCGGGCTGGCGACGGGGGTGAAGGGGTGCGCGGGGATGCTGCGCCCGTCGACCATCGGCGCGAGCGAGCGCGAGGTTATGGCCTCGCCGGGCAACTGCACCGCCGAGGCGGCGGCGATCACCTTGTGCGGGTCCATCGCTTGCAGCGCCTTCACATCGCCGCGGCCGAGCCCGAGCCTGGCGAGCGTGCCCGCGGCGATCGCCTCTGCATCTGCCTTCTCGACCAGCCAGGCGGCGGGGCCGCTCTGCGCGATCGCCTTGTGGAACAGGCCCTTCGCCGGCACCATGCCGAGCAGGGTCGAGACCTTGCAGCCCCCGCCGCTCTGGCCGAAGATGGTGACGTTGCCCGGGTCGCCGCCGAAGGCGGCGATATTGTCGCGCACCCATTCCAGCGCGAGCACGATGTCGAGCATGCCGACATTGCCCGAATCGGCGAAATCGGGATCGAGCGCGCCAAGATAGAGGAAGCCGAGCGCGCTCAGCCGGTGGTTGAGCGAGACATGGACGATGTCGCCGCGCGCCGCCAGCCTGCTGCCGTCGGTCATCGCGTCGAAGCCCGATCCCATGGCAAAGCCGCCGCCGTGCAGCCACACCATCACCGGGCGCCGCTTCGCGTGCGAGGCATCGGGGGTGATGACGTTGAGAACGAGGCAGTCCTCGCTCTCGGGGATGCGCGCGTCGGTAATCGCCGCCACCGCCATCAGGATCGGCAGCGCCTTGGCGCCCGGGCCGATGTGGCCCATCACCCCGGGGATGGTGATCGAGCCCTGGAGGGTCTTGGCGCCAAGACTGTTGCACGCGCGCACCCCGCTCCACGGGGTTGCCGCGACCGGCGGCAGGAAACGGGTCTTTGCGGTGTCCGCGCCATAGGGGATGCCGAAAAAGCGCGACAAGCCGCCGGCGCGCATGCCGCGCACCCTGCCCGAGGTGGTCTCGATCGCCGTGGTCGGCTCGCCGCGTTCGGCGCCCGCCGCGCCGCGCGCCGCCACCATCGCGGCGGTGCCGGCGGCAAGAACGGTTCGTCTGGTCATCGCCATCGGTCCTGTCGCCTATTTCCGTGCCAGCGCGGCGCGCCCGCGCGAGCGGATGTACTGGCGGATGCCTTCGAGCACATCGGGCGGAAATTGGCTGAAGGCGGGCATGCCCCGCTCCTTGAGCGCGCCACCCTGGACCACAGCCATGAAGGCGTCGCGGTCGAGCGGTATCGGCGATTCGCGCAGGTCGGGCGCAGGGCCGCCAGCGCCCACCGCCGAACGGCCGTGGCACACCGCGCAGGCCATGAAATAGCCCTGGCCGACCGCCACCGCGCGCGGATCGAGCTTCTCCTCTGGGTTGTCCTGCGCGCTGATCGCCAGCGAGCGCGGCGGCGAGGGGGGCAGCGCGGCATGGCCACCGAGCGCGAAGGTGAGCAGGCGGCGCGGGCTCGCATATTTCCAGCCGACGTTCATGATATCGCTGAGGATCGCCGCCGAGGCGCCATAGCCGGCGAGGACCGAGACATATTGGCGCCCGCCGATCGCATAGGTGACGGGTGAGGCGATGATCCCCATGCCCGCATCGACCCCCCAAAGCTCCTTGCCGGTTGCGGCGTCGTAGGCGGCCAAGCGCCCCGAGGCGTCGCCCTGGAAGACGAGGCCGCCGGCGGTCGCCAGCGTGCCGCCGTTCCAGATGAAGGGGTGCTGCACCGTCCAGCGCGGCTTCTGCGCCACCGGGTCCCAGGCGACCAGCGTGCCCTTGTTGTCGCCCGGCTCGCTGACATGCTCGCCGATGTTGAGCCCGCCGACAAAGACATTGTCGGCGATCGGCGCGCCGCGGCGAAACCGCGTCGCCGCCTGCATCACCGGCACATAGACAAGGCCCGTCGCCGGATCATAGGCCATGCGCATGAAGCTGTGCGCGCCCGAGGAGAAGGGATAGATCACCGATTCGCCGCTTTCGTAGCGGATGCCCGCAAGCTCGACCGGCCGGCCGGTGACAGGATCGATGCGGTCGGCCCAGTTGACCTTGCCGATCTTGCCCGCCGAGATCGGCTTTCCCGTGTCGCGGTCGATGACGTAGAAAAAGCCGTTCTTCGGCGCCTGCATCAGCACCCTGCGCGCGCGCCCGTCGATCGTCAGCGTCGCCAGCACCATCTGCTGGGTGGCGTCGAAATCCCAGCTGTCGCGCGGGTTGAGCTGGTAGTGCCACAGGTATTTGCCAGACTTCGCGTCGAGCGCGACGATCGAGGCGGTGTAGAGATTGTCGCCGCCGCCGGGGCTGCGCGCGTCCGGATCGTAAGGCGAGGCGTTGGCGGTGCCGACATAGAGCCGGTCGAGCGCCTTGTCGTAAGTGATCGAATCCCATGGGCCGCCGCCGCCGCCGGTCTTCTTCCAGAAATCGGGGGCCCATGTTTTGGCCGCGGCCGCCATTGCCGGATCGCCGCGGTTCTGCTCGGGGCTGCCGGGAACGACATGGAAGCGCCACACCTGCCGCCCGCTCGCCTGGTCGTAGGCGGTGACGAAGCCGCGCGCGCCCGAATCGGCGCCGCCCTGGCCGATGACCACCATCCCGTAGAACAGCCGCGGGACGCCGGTGACGATCTGGTCGCGGTTGCGATCGGTGGTATCGACCGCCCAGATCTGCCTGCCGGTTCGGGCATCGAGCGCGAACAGCCGGCCGTCGTTCGCGGCGAAAAAGATGCGGCCTGTGGCATAGGCGAGCCCGCGGTTGGCCCAGCCCATCTTTTCGGGATTATATTGCCAGGTCTTCGGATCGAAGCTCCAGACGATCTTGCCGCTCAGCGCATCGACGGCATAGACCCTGGCCCGACTGCCGGTGAAAAAGAGCTTGCCGCCGATTTCGAGCGGCGCCGCCTCGAGGCTGGTCTCGCCGGGCAGGTCGAGCGCCCAGGCGAGGCCGAGATGCCCGACGGTGGCGCGATCGATCTGGCGCAACGGGCTGAAGCCGGTCTCGTCGCTGTTGCCATTGACCGCGGGCCACTCGGTGGTCGGCGCGGGCAGAGGTGTCTTGCCGGGAAGGCCGCCGGCCAGCATGCCCGCAATGGCAACGCCCAGTGCCGCTTTCGCTATTCGGCGACTTTGCAAGCTACCCCTCCAAACGAATCGATTTTGTATACAACAAGCGATCTAGCCTTGTCATGCGATCTTGGCCAGCACCGCCTCCATCGCGGCGCGCGCCTCGATCGCCTGCTCGGTGGGTGAGCGGCCGCCGCGCACGCGCGTCAGGCTGGGGCATTCGATCCCGATGGTGACATCGCCCGGCGCGAGCCGCAGCATCTCGACCAGCGGGAAGTCGCCTTCGCCCGGATAGAGCCGGTCGGCGATCGCCTCGGTCGCCGCCAGTTCGGGTGCGATCACCGCCGGCCCGTCGCACAGCTGGACATAGCGGATCATGCCGGCCGGAATTTCGGCGATATCAGCAAGGCTGCCGCCGCCGCGGATGAGATGATGCGGATCGAGCGTGATCCCGACATCGGCGCCCGAGGCGAGGATCAGATCGCGCGCCTGCACCAGCGTGTGCGTCTTTCCCCCCGCAACGGGTTCGAGATTGGTGCCAAGGCCATGCTCGCGCGCCATCGCCGCGAAGCGCGCGAGGAGGTCGGCGCTCATCGCCCGATCGGGGTTCGAATAGTTGAGCACCAGCGCGGTCCCGGCGCCGAGCCGCGCGCCGCGTTCGAGCGCCGGGCGATAGCTGTCGAGCGCCGCCGCGGAGTGCAGATCGAACACCTCGATCGTCTCGACCGCGACCTGGCTGTCGGCGAGCAGCCGCAGGCAGTCGTCGAGCCTGGCCGCGGTGCAGGTCGGCGAGGGGTAGAGCGCGGGCTCCTGCACCCACATGCTGATCGTGTCGAAGCCGGCCGCGGCAGCGGCGGCGATCAGCGCCATCGGGGTGGTGTCGGTCAGCGTCAGGCTGTCGAGCGACAAGCGCGGCATTCGTCCCTCCAAATGTATACTATCAGCGATTGCGCCCTTTCGGCACCGCGTCAACCGCGTGATGCTCGGCGCGCGATGTTCAGCGCGCGACGAGGCCCTGATTGCCGCGCTCCAGCCGCAGCCGCAGACTGTTCTGGAAATAGGCGGTGGCGGTGAACTGGCCGATCAGCACCAGCAGTTCGACCAGCTGCTCATCGTCATATGTGCGCGCCAGCACGTCCCAGGTGGCGTCGCCGATCATCGCGTCCGCGTGCAGTTCCTCGACCGCGGCAAGGATCGCGCGCTCATGCGCGGTCCAGTCCGGATCGGTCGAGCCGGCGATGATCCGCTCGATCTCTGCGCTGGTGATCCCCGCGCGCTTCGACTGGGCAACGTGCTCGCCCCATTCATAGGGCGCCTGGCACAGCCAGCCGGTGCGCAGGATCGCGAGCTTGCGGTCGCGCAGCGGCAGCCGGCTGTCAGGCCCCTGAATGGCGATGGTGACGTCGATCAGCCGGTTCCACATCCGCTCGAACGGCGCCATGGTGAACATGATCGCCGGGATCGCTTCGAGCGGCAGCGGCGCCGCGTCGCCGACGACATTTCCGCGCAGCAGCGCGGTCGCCTTGTGCACCGCTTCGCCGACGCTGTCGCGCGGCGGCATCGGCACACGCTGCGGCTTGCCCAGCACTTCGGCATGGCGCGCGGCGATCGCGGTGGCGGTTTCGATGCTTGTCATTCCTTGCTCCATTGGTCAGGCATGCGCATCGCTTTCCGCCCAGTCCGGTGATCGCGCCTCGTCGTCCGCCCCGCTCGCCTCGCCATCCGGGCGCGCGGCGGCGTAGCGGTGCAGCGCATGCCGGGTGCGGACGATATGAATGGCGAGGTAGCGGCAGGCGAGATCGACATCGCGCGCGCGGATCGCGTGCATCATCTGTTCGCGGTCGGCGCGCATCGCGGCCATGCGTTCGCTGTCCGCCATCGACATGCGCGCATAGGCGACGCGGTAGCTGTGAGTCGTGTCCCAAAGCCAGTTGACGATATAGGCAAGCAGCGGCGAGCGATGCCCGCTGAACAGGCTCACGTGAAATTCGCGGCTGCGCGGCAGATAGTCCTCGGTTTCCTCCAGCGCATCCATCTGCGCCTTGGCGGCGGCGATATGCTCGATCTGCGCGTCGGTGAGGTTGGGGACGCTCTCGGCAAGCAGCATCGGTTCGAGAATTTCGCGCAGCCTGTAGGACATGTCCATGTCGGCGGCGGTGCGGCTGACCACGCGCGCTCCGGCATTGGCGCGCAGTGCGACAAGCCCGCGCATTTCGAGCGCGCGCAGCGCGTCGCGCACCGGAATGCGGCTGACGCCCAGTTCGGCGGCGAGCGCGTCCTGACGGATCGGCTCGCCCGCCTTCAACTCGCCTCGCATGATGCGATCGACGATGGTCTGCGCGACGCGATCGCTTATCAGGTCGGAGGCTTCGTCTCCACGCATGCCGGCTCTCCCGTCGTCAGCCCGCGTTCGCACGGGATTGTCCTTTCGCGCAACACGCATATCGCCCCTGCCGCACCGCCGCCATGCATCGCAATGCCGATATATACAACCTTAAAACCATCGACCGCCGTTAAAGCTGGATATATAGCGGATAAGCGGGACAATGCGCGCACACGCAGGCTTGGCGTTTTCCATAATGGTATACACGTGGTTGGGATTGGGTGGTTGGGATTGAGCGGGCAGATGATGACGGGCGGCAAACTCCGCGTGGTGGTGATCGGCACCGGCAATCTCGCCGGGATCGCGGTGCGGGCCCTCGCCGGCCGCGAGGATGTCGAACTGGTCGGTGTCTGGGGCCGCTCGCGCAACCTTGGCGTCGATGCCGGGCTGCTCGACAGCGACACGCCCTGCGGGGTCATCATCACCGGCGACATCGCGGCGATCCTGGCGCTGAAACCCGATTGCGCGGTGATGGCGATCAACGAGCGCGACGGGGTCAAGGCGCAGGCGATCAACGGCGAATGGTTCGTGCGGCTGCTCGAAGCGGGGATCAACGTCGTCACCGCCAGCGACGGCGGCCTCGTCTATCCGCCCGCGCATGGCGATCAGGCCTATGTCGCGCGGCTCGAGGCGGCGGCGAGCAAGGGCGGGGCGACACTGTACATGAACGGGCAGGAGCCGGGCTTCGTCGAACACATGGCGCTGCTCTGCGCGACGCTGAGCAACACGATCAAGCGCATCACCTCCTACGAGCTGTTCAATTATTCGAGCATCAAGGCGCGCGAGGAAATGTCGCTCAACTTCGGTTTCGACGAGCCGATGGAATTCGAGGGCTTCCTCGAACGCCCCGGCTACCAGATGGCGGTGTGGGGCAATCCGATCACCAATGTCGTCGAGGCGCTGGGCTACAAGGTCGAGCGCTATACCGAGCTTTATGAAAAGCGCGTCACCGACAAGCGCATCCGCGTCGGCTGGGGCTTCATCGAGCCGGGCAAGGTCGCCGCGGTGCGCATCCGCACCAGCGCCTGGGTCGAAGGGCGCGAGGCGGTGGTGGTCGAACACGTCAACCGCATGGACCCCGACCTTGCGCCCGACTGGGAGCGCGCCGACACCGTCGGCTGCATGCGTATCCGCATCGAGGGCGATCCCAACGCGGTGATGGAATGCAACATCGGCGATCCGGCGAAGCCCGAGGAACTGGCCTACGACGGCTATCTGATGACGGCGATGCGCATCGTCAACGCCATCCCGCTGGTCTGCGCCGCGCCGCCCGGCATCACCACCTTCCGCGATCTGCCGCTCACCCTGCCCTCGGGCGCATTCCGCAGCGACGCGACGGTGATCGATCACAAGATCATGCGGGCCAACACCTGAAAGCTTGGGGCGCAGGTGAGGCCGAAGTCTCATTGGTTCATGAAATCAGAGGGTAAGTATCATGGGGTTGCAGCGGATCGTGATCGACGCGCGCGAGGCCTATGCCTGCGGGCACAGCTTCGGCGATACCGGCGCGTGCGAGCGGCTGACCGGCACCGCGCATTTCGCGATCGATCCCCAGGATCCGCGCAACGCGGTGATCGTCAATCTGGACCGGGCGCCGCGCAACAGCGAAGGCCTTGTCGAATTCAGCGCGCCTTTCGTCATCATCAAGCCGGTCGATATGGCGCGCGGCAACGGCAAGCTGTTCTACGACATCAACAATCGCGGCAACACCGATCTCGCGCCGGTCGCCGATGCCGCGAGTGTCAACGGCCAGGTGGCGCAGCAATTGCGCATGGGTTTCGCGCTGGTCGATGCCGGATGGCACGGCGACGGCATCGCCAATCCGGTGCAGCTCTTTCCCCAATTCCCGGTAGCGCAAGCGCCGGGCGCAGAGCCGATGACCGGCCGGGTGCGGCTCGAATTCTCGGTGCCCGCGCCAGCCTTCAGCCAGCCGCTCGCGCCGTTCTGGCGATCCTATGCACCGGTCTCGACCGACACGGCGAAGGCGACCTTGGTCATGCGCGAGAGGGCGGGGGAAGCAGCCACGCCGATCGCGCCCGACCGCTGGTGCTTCGCCACCGGCAGCCCTGAGGACCGCATCGCCTCGGATACCGACATCATGCTTTTCGACGGCTTCAGCCCCGATCGGCTCTACGAGCTCATCTATGAGGCGAAGGACCCGGTCGTCATGGGCCTTGCCTATGCCGTCACGCGTGATCTCGCCGCCTTCCTGCGCTTTGCCAGCGCCGACACGGCGGGCGAACCCAATCCGCTGCTGCAACCGGGCGGCGCCCTGCCGCGGCGCGCCTGCGCCTATGGCGCCTCGTCCACGGGCATGTATCTGCGCGAATTCCTTTATCTCGGCTTCAACGAGGACGAGGCGGGGCGCAAGCTGTTCGACGGCGTGTTCATCAACACCGGCGGCGCCAACCGGCTGTTCGCCAATGTCGAATTCGCGCATCCGACCTTTTATTCGGCGCAGGACGGGCACCAGGATTTCGTCTCGAATGCGATCGGGCCGGCAAGCTTCGGCATATCGACCGACCCGCTGACCGGGCGCGAAGATGGCATCCTCAAACGCCCCGCCAGCGACCCGCTGCTGATCGAGGCGGTCGACGAAAACAGCTTCTGGACGTGGAAGAATTCGCTCCAGGTTGCCGACGGACGGGGCCAGCCGATCCCGACCCCGGACAACGTCCGGCTCTATTTCAAGGCCGGCGCCGGACATCTGGGCATCCATGGTCTGCTCAGCCCGCCGCTCAATCCGGCGGGGTTCATGGGCGAGTGCCGCTACCCGGCGCAGGCGCTCAACGCGCCCGCGTTCAATCCGCAGGCGATCGAGCGCGGCTTGCCCGGGCTCGGCGGGGCGATGGTCGTAGTGCTCGATGAATGGGTCGATCGGGGCATCGCGCCGCCCGCGAGCACTTTTCCACGCAAGGAGACTGGTGAACTCGTGGCTCTCGCCGAATATCGCGCGCTTTTCCCCCGGATTCCCGGGTTCGAGCCGCCCGAGGTCATGGCCGGGCTCGACATTCTTGACTTCGGGCCGGAGTTCGGGCCCGAAGGCGGTCGCATGACGCAGCTTCCGCCCGTGCATGGCGCCGCTTATGCGCTGTTCGTGCCGCGGCCCGATGCCGACGGCATCGCGGTGGGCGCGCATCGACCGATGGAAGCAGCGGCGCCGACCGGCACCAATGTCGGCTGGAACGTCCGCCGCGAAGGCTGCCGCGCGGGCGACCTTTGCGGCCTCGAAGGCGCGTTCGTTCCCTTCGCGCGCACGAAGGCCGATAGACTTGCGAGCGGCGACCCGCGCCTGTCGCTCGAGGAGCGCTATGGCGACCATGCAGGGTTCGTCGCGGCGGTGCGCGCTGCCGCCGACGACCTCGTGCAGGCGCGCTTCATGCTTCCCGCCGATGCACAGGCATGGATCGCCGCCGCCGGCGAGAGCGACGTTCTCAAACCCGCCTGAATCTCACGACCGCAAGGAGACAAACCGATGACCGCCGAACAGGAACTCGCCGAACTGAAGGCCACCGTCGCCTGGCTCAAGGACCGCCAGGACATCCTCGACTGCATCCAGCGCGAAAGCCGCGCGCGCGACCGGCAGGACGTCGCCCAGATCGCCTCCTGCTGGTGGGAGGATGGCGTCGATGAACACGGTCCCTCGGTAACCTTCGCCCCCGAATATCCGGAAAAGGCCAACAAGGGCCACTACATGAATTTCAACCTCACCAGCCACAACATCACCAACCACATCTGCGAGCTTGATGGCGATACCGCCAATTGCGAGAGCTATGTGATCGGCGGGCTCTACTGGCTCGACGGCAAGACCACGACGATCGCGATTGGCCGCTATCTCGACCGGCTGGAGAGGCGCAACGGCGAGTGGCGCATCGTCGTGCGCCGCTGCACGATCGAGGCGACCGCCGACTGCGACGGCACCTGGATCCATTCGAAGAACGTCCAGGGCTTCCTCAAGGGGCTGTGGAGCAAGGACGACCCGTCCTACGAACGCCCCTACCAGTGGAAGCCGCGCGAGGAAGGTGTGCGCTGGTGAGCGCGATGCGCTGGCGCGCCGGTCTTTCCCTGTCCGCCACAGGCGGCGATCCGCGCTGTGCGGCAAGCTATGGGCCGGATTGACCGTCCGGTCAGAAATCGACGGTCGCGGCCTCCTCGGCGCGCAGCCTTTCGCCATCGGCGCGGCTGATCCACCGTCCGGCAACCAGCGTCTCGATGCCGCGGCCGAAGCGCTCCAGATAGGCCTCGCGCGAGTTGTACAGCGCGCGCAGCCGCTCGCGCGACAGCGGCAATTCAACCCCGATCAGGTTGCGGACATAACGGGCGGGGAGATAGCGCGCGGTGGCGACATCGACATAGGGCGAACGCAGGCCGCCTTTGGAATTGCCCAAATCGTCGGTGACGATCGCCCCATCGACGATCTCGATCGCGGGCGCATGCGGCGGCACGATCCCGTGCATCACCCAGGCGACCAGATTGACGAAGGCGCCCTGGTAGAAGGGTCCGATCGGAAACTGGTTCAGCCGCTCGCCGGGTGCCAGCGCGACCCCCAGTTGCGGCAATCCCGCGGCCTCGCGCAGGCCGCGGGTCGGCAGATGCGGTGCGCCATTGACCTGGTAGCAGCGATAGCGGTCATCGGCGGCGTCGCTGTCGGCCCGGGCGGCGAGATAGCCGTGAGCGCCGATCGACTGGAACAGCGACAGGTCGCCCTCGGCGAAGATCTGGATTACCGCCGCCGCGCCGGCGCGGACCGGCTCCCAGCCCGAGGCGGAAAGCGGCAGGAAGCCATCATAGATCAGCCGGCCATCGGGCAGGCGCGCGTCGCCGCCGGTCTGGCCGATGTAGTTGAGCGTCGCGCCGCCGGTCTGCGAGGCCCCGCCCATGACAAGGAAGCGCACCGCAAAGCCGGGCAGCACGCCGCCGGCATCGGCAACGCCTTTGAGCAGGGCGCCGACATCGGTCATGATGGCGTTGGAAACAGGATCGTTGGCGAACAGATCGACGGGAAAATCATCCGACGTGCTGCGCTCCCAGCGCGAAAGCGCCTGCGCGATCGCGTCCTCGCCGCGCGGGTCGGGCAGCGGGACGGTCAGGCCGGCATAGCGAGCAGGGTTCGACATCCTGATCGGACCTTCGAGCCCGGCACGCTGCGAGCCGACGGCGACCCAGACGTGGCCCGCTTCGAGGATCGCGGCATGGCTCGTCTGCCACAAGCCGAGCGCGCCCTGGACATGCACCGGCTCCAGCGCCACCAGCCCCGAAAATCGCGCCGGATCGCGCGGCCGGCGGACCAGCAGCGTGGTCTTGTAGGGCTGGCCGGCAACGCTTCCCGAGACGAAGAATTCCTCCTCGACATAGCCGCAGGGCGGCAGGAGATCGTCCACGGCGGGATCGTCGAGGCCGACCGGCGAGACAGCGCCCCGGAAGGGCAACCCCGTTTCGGGGGTTGCCGCGATCGGGCCGGCTGCGGTCGGAATGGCAGCGGTGGTGGTCATGGTGGTACCCCGTCACATCGTCGCCGCGAAGGCATGCGAAACATCGCCCGACCGGCATTCGGCGCTTGCGCTACCAACTAATCTTTTGGTAGGCAAGCGGTATGACCAATCCTCATCCTCGCCCACAATCGCATCGAGCGCCTCGCTTGCCCCGCATCTCCTGGCTTGCCCGCGGCGCCCGGGCTGGCCTTCTTGCGCTGGGGTTTGCCATCGCGCCTTTCGCCCAGGCGAACGGCATGGCCGGCGACCGCCCCGAGCCCGCGCTCCAGGGCGCGACGATCGCGGCCGATCATCCCGGCAGCGTGCTTGCCGACCCCTATCGCAAGGGCGTGGAGATCATCGGCCACAATGCGCTGATGGGGCGTGATTCGAACCTGCAACTCGCCTGGGTCGATCATTGTGCCTATGTTTCGAGCACGATGCCGAAATTCCTCGCATGGGGGGCGACGGCCAAGCCGGAATCCTTCGGCACTGCGGTGATCGACGTCCGCGACCCGCGCCATCCGCGCCAGGTGGCGCTGCTGCGCGATCGCGGTTCGCTCTATGCTTCCGAAACGATCCATGCGGTCAGCGCGCCGGGGCGCAAGGTGCTTGCCGCCGGCTCGTATGGCGCGAAGGACGACCAGGCCTATACCGATCTCTACGATGTCTCCGATTGCCTCCATCCCAAACACATGGCCGAGATCAAATGGCCCGAGAGCGTCCACACCCTGACGCTCTCGCCGAACGGGCTGCGCCTCTATGCGACGCGGATCGAGCCTTTCACCGGCAAGGGCGGGATCGACGTCGAGGACATTTCCGACCTTTCGCATCCGCGCTACCTCGGCAAGTTCGAGGCGACGCGCGCCGACGGCTCCAGCTATCAATTCGCCCCGCACGAGATCTCGATCAGCCCCGACGAACGGCGCATCTATGCCGGGGTGATCTCATCGTCGGGTGGCGATCTCAACCCGGGCGTCAAGATCTTTCCGCCCAACCGCGAGGGCCTGGGCCCCGATGCGGGCGGCATCTACATCTTCGACAACAGCGACCTTGCCGAGGGGCGCGCGAACCCGCAGATGCGCCTCATTGGCACCGCGCTGCACGGCGGCTGGCACTCGGTGATGCGCGCGAATATCGGCGGCGTGCCGCATCTGGTCGCGGGTGGCGAACTGCTCGCCTGCCCCGGCTCGTGGCCGAAGATCGTCAACATCGCCGACGAGCGCCACCCGGTGATCGACGGCGAAATCCGGCTGGCGATGAACCACAAGGAAAACTGCCCCGAATGGAGCGCGGCGGAAAAGGCGAGCGGCGGGATCACCCCCGATCCCGGCACCGCGACGATCCATTTCAACGATGTCGACAGCGCCACCGATACCCATCTCGGGCTCATCAACTTCCTGTGGGCGGGCTTGCGCATCTTCGACATCCGCGATCCGGCAAAGGCGCATGAGGTTGCCTATTTCAAGCCCGGCGACGGCTGCGGCGGCCACGTCCGCTATCTGCCGAAGACCGGCGACATCTGGCTCGCCTGCCAGGCGAGCGGCTTCTGGGTGTTGCGGCTGAGCCCCGAAGTGCGCGCCCAGGCCGGGCTGCCCGCGCTTGCCGCGCACTGAAGCGCGCATTGCAGGGACGGGCCGATGAATCATTTCGTGAACGGGATCGCGGCGGCCTGCGCGCTTTTTTGGCGGTCGCTGGCGCCGGGCAGGCGTAGTGGACCAGGAGGGTAAGCCGCGGTGCGCGAACAATCTCCGGTCCTCGCCGCCCGCGTCGCCGAACTCGATGCGCTGTATTCGGCACCCGATGCCTGCGCGGCGACGCTGCTGTGCGACGGCTATGAGCCGGCAAGGCTCGCATACCGGATCGTCGCCGAGGATCTGTCGGCAAGCGAGCTGACCTATGGCGAACTGCGCGCCGAATCCGGCCGGTTTGCCGCGGCGATGCATGGTCTCGGCATCGGCCCCGGCGATCGGGTGGCGACGCTGATGGGCAAGAGCCGTGCCTATCTCGTCACGCTGATGGCGATCTGGCGGCTGGGCGCGGTGCATGTGCCGCTGTTCACCGCCTTTGCCCCGCCGGCGATCGCGCTGCGGCTTGCCGGCAGCGATGCCCGGCTGGTGGTCTGCGATCCGGGCCAGCGCGGCAAGCTTGCGGAGATTGCGGATGCCGCGTGGCCGATCGTCACGCTCGGGCTGGCGACAGACGGCGCGCTGTCCTTCGCCGGACTGATGGCGGCCGCCCCGCGCGAGGTGCCCGCGGTCGCGGTCGGCGGCGCTGCGCCGGTCATCCAGATCTACACCTCGGGCACCACCGGCAGCCCCAAGGGGGTGGTGGTGCCGCTGCGCGCGCTCGCCGCGTTCCACGCCTATGCCGAATTCGGCCAGGGGATCGTCGCCGATGATGTGTTCTGGTGCGCCGCCGATCCCGGATGGGCCTATGGCCTCTATTTCGGGGTGCTGTCGAGCTTGCTCACCGGGGTGCGCAGCGTGCTTTACGAAGGCGGCTTCTCGCCCGAAGCCACGCTGGCGATCCTGGCCAGCGAAGGCGTCAGCAATTTCGCCGCCGCGCCCACGGTCTATCGCGCGCTGCGCAGTTCGGGGCTCGCCGCGCCATCACCGCTGCGGCTGCGCTGCGCCTCGAGCGCGGGTGAACCGCTGACCCCCGATGTCAACGCCTGGGCGCAGGACGCGCTCGGCGCTGTGGTCCATGACCATTACGGCCAGACCGAGGCCGGCATGCTGATCAACAATCACCACCACCCGGCGCTCGCGCAGCCGATCCGCGAAGGATCGATGGGCCAGCCGATGCCCGGCTGGACCGCGACCATCCTGCGCGAGGATGCGGATTCGCCCGCGGCGCCCGGTGCGATCGGCCGGGTGGCGATGGACCTTGCCGCCAGCCCGCTCGCCTGGTTCCGTGGCTATGCCGGCGATGCGGCAAGGAGCGCGGAGAAGTTTTCCGCCGATGGTCGCTGGTACATCACCGGCGATACCGGCCGGCGCGATGCCGACGGCTATTTCCATTTCTCGGCGCGCGACGATGACGTGATCCTGATGGCCGGCTATCGCATCGGGCCAAGCGAGGTCGAGGCGGCGATCCTCGGCCACCCCGCCGTCGCCGAAGCGGCGGTGATCGCCGTGCCTGATGCGGTGCGCGGCGAGGTGATCGAGGCCTATGTCGTGCTTTCGCCAGGCCATGCCGCAAGCCCGGCGATGGCGCGCGACATCCAGCAATGGGTCAAGACGCATTACGCCGCGCACGCCTTCCCGCGCGCGGTGCATTTCGCAACGGCGCTGCCCCGGACGCCCAGCGGCAAGATCCAGCGCTTCGTGCTCAAGGCGCGGCGCCGCGCCGAACTCGCCGCGGCCGGTTGAGCATGGATGCGGTCACCGCCGCGGTCACCGGGCGGCGCGCGGTGCGGCGCTTCCTGCCGGCGGCGGTGGAGGACGAGACCGTGCTGGCGATCCTGAACGGCGCCGCGCGTGCGCCGTCGGGCACCAACATCCAGCCATGGCTGGTGCATGTCGTCACCGGCGCGGCGCGCGAGCGGCTGTCATGCGCGGCGCGCGCCGCCGCCGAGGCGGATCGCTTCAGCCCGGAATATGCCTATCTGCCCGAGCGGCTGGAGGAGCCCTATCGCTCGCGCCGGCGCAAGGTCGGCTTCGATCTCTACGCGCTCTACGGCATCGACCGGGCGGACATGGCTGCAAGGAAATCGGCGATGTCAGCCAATTATGATTTCTTCGGCGCCCCGGTCGGGCTGTTCTTCACCATGGAACGCGCCATGGCGCTCGGCGCCTGGCTCGATTGCGGCATGTTCATGCAGAACGTGATGGTGCTGGCGCGCGCGCATGGCCTCGAAACCTGCCCGCAGCAGGCGTGGTGCGACATCGGCGCGGTGGTCCATGCCGAACTCGCCATTCCCGATGAACACATCGTGCTGTCGGGCATGGCACTGGGGCGGATCGATCCTTCGGCACCTGAAAACACCCTGATCACCGAGCGGGCGAGCGCGGAGGAATTCGCCACCTGGCACCGATAGGCGCGCCAGCTGCGCCCCGCAGCGCCGTGCGATTGGACGTTGACATCTCGACCGTATACGCTTTAATTGGTCATACCACATTTCATCATACAGAAATCGCCGCTTTCGATCAATTTTAGACGAGCGCGGCACGCGCTGGGCGGTGGAGTAGAAAAAATAGTATACGGTTTTGCTGATCGTTTTGAATTCATGGACGCCTGCGAGAAGCGATCCAGTTCAGGGAAGGATAGTTGAAATGGCAAGAAAATCCCTACGCCTGTTGATCGCGGCGCTGACCTGCGGAACCGCCACGCAGGCGATGGCGCAATCGGCCGCCGGCCCGGCTCAGGCAAACGATCCGCTCTCCGCGCAGGCGCCGTCCATCACCTCGCCCGCCTCGCCCGCCTCACCGGCCGATAACGGCCCCGGCGGGACCAGCGCCAGCGAGATCGTGGTCACCGGAACGCTGATTCGCGGGCAGGCGCCCACCGGCTCGGAACTGGTGAGCCTCACCAGCAAGGATATCGAGAAGCTGGGCATCACCAGCACCTCGCAGCTGCTCGGCTCGATCCCGCAGGACAGTTTCTTCAACAGCCGCCCGCAGGTCGGAAACTACGGCCAGTACCAGACCGTCAACGCGCCGATCCTGCGCTATCTCGGCGGCGGATCTTCGGGCAGCAACAGCACGCTGCTGCTGGTTGACGGGGTCCGCATGCCCGGCATGGGCATCATCCAGACCAGTTCGGACATGGACGCGATCACGCCGGGCGCGATCACCAGGGTCGATACCGCGGTTGATGGCGGTTCGGCGACCTATGGCGCCGATGCGGTCGGCGGCGTGGTCAACCTCATCACGCGCAATCGCTTCGACGGGCTTGAAGTGGGCGGGCATTACGGCGGTGCCGACAGCTACCGCCAGTGGGACGTCACCGCGACGCTGGGCAAGAGCTGGGACCGGGGCTCGGTGTGGATTTCCTACCAGTACGCCCAGAACAACGATCTCCTGAACTCGCAGCGCGACTACACGAACTTCACCAATTATTCGACCGGGGTGCCGCTGGGCGGATCGCCCGCGTGCAACCCCGGCAATTTCGTCGCCGGCGGTTATGTGGCGATCCCGACACCGCCCTATTACGCGCTCAGGACGCAGACCTTCCCGATCGCGAACGGCGTGCCGCAGGGTTCGCTCGCCACCGGCACGCTGCGCCCGGTGGGCAGCCCCAATACCTGCGACAACTCGGGCAGGTCCACGTTCTTCCCCGGCGACCAGCGGCATTCGGTGATGGCCGGACTCGACGTCGATCTGGCTGACTGGCTGACCTTCGACGTCAAGGCCTATTACATGCATCGTCGATCGTTTTCGGACACCGTGGGCTACAATTATTACACGGGAGTTCCGGCAAAATACTGCTTTTATGGAGCGGCGATCTGCAATGGCCCGTTCGGATCGTTCGCGCAGTCTTCCGGCTCGGTCAACGGCGTCTTTCAGGACGCCGCCTTCCAGAACCAGGTTGCCAATACCGAGCTGGACACCTGGGCGATCATTCCGCGCATGATTGCCAAGCTCGGGCATGGTTGGGAGCTGAACTGGTTCCTCAACGCCGGTGAAGGCTTCGACCGCTTCCAGGGGCCGTATAATGGCGGTGACCCGGTTGCGCTGGCGGCGCAAAGCGCCTCGGGCGCGTTCAACCCGTTCACCGGCCTGTTCGCCAGCACGCCCGCCGGGCAGACGGCGCTCAATTACCAGGCGAATTATTACGGCTTCTCCTCGGGCAAGGATAATATCACCAATTCCCGTGCCGTCTTCGACGGACCCTTGTTCCGCTTGCCGGGTGGCGAGGTGAAGCTTGCCTTCGGCGGCGAATATTACCGCGAGGATTTCACCCAGCGCAACGGCGAGGCCGAAATCAACGCCTTCAGCACGCTGCCGCCGCATAACGTCGCGCGCACCGTTGGCTCGGCGTTCTACGAGCTTTCGGTGCCGCTGGTCAGCGCCGACAACCACATGAGCGGAATCGAATCGCTGACGCTGTCGGCGGCGGGCCGCTACGATCACTATTCGGATTTCGGCGGGACGTTCGATCCCAAGTTCGGCGTCGAATACAAGCCGGTGGCGTGGTGGACGCTGCGCGGCAACTGGGGCAAGTCGTTCCAGGCGCCCTCGCTGGCATCGACCGCGGCGGCGGTGCCCCCGGGCGTGGTCTCGTTCCCGGCCGCGACCTTCGGCGGCAATCCTGCCTATCCCAATACCTCGGGCCTTGAGATCCTGCTGCTCTACCCCGGTGGCGGTCTCAACCTCCAGCCGCAAACCGCCACGACCTGGGAAGTCGGAACCGATCTCAAGCCGTTGCCGGGCCTTCTGCTGAGCGCGACCTATTACAATATCGACTTCAAGCAGAAGATCGACACCCCCGCCTTCTACAGCACCAATTTCTACAGCCTGTATCCCAGCAGTTATACCATGAACAACGGCTCGCTGACCTCGGCACAGGCGGCGGCCTATGTCGGCTCGGCCTACAACGCCTCGACCGTGTCGCAATATGTCAACAACCCGGGGTCGATCTATGCGCTGGAGAATGGCCTCCAGCAGAACCTGTCGTCGGTGAAGACCAGCGGCATCGACTTCGACGCCAGCTATTCGCATCCGACCAGCTTCGGCTCGGTCTTCGGCGCGGTCGCCGGCACATACATCCTGACGTATGACACGCAGGCGACGCCGACGTCCACCTTCCTTGGCCTCGATGCCAACAGCGTGGCGCGGCTGCGCATGCAGACGACGCTGGGCACGACGGTCGGCGCTTTCTCGGCGCAGGCGATCTGGCGCCTGACCGGGCAATTCGCGGTCAATCCGGTGCCGGAAAACAACTACCAGTCGGAAGTCAAATCGTTCAGCACGGTCGATCTGGCTTTCCAATATGCGCCCGCGTCGATCGGCGGGGTGAGGGACGTTTCGCTGTCGCTGAACATCGACAATGTGCTGGGCACCAACCCGCCGGCCGATCTTGGCACTTCCAGCGGCGGCTATGGCTATTTCGGCTTCACGCTCGGCCGCTACATCGAACTCGGGCTCAAGAAGAAGTTCTGATCGCCGCGCCCGGTCTGCGCCATACCCCGGCGTGGTGCAGACCGGGCCGCGCACCGCCTGCCCCGGCGCTGGCCGCAATGTCGTGGCCGAAAGCGTGCACACGATCCCCACACAGGAGAATCCATGGTCACGATCGGCAGGTTTGGCGTGGCCGTTGCCGCCCTGGGCTGGTTGACGTCCGGCGGGGCGAGCCCGGCCGCCGCAGCCCCGCTGCTTGCCTGCGATGCGTCGATCGCCCGGCATTTCAAGCCCGATGCGCAGACACGGGTGGTGCTGGTCAAGCCCTTCAGAAAGGGTGACATGCTGACCGTCACCGAGCCGGTGACGCCGATGCTGACCGGCAAGGCCGCGGCCGACCTGTGCCTCGTCAAGCTGGTCGTCGGCCCGGGCAACCCGGGGCCGGCCGATGCGCCCTCGACCTCGGCGGGTATCGGCATCGAGATCTGGCTGCCGGCAAAGGCGGCATGGAACGGGCGGCTGCACAATATCGGCGGCCACGGCGGCTATGACGGCGGCTTGCAGGGATCGCCCGAAGTGGTCGACTGGCCCTATGCCGCGGCGACCGCGGGCACCGAGGGCGCGGTCTCGGCAAGCACCGATTCGGGCCATGTCGCGAAGGACGGCAGCTGGGCGATGAACCCCGACGGCACCCCGGCGCGCCAGTTGTGGATCGATTTTGCCGAACGTGCGCAGCATCAGGTCGCGCTCAAGACCAAGGCGCTGGCGCTCGCCTATTACGGCAGGCTGCCGCGCTGGTCCTATTACGAGGGCGCCTCGACCGGGGGACGCCACGGCTATGCGCTCGCGCAGGTCCACCCGGAGGATTACGACGGCATCATCGCGACGCTGCCGACGATCTATTTCTCCAACTGGGCGAACAACAATTTCTACAAGCAGCTGGTGGTCGAGCGCGATCTTGGCGGCAAGCCGCTGACCGAGGAGCAGCAGGACCTCGTCTCGGTCGCCGCGATCAGGGCCTGCGACAGCGTCGGCGGCGTCCACCTTGGCTATATCATGGACAACGCGGCCTGCCATTACGACCCGCAGCGCGACCGCGCGGTGCTGTGTGCAGCAGATGGCGGCGACAACCACACCCCGGCCTGCGTCACCCGCGCCGAGGCTGCGGTCATCGACAAGATCTGGTATGGCATGACCGAGGACGGCTCGGTCCCCGATCCCGCGGAGGACAACGGCGTCGGCCTCAGCCTTGCGGGCAAACACAAATGGTACGGCTTTGCGCGCGGCACCTCGCTGTACCTTGCCTATTTCACCAGGCTCAATGCGGTGATGATGAAACTGCTGAGCAACGGTTCGGCCAGCGGCAAGTCGGCGGCGGCGAGCGAGAATGCCGATATGGTCGCGCTCGAATGGCAGAACCCGACGCTCGCCGAGGATGGCTTCAAAAATGCGACCGGCAACGGCCAGAGCCTGTGGAAGGCGATGTCCTACCCGCAGGCCGCCAATGCCTTCGATCGCGGCAATGCGCTCGATGCGACGTTCGGGCATGTCAACACCGACAATCCCGATCTCT
>JAGWPW010000154.1 GCA_028870315.1 Sphingomonadales bacterium | reverse complement strand
CGACCTGCCGCTGTTCGCCGCGGCCGCGCCCGAGCCGCCTGCGGCCGATGCGCTGCGCGAACGGCTCGCGGCGCTCGATGCCGATGCGCTCTCGCCGCGCGCCGCGCTTGAGGCGCTTTATGAGCTCAAGCGGCTTGCCGGTGCCGGATGATGCGGTTGGCGTGACTGTGAAATGCGCCGAAAGACGGCCACCCCGAACCCAATCTTAACCGCATCGGCCTATTGCCAGACGCCATGTTCCTCGGTCCCAAGCTCAGCACGGTCTTTGCCAGCCGCTGGAAGGCGCTGGCGTGGTCGGCGGGGGTACTGCTCACCGCCTATTGCTCGATCCCGTCGCAGGACGGCTCGGGCGGCGCGGGGGGCGCGACATCGGCGGTGATCGGGGTGCTCGGTGGCGGCGCGGCAGACAGTGCCAGCACACAGGTCTCGCCCTGGGCGCCCGACAAGCCATCGAGCGGCGGGAACTGAACCGAAGCAAAAGGCGCGATTTCGCCCGCCGTCGGGATCAGCCGTCTCCGGCGATCAGCGCCGCGCAGGCGCGCAGCGTGGCCTCGAATTCCTCGGGCGCCAGCGTCCGCCCCTCGCGCGCGGCGGTCTCGGCGAGATGGACCATGGTCGCGGTCAAGCCCGCCGCGATCGCCCCGGCGAGCGCCGGATCGCGCCCGCTGGCGGCGAGGCGCCGGGCGATGATCGCGCGGTAGGCCTGGGTCGCATGTGCCTGCATCGGGCCGCGGACCCGTGCCCAGGCGTCGGGCGAGCGCGCCATCACCGCCAGCGCCAGCCGCAGCGGCTCGGCGCTTTCGGGCGAGCCGAGCGCGCGCGCATCGGCGGCGCGGAAGGCGGCGAGCAGCGGCTCGTCCTCCGGCCGTTCGCGCACCGCATCGGCCCAGCCGTCCATCGCCCGGTTGATCACCGCGCGCAGGATGTCGGGCGGCGATTCGAAATAGCGATAGAAGGTCCGCCGCGAGATGCCGGCAGCGCCGGCGATCGCATCGACCGAGGCGGCTTCGAGCCCTTCGCGCGCGAAGAATTCGAGCGCGCAGCGCTCGATCCGCGCGCGCACCGTCAGCCGGCGCTGTTCCAGCGTCGCGCTGAGCGCGGCGAGGCGGTTCGCCTCATGCCCGGGATCGCGCGTCCTCGACGCCATGTCATGCCTTTCCGCCTTGGGGCTTGCCGCGGCGATATAGAAATGGCACACCATGTCAAACATAGGATCACGCGGAGAGCCCGATGACCACCGCCACTGCCTGCCCGGTCCACCAGGGGCGCGACGACCGCAAGAGCGGCGCGCTTGCCGAGGCTCATCTCGCGCCGCAGAAGGGTGCTAGGCTTGTCACCTCCTTTGCCGCCGGACGCGACATCCTGCGCTCGGCCAGGGTCCGCCAGGCCGGATCGACCGCCGAGGCGGTCGATCTGTCGAAGCCCGACGAGATTTCCTTCTTCTTTCTCGATGGCGAACTGCACCGCAAGCGCCGCGCAGCGGTGGCCGGGCTGTTCGCGCCCAAGGCGATCGTCACCCGTCACCGCGTGGTGATGGAGCGGACGATGGACAAGATCGTCGCCCGGCTCCAGGCGCAGGGCTCGGCCGCGCTCGACGAGCTGTCATGGATCATGGCGGTCGATGTCGCGGCCGAGATCATCGGCCTGACCGACAGCGACAGCAGCGAAAATCTCGCGCTGCGCGTGAAGCGCGTGCTGGACTCCTCGATCGAGCGCAAGCCGGGGCGGCTCGGCAATCTCGTCTTCAATCTCAAGATGCTGCTGCGCGTCTCGCGCTTCTACCGGCACGACATGGCGCCGGCGATCGCCGCGCGCCGCAAGGCCCCGCGCGAGGATGTCATCTCGACCATGATCGAGGCGAATTTCTCGAAGAAGACCATGATCATGGAATGCCTGAGCTATGGCGGCGCGGGAATGATGACGACGCGCGAATTCATCGTCATGTGCGCCTGGCACCTGTTCGAGAAGCAGGCGCTGCGCGAACGCTTCCTCGGCGGGCCGGAGGAGGACCAGTTCGCGATCCTTGAGGAAATCCTGCGGCTGGAGCCGGTCGCCTCGCTGCTTCACCGCCGCGCCGCCGAGCCGGTCGAGGCCGCGGACGGGCAGACGCTCGCCCCGGGCGAGCTTGCCTGCGTGTCGCTGCGCGCGGTCAATACCGACGAGGCGATCACCGGCGCCTGCCCTTACGAGCTTGACCCCGACCGGGCGAAGCGGATGAAGGTCAATGGCCCTTACCTCAGCTTCGGCGACGGCCCGCACCGCTGCCCCGGCGCGCAGGTCGCGCTGCACGAGACGCGGCTGTTCCTTGAACGCATGTTCCGCCTGCCCGGGATCAGGCTGCTGTCCGAGCCGACCGTGTCGTGGAACCCGTTCATCCAGGGCTATGAATTGCGCGGCGCGCGCATTGCCTGCGATCCGGCCTGAGCGATGGTGTCGGTGACCTTCGTCGCGCATGACGGCACCCGCCGCGCGATCGAGGCGGTGGCCGGGCTGTCGCTGATGGAGGCGGCCAAGGCGGCCGATGTGCCGGGGATCGAGGCGGTCTGCGGCGGCAATTGCTATTGCGGCACCTGCCGGGTGATCCTGTCCGCCGCCTGGCTCGAAAAGCTCGGGCGCGGCGAGGATTACGAGCGCGAGCTGATCGCCGACACGGTCGGCGAGGCGGGCGCCGCATCGCGCCTGTCGTGCCAGATCACGGTGGACGCGGCGCTCGAAGGGCTGATCGTCGAGACGCCCGAAAGCCAGTGCTGATGCGCGCGCCGGCGGCCTCGCCCGGCCGGGTGAGGGGCGATGCCCGCTCAACCCGCCTTTTTCGGCTCGACGGTGCGGATGTGCAGTTCGCGCAACTGCTTGGGCTCGGCGGGTGAGGGCGCGCCCATCAGCAGATCCTCGGCGCGCTGGTTCATCGGGAACAGGGTGATCTCGCGCAGGTTCTGCGCCCCGCACAGCAGCATGACGATGCGATCGACGCCGGCCGCCATCCCGCCATGCGGCGGCGCGCCATAGTGGAAGGCCCGATAGAGCCCGCCGAAGCGCTCCTCGACATCATTCCTCGACAATCCGGTCAGTTCGAACGCCTTCACCATCAGCTCGGGCGTATGGTTGCGGATCGAGCCCGAGGCGAGCTCATAGCCGTTGCAGACGAGATCGTATTGATAGGCCTTGATCGCCAGCGGATCGCCGCCCTCCAGCGCCGCGAGCCCGCCCTGCGGCATCGAGAAGGGGTTGTGCGCGAAGTCGATCGCTTTCGTGTCCTCGTTCCATTCGTAGAACGGGAAATCGACGATCCAGGCGAAGGCGAAGGCATTATCCTCGATCAGCCCCAGCTCGGCCCCGACGCGGCTGCGCGCCGCGCCGGCGAGCCTGGCCGCCTGTGCCGGCTTGCCCGCGGCGAAGAACAGCCCGTCATCGGCGCCGAGACCCAGCTCGGCATAGAGTTCGGCCATGCGTTCGGGGGTGTGGTTCCTGGCGACCGGGCCGCCGAATTCGCCGCCCTTGCGCGTGACATAGCCAAGCCCGGCATGGCCCTCGGCGCGCGCCCAGTCGTTCATCTCGTCGAAGAACTTGCGGCTCTTGGCGGCGGTGCCCGGCGCCGGGATCGCGCGCACCACCCCGCCTTCGCCGACGATCCGCTCGAACAGGCCAAAGCCGCTCTGCGCGAAATGATGCGAGACATCGCGGATGACCAGCGGATTGCGCAAGTCCGGCTTGTCGGTGCCGTATTTCAGCATCGCTTCGGCATGGGGGATGCGCGGGAAGGCGCCGGCGGGGGTGACCTTGCGCCCGTCGGCGAAGGCTTCGAAGCAGCCGGCGATCACCGGCTCCATCGTCTCCCACACCTCTTCCTGCGCGACGAAGCTCATTTCGAGGTCGAGCTGGTAGAATTCGCCGGGCAGCCGGTCGGCGCGCGGGTCCTCGTCGCGAAAGCACGGGGCGATCTGGAAATAGCGGTCGAAGCCGGCGACCATGAGCAGCTGCTTGTAGATCTGCGGCGCCTGCGGCAGCGCGTAGAAACTGCCCGCATGGATGCGGCTTGGCACCAGGAAGTCGCGCGCGCCCTCGGGGCTGGAGGCGGTGAGGATCGGGGTCGAATATTCGGTGAAGCCTGTCGCCTGCATCCGCTGCCGCAGATCGGCGATGATCCGCGTGCGCTTGACGATATTGGCGTGCAGCGTCTCGCGCCGCAGATCGAGGAAGCGGTAGCGCAGGCGGATATCCTCGGGATAATCCTGCTCGCCGGCGACCGGCAGCGGCAATTCCTCGGCGCGGCTGAGCACGCTCGCCGCGCGGGCGAAGACCTCGATCGCGCCGGTTGCGAGCTGGGGATTGACCGTCGCCGCGCTGCGCGCCTTGACCTCGCCGTCGATGGTGACGACGCTTTCGAGCCGCGCACCATCGAGCACGCCAAGCGCCGCGCTGTCGCCGTCGGCGACGATCTGGGTGATGCCGTAATGGTCGCGCAGATCGACGAACAGGATCCCGCCATGGTCGCGCTTGCGGTGCACCCAGCCCGAAAGCCGCACGGTTTCGCCCACCGCCGCGCGGGTCAGCGCCGCGCAATTGTGGGAACGATAGGGATGGGCGAGCGCGCCAGCCATCGAAGCTCTTTCCAATCCTTGTGCAATCGGGCAGGGGAAACGTCGCGGCTAACAGGCGATAGCCGTGCCTTTGTCAAGCCGCGGTCCATCTCGGGCCACCATCAGGGGCCACCACCAGGGGATTGCCGCGGGCTGCCGCGGTCAGAACGAAAACACCATGAAAATCCATCCATTGATCACCACCCAACCCGCGCTCGACGAGCTGTGCGCGCGGTTGGCGCAGAGCGAATATGTCTGCGTCGATACCGAATTCATGCGCGAGAACACCTATTGGCCCGAGCTGTGCCTGATCCAGATCGCCAACACCGAGGAGGCCGCGGCGATCGACCCCAAGGCGCCGGGGCTCGATCTTGCGCCGCTGCTCGATCTGATGGTCGCCAACGAGGACGTCCTCAAGATTTTCCACGCCGGCGGGCAGGATGTCGAGATCATCTTCAATCTCACCGGCCGCACGCCGCATCCGATCTTCGATACCCAGGTGGCGATGATGGCGATCAGCCAGTCCGAGCAGATCGGCTATTCGAACCTCATCGAAAGCTGGCTCGGGGTGACGGTGGACAAGGGCGCGCGCTTCACCGACTGGTCGCGCCGGCCACTGACCGAGCGCCAGATCGAATATGCGATCGGCGATGTCACCCATCTCTCCAAAATCTTTTCGCGGATTCTCGCCCGCCTGCGCAAGACCGGGCGCGGCGAATGGCTCGATGCCGAGATGGAGAAGCTTGCCGACCCGGCCAATTACCGCAGCGATCCGCAGACCGCCTGGCTCAGGATCAAGGCCGCCGGGCGCAATCCGGCGGTGCTGGGGCGCCTGCGCGCGCTGGCCGCCTGGCGCGAGGACGAGGCGCGCGACAAGAACATTCCGCGCGGTCGCATTGCCCGCGACGAGACGCTGGCCGACATCGCCAGCCATCCGCCCAAGGTCCAGACCGATCTTGCCAAGGTGCGCGGCCTGTCCGCCGGCTGGAAGGACAATGAGATCGGCCGGCGGCTGATGCATGCACTCATCCATGCGAGCCCGCTCACCGACGCCGAGATGCCGCCGCGCACCCCGCGCGGCGCGCCGCTCGGCAAGGAGGGGGCGCTCGTCGCCGATCTTCTGAAGCTGCTGCTCAAGATCAGGAGCCGCGAGATCGACGTCGCCGCGCGCCTGCTGGCGCGCAGCGACGAGCTTGAGATGCTCGCCGCCGGCGTGCGCCGCAACCTGCCGATCCTCGAAGGCTGGCGCTTCGAGACCTTCGGGCGCGACGCGCTCGAACTCGTCGAGGGCAAGCTTGCCTTCGCGGTGGTCAACGGCAAGCTGCGCATGACCCATATCGACGATCTCCACGGCGCCATGCTGGCCCAGGCCGAGGCCGAGGTGGCGACGGGCGCCGCGGACGAGGGCGACGCGCTGCCCGCATTCGAGGATGGGCCGGAGCCCGAATGACGGTCCACCAGCCCACGCTCAAGCAGCTTCAATATCTCGTCGCGCTGCACGAGCATGGTCATTTCGGCCGCGCCGCCGATGCCTGTTTCGTCTCGCAATCGACGCTGTCCGCCGGACTGCGCGATCTCGAATCGCTGCTCGGTGTCATCCTTGTCGAGCGCACCCGGCGCGCGGTGCGCTTCACCCCGCTCGGCAATGCGGTGGTGGTGAAGGCGCATCGCATCCTGCGCGAGGCCGAGGAGCTTTCCGAACTGGTCGAGGCGAGCGGCCAGCCGCTTTCGGGCGAGCTGCGGATGAGCGTGATCCCGACGATCGCCCCCTTCCTGCTGCCGCGCATGCTGCCGCGCCTGCGCCGCGAGCGGCCGCAGCTCAGGCTTTTCCTGCGCGAGGAGCCGAGCGCTGCGGCGATCGAATCGCTCCACCACGGCCGCGCCGACTGCGTGCTGCTCGCGCTTCCCTATCCAACCGGTGATGTCGAGAAGGAGCTGATCGAACTCGACGCGCTGTTCGTCGCCTTTCCCAAGGGCGAGCCGCGCGATTTTCCCGGCGAGGTGCCGCCTTCGGCGATCGATGAAAGCCGGCTGCTGCTGCTCGAGGATGGCCATTGCCTGCGCGATCATGCGCTTGCCGCCTGCAACCGCCCCGAGCTGCGGGCGAGCGCGACGATGATCGGCACCTCGCTCCATACGCTGGTGCAGATGGTCGATAACGGGCTGGGGCTTACCATGCTTCCCGAGATGGCGATCGATGCGGGGATCCTCGCGGGCACCGATATCGTCGCGCGGCCGCTGCAATCGCCGACCGCGAACCGCGAGATCGCGCTGGTGTGGCGGAAGAATTCGCCAAGGACCGAGGAATTCCGCCTGCTCGCGGAGGAATTGCGTGCCGGCTGACCGGCTTTGGATGCCCCGCGCGGGCTGAGGAGGAAGGCCGATGAACATCCCGCCCGATCTTGCCCGCACACACGGCCCGGTCGCGCTCGTCACCGGCGCGTCCTCGGGGATCGGCGCGGCCTTTGCCGAGGAGCTTGCCGCGCTCGGTTTCGATCTGGCGGTGGCGGCGCGGCGCGGCGACCGGCTGGCGGCGCTCGGCGCGCGGCTTGCCGCCGCGCATGGCACGCAGGTGACGCCGATCACGGTCGATCTCGCCCGGATCGAGGCCCCGCGCGAGCTGCTCGCTGCGACCTCGGCGCTCGATATCGGGCTTGTCGTCTCCAACGCCGGCTTCGGCCTCAAGGGTCCGCATGCGGCGAACGATGCCGCGGCGATGACCGACATGCTCATGGTCAATTGCCATGTGCCGCTCCAGCTTGCCCATGGCTTCATCCCGCGGCTGCGTGCGCGGCGGGCGGCGGGGCGCGGCGCGGGGTTCATCATGACCGCCTCGGTCGAGGGCCTGATCGGCTGCCCCTATTCGGCGGCCTATTCGGCGAGCAAGGCGCATGTCATCGCTCTCGGCGAGGCGTTGTGGGGCGAGCTTTCGCCCGAGGGGATCGACGTCCTCACGTTGTGCCCCGGCGCGACCGAGAGCGAGGCGGCGGCAAAGCAGGGCGTCGATCCGGCGCTGCTCACCCACCAGCTTCCCGCGCGCGACGTGGTCCGGGCAACGCTCGCGCATCTTGGCGAGGGGCCGGGCTTCATCGGCAGCGATCATTACCGCGCGCTGTTCGAGGCGATGCTCGCCCGGCCGCGCCGCGAGGCGCTGAGGGCGATGGCCGCCGCGATGAAACCCGGGGTTTGAGATCGCGGCCGGCAGGGCAGGCGCCCGCCCGGCTTCAAAACGTCCAGTCCGCCGCCTTGCCCAGCACCCCCTTGAGGTCGGCGAGCGTGCCGCCCTTCTTGCACAGGGCCTTCAGGGCCGCGCCGCCGATCGCGACGAATTCGCGATGCGCGACCGCCAGCACCACCAGATCGTAACGCCGCCCGGGCGCGGCCGGAACCAGCGGAATGCCGTATTCGTGGAGCGCCTCTGCGGGGTCGGCGTGCGGATCCTGCACGCTCACCGCATGGCCCAGCCGGCCGAGCACCGAGACGAGGTCGGCGACCTTGCTGTTGCGCAGGTCGGGCACATTCTCCTTGAAGGTGAGGCCAAGCACCAGGACGCTGCCCGGCCGGCCGCGCCGCGCTTCGTGGAGCCGCATCGCGGTCCATTGCGCCATGCCATCGTTGATCCCGCGCCCGGCAAGGATCACCCGCGGATCGAGCCCCAATTGCTCGGCGCGATGCGAAAGATAATAGGGATCGACGCCGATGCAGTGGCCGCCGACGAGCCCGGGCGCGAAATCGAGGAAATTCCACTTGGTGCGCGCCGCCGCCAGCACATCCCATACCGAGATGGCGAGCGGCGCGAAGATCTGGGCGATTTCGTTCATGAAGGCGATGTTGATGTCGCGTTGCGCGTTCTCGATCACCTTGGCCGCCTCGGCGACCTTGATCGAGGCGGCGCGGAACACCCCGCCGCTGGTCACCGCGCCGTAAAGCGCGGCGATGCGGTCGAGCGCCTCGGGGGTCTGGCCGGCGACGACCTTGGTGATCCTGTCGATGGTGTGCTCGCGGTCGCCGGGATTGATCCGCTCGGGGCTGTAGCCGAGATAGAAGTCGTGCCCGCAGACGAGCCCCGATCCGGCTTCGAGCAGCGGCGCGCAGATGTCCTCGGTGACGCCGGGATAGACCGTGCTTTCGTAAATCACGATCGGCACCCGGCCGTCGGCGATGGCTGCGGGAAGCAGCGCGGCAACGGTGCGGCTCGCCGCCTCGACAAGGCGCAGGTCGGGCTTGCTGGCGCCGTCGATCGGGGTGGGAACGGTGACGATATAGATGTCGGCGGGCGGGCATTGCCCGGCCTCGGCGGCGAGCGTCAGTGCGCTTGCCGTGAGATCCTCGGCCGATACCTCGCCGGTGCGATCGTGCCCGCGCCCCAGCTCGGCGATCCGCCGGGCGTCGATATCGAGCCCCGTCGCGCCGAAATGCTTCGCCAGCGCCACCGCCAGCGGCAGACCGACATAGCCAAGGCCGATGACGACGACGCGGCTGTCGCGGCTGAGCGCCGGAATCGCCCGCGGCGGCGTGACCGGACCCGCCAGCGCGCGGCGCATCGCCACCTTGGGATACATCGAGGTCAAGCGGGGCTCCCTGCCGGTGGTTTCGGCGCAAAGCCTTAGCGATCGCGCGTTATCTGGTGGTTAACACCCCGGTGATACTGCGCGGGTTCGATGACCGGCGCCGTTCCCACCCGCATCCTCGTCATCTTCGGGACGCGGCCCGAGGCGATCAAGCTGTTCCCGGTGATCGCCGCGCTCAAGGCCGATGCGCGCTT
>JAGWPW010000153.1 GCA_028870315.1 Sphingomonadales bacterium | reverse complement strand
GGCGCGGCGCCGCCGCCGCTGGCGCTGGTCACCCAGGCGCGGCTGCGCCGGCCGCTCGCCGCGCTGCTGCGTCTGCGCGCGCCGCAATGCGCGGTGCTGTCGATCGCCGAACTGCCCGAGACGCAACCGATCGAGGTGGTCTCGGTCATCGGCGCGGCGCCGCCGGCCGCCGGGCCGGCAAGCGAGTTCATCGAAAGGATTGCCGCATGATCCACGATCATCACGCCTTCGCCCGCGCGCAGGACAATCCCGGCGCCGCGCGGCTTTCGGCGGCAAGCGCGGCTTATGGCGGCGATGTCGCCGCGCGCGTGCGCCGCTTCCTGCCCATGGTCCGCCGGCTTGCCTGGCACCATCAGGGCGCCGGCCGCGACGGCATCGAGATTGAGGATCTGATCCAGGCCGGGCTGGTCGCGCTCACCGAATGCGCCCAGCGCCACCACGGCCCGGGCGAGGACGGCTTTGCCGCCTATGCCAAGCTGCGGGTGCGCGGGGCGATGGTCGATCTCATCCGCCGCCAGTTGCCTCTGTCGCGCGGGGTGACCGAGCGCCGGCGCCTGATCGCCAGCGCCGAGACCGGGCTTCATGCCGCGCTTGGCCGCGCGCCCGCGGAGGCCGAGATTGCCGCCGCGCTCGGGCTTGCGGCGAGCGAGCTAGACAGCCTGCGCCATGCCGCGCAGGCGATCCGCTTCGAAGCGCTCGACGAGGCCTATGCCGACGACAACCCCGCCTTCGCCGATCCCGCGCCCGACAGCCTGGCGCTGCTCGAAGACGCCGAATTGCGCGAAAGCGTGGCCAGCGCGATCGCCGCGCTGCCCGAAAGGCTCCAGCTCGTCACCCAGCTGTATTTCGTAGAGGAGCTGAACCTGGCCGAAATCGCCACCGTGCTGGAGGTAAGCATTCCGCGTGTGCATCAGCTCAAGGCGCAGGCCCTAGATCGATTGCGCGCAGCACTTGCAGAATTTGTAGACATTCTGTGAGGGGTTAATTCATAAATGACAAAGTAATTAATTGATAAATATTAATTACAAATACCTCATAATATTGTTATAAAATCATAATACGCGAAATATTATATATTTTTAATTGCATTAATATTAAATAGTCACTATTTCGCAAGTGCTGTCAGCATCTTGCTCTCCAGAACCTGCGGCAATTGCTGCGCCGCGCCGCCGCCCCTGGGATACCACACATAGAGCGGCACGCCGGCCGCGCCTTGCGCGGTGAGATAGCGGGTGATGGCGGCGTCGCGGCGGGTCCAGTCGCCCTTCAGTACGATCACGCCGGCCCGCGCGAAGGCGTCGCGCACCGTGGGGCGCTCGATCGCCACGCGCTCGTTGACCTTGCACGTAAGGCACCAGTCGGCGGTGAAGAAGGCAAACACCGGATGGCCGCTGGCCCGTGCCGCGGCGAGCGCGTTTTCGCTGTAGGGCTGTGCGGGGAGGATGTCGGGCGCCTCGGCCGCCGGCTTGCGGACGGTGCCGGGCAGCAGCAGCATCGCGGCGAGGGCGAGCGCGCCAAGGCCGCCCGCAAGCGGGCCGGCAACCGCCTGTCCACGCCGCTGGCCGCGTCCCGCCCAGCCGAGCAGCACCAGCAGCGCGGCGGTGACGAGGATCGCGGCCAGCGCAAGGCTCCAGCCGCCGAGCCGGCTGGCGAGCCATACCAGCGCCAGCGCGGTCAGCGCCATCGGCATCGCCATCACCCGCCGCAGCCTGCCCATCCAGCGCCCCGGGCGCGGGAGCGCACGGCGCAGCGGTTCGATCAGCGCAATGGCGAGGAAGGGCAGCGCGATGCCGAGCCCCAGCGTCGCGAACAGCGCCAGCGCCGGCAGCGCCGGCAGCAGCAGCGCGGCGCCCATCGCCCCCGCCATGAACGGCCCGGTGCAGGGGGTGGCGACGAAGGCGGCAAGCAGCCCGGTCGCAAAGGCGCCGCGCGCCTCGCTCGCGGCGCTGCCGATAAAGCCAGGCACGGCAAATTCGAACAGGCCGAGGAGATTGGCGGCGATCGCCGCGGCCAGCGCCAGCAGCGCCACCACCACCAGCGGTTGCTGGAGCTGGAACGCCCAGCCGACTTCTTCGCCCGCCGCGCGCAGCGCGAGCAGCCCTGCGCCGAGCGCGACGCAGGCGGCGATCACCCCCGCCGCATAGGCAAGCCCCTCGCGCCGCGCCTGCGCCTCGCTTTCGCCCGCCCGCGCGAGGCTGAGCGCCTTCAAACTGAGGATCGGAAAGACGCAGGGCATGACGTTGAGCAACAGCCCGCCGACGAGCGCCGCGAGCAGCAGCCAGGCGAGCGAGACCGCCGGCGCGCCGCCCGCCAGCGGCAATCCGCCCTCGGGAACCGGGCCGGGCACCGCGGTAAAGCGCAAGCCATCGCCCACCGCATCGAGCCGCAGCACCGCGACCAGGCTTGGCGGGGTGAGCGGCGCGAGCGCGGCGCGGCGCAGGGTGACGAGCAGCAAATCGCCGCGCCGCGCGAAGGCTTGGGGCGCGGCATAATCGACGAGGCGGTCGGCTTCGACAAAGACATGCGGATCGGCAAGCGCCAGCCCGGCGGGCAGCGGAATCGCCAGCCGGATGCTGCGCGCCTCGACCGCGATATGCGCCAGCGCGCCCAGCGGCGCGGGCAGCCGCGCGCGCCACTCGTCGAAACGCGGATCGCGCGCGAGCGGGGCATCGGGCGCGGTGACGCGGATGGTGGTGGCAAGGCTTGCCCGTTCGGGGACGCAGATCTGCGCGCTGCACACCAGCCGGTCGCCGGTAACCGCGATCGGCAGGCTTGTCCCCGGTTTCGCATCGCGCGGCAGCGTCAGCGGCACCAGAACCGCATAATCGCGCTGATAGACGTGATTCATCAGCCCCGAAATCGCCAGCGGCTCGGGAACCGGATATTGCAGCGCGCCGACATGCGCGCCGGCGGGCAGGCTCCAGGCGAGCCGCATCGCGAAGCCCGCATCGCCCGGGTTAGACCAGTAGCCGTGCCAGCCGGGCTCGGGCCGCATCGCGAGCGCCAGCATGACGCGCGCCCCCGGCGGTGCCGCGCTTTCGGCAACCAGCGCGGCGCCGAGGTGCGCGGCAATCGCCGGCGCGGCGGGTGCGGCAAGCAGGGTGGCGAACAGCACCAGCAGGCGGGCGAACACACGCATCCAGCCAGTTAGCGGGCAATTCGGCCGGACAAAAGAGCGTTCCGCTGCGCTCAGCCCCTTGCATCCTTCTCGACTTTTCGCCGCCTGCGCGCGATAGCGCGGCCATGGCCGTTTTCTCCGATCGCCGCGACATCGTCATTCTGGGTGGGGGCATGGTCGGCATGACGCTGGCGCTCGCTGCGGCGCGGGCGGGGCTCACCTGCCATGTCGTCGAGCGCGACGACCCCGCGACGCTGACCGCCGAGGGTGCCGATGGCCGCGCCTCGGCGATCTCGACGGCCAGTTGGAACCTGTTCGCCAACATCGGGCTCGGGCCTGCGCTCGCGCCGCTCGGCTGCCCGATCGCGGCGATCGCGGTGACCGATGGCATGAAGCCCGGACGCATCGATTTCCGCCCGCGCCCGCAAGAGGGATCGCTTGGCCGCATGTTCGCCAATCGCGATCTGCGTCTGGCGCTGTTCGCCGCGGCGGCCGACGATCCGGCGATCGCCTGGCACACCGGGGCACGGGTGACGGCGCGGCATCGCGATGCCCATGGCGTCTCGGCGGTGCTTGCGGATGGCCGCGCGCTGGCCGGCAGCCTGCTCGTCGGCGCCGAAGGGCGCGGCTCGCCCAGCCGCGAGGAGGAGGGGATCGGCGCGGTCGCCTGGCCCTATCATCACCGCGCGATCGTTACCGCGCTGACCCACAGCCTTCCGCACGACCATGTCGCCTGGGAGATTTTCTACCCCGCCGGCCCGTTCGCGCTGCTGCCGCTGCTCGACGATGCCGAGGGCCGGCACCGTAGCGCGCTGGTCTGGACCGTTCCCGAACGCGATGCAAAGGGCGTGCTGGCGCTGACGGATGCCGCCTTCGCTGCCGAGGTGACGCGGCGCATGGACGGGCTGTTCGGCAGCGTCGCGCTGGCCGCGCCGCGCATGTCCTATCCGCTGTCCTATCAGAACGCGGTCCGGCTGACCGGGCAGCGGCTGGCGCTGGTCGGCGATGCCGCGCATGGCATGCATCCGATTGCCGGGCAGGGGCTCAATCTCGGTCTGCGCGACGTGGCGGCGCTGGTCGAGGTGCTGAGCGAGGGGCAGCGTCTGGGGCTCGACCCCGGCGATGCGCAATTGCTCGCCCGCTATGAACGCTGGCGCGCGCTCGACGTGTTCACGGTGATGAGCGTGATGGACGGGATCGTCCGGCTTTTCGGCATCCCCGGGCGGCTGCCGTCGGCGGTGCGCCGGCTCGGCATGGGCGCGGTGCAGCGCCTGCCGATGCTGAAGCGCGCCTTCATGAACGAGGCGCGCGGGGTCAGCGGCACGCTGCCGCCGCTGCTCCGGGGGTAAGCGCCCCTGCTATCGGCCGCTGGCCGGGGCGTTCCCGGCGGCGGGTGCGACTCCATCCCCGGCGGGTGGCAGCACCATGGTCGTGCGCGGCGCCGGCGGCGGCAGCAGCGCTGTGGTGTCAATGAGATCGAGCGCGTGCTCGACATCGCGGGTGCGGCGGGCCGCGACGATCCAGTTCGTCGCCTCGGCGCTATGTGGCAGCGTTTCGATCGCCGCGATCGCCGCGTCGATCCGTCCCGCGCCGAGCGCGAGGCGCGCTTCTGAGAGGCGCATCGCGGCATCGGGCGGCGTCGGGCGGTCGCGGCGGATGACGAAAATCTGCGACAGTTCCTCGGTCAGCGCCGTCCATACGCTTGCGTGCTGCGGATCGGTCAGCTGCGGCGCCAGCGTCGCGAGCCGCGCCGCGAGCTGGTCGAGCGGGGTGAAATCCCAGGCCTCATCGATGATCGTCGCCACCGCGCCGGGCTGGCTGTCGCCGAAGCGCAGCCGCAACGGATCGGCAAGCCCGCCGAGCGGCATGTCGCGTTCGACCCGCCGGCGCACGGCGAAAGCGGTCAGCAACCCCTCGACGTGCGCGGCATCGGCCGCCACCATATCGGCGCGGCTGTCGATGCGATCGATCCGTTGTTCAAGCGCGGCCACGCGCGGGCTCAACGCATCGACATCGGCGGTGGGGCGTACGCCCGCATCGCGCGGGGCTGCGGGCGCGGCGTGCTGCGACAGGCCGAGAAGGCGAGGAAAATCGGCGCCGCTGCGCCACCCGAGCCAGCCTGCGCAGCCAAGGCCAAGAAGGAAGGCGGCGCTGACCATCGGCCACATCCGGCGCTCGCGCCCTGGCCGGGCGAGCGGGGTGCTGGTTGGCGCGGCGGGCTCCTCGTTCATTCGCGGTGGGGTGCTCTTCGTGTCGAATACTCCGGCTTGTGGCACATTCGCAAGGCAAGGGCCAGCAGCGCCGCATCCTCGGGACGCTCGGCAGCGGCGACCGCTGCCCAGCCGGTGCCGGCCGCAGCCGCGACGCGCGGCGAAAGCGCGGCGAGGCGCAGATGCGCGCGCACGAGGGCGAGGCGATCGCATTCCGCCGCGAAATGCCGCGCCGCGCCCGCCGAATGGAGAAGGACGAGCGTTTCGCCGGGCGCCTGCCTCGCCAGCAGCCCGGCCAGCGTCGCCGGCATGGCGAGCGGGCGCGTCTCATAGACCACACGTTCGCTCAGCGTGAGCGACGGCGGCACGGTGAGCGTGGTCCGCTCGCGCCCGCACAGCCGCAACAGCCGACGGTGGCCGGGATCGATGCGCGCGACGATTTCCTGAAGGCCCTGCGTCCCGGTGGCGACAACGCCGAGCCCCGCGCGCATGGCGGCGGCGGCGGTCGCCGCGCCCACCGCATAGGCGGGAAATCCGTGGAACCCCTGCAAGGCGGTGCCGCCATGGCGCAGCGCATTGGCGCTGCCGATGAGCAGCGCATCAACCTCGCCGGGCGGCGGCGCGGCCCATGCGAGCGGCACCGCGGCGGCCATGGCGAAGCCCTGTGCCGCCATCCCCAGCCGGCTTGCGGCCGCGACCGTGGCGCTGCACCCGGGCTCGGGCCGGATGACGATCGCCAGCGTCATCCGCCGCGCGCGGGTCCGGCGAAATGGGCACTGATCGTCACGGGTGCGGCGGCGAGCAGGCGCGCGGCGAGCCGTGCCGGCGCGTCCGCGTCTCCGCGAACGAGGCGTTCCTCGTCGATCACGCGGGCTGCGCCATCGGGGCTGAACAGCGCCGCGCGCAAGCAGCGCTCGCCGCCTTCGCGCCGGCTCCACACCCCGAGCGCGCTGTGGCAATTGCCGCCGAGCGCGGCGAGCAGCGCGCGCTCGGCCGCGACATCGGCATGGCTTGCGGCATCGTCGATCCGCGCGAGGCGGGCGCGGGTTGCGGTATCCGTGGCGCGGCATTCGATCGCGATCGCGCCCTGGCCCGGCGCCGGGAGCCATTGATCGGCTTCGAGCGCGACCCCGACCGATGCCTCTCCCAGCCGGTTGAGCCCGGCGCGCGCGAGCAGCGTCGCCTCGGCCTCGCCGGCGGCGAGCTTCGCCAGGCGGGTCGCGACATTGCCGCGAAACGGGACGATGCGGCAGTCGGGTCGCAGATGCAGAATCTGCGCGGCGCGGCGCGGTGCGCTGGTGCCGATCCGTGCGCCCTGCGGCAGGGCCGCCAGCGACGGCGCGCCGACCAGCACATCGCGGATGTCCTCCCTTGGCAGCACCGCGGCGAGCGCGATCGCCGTCGGCCGGATGGTCTCGACATCCTTGAGCGAATGCACCGCGAAATCGATTTCGCCGGCCAGCAGCCAGGCGTCGAGTTCGCGCGTCCACAGCGCCTTGCCGCCGATTTCGGCGAGCGGCCGGTCGAGCACCCGATCACCGCTCGCGGTAACGCGCACGATCTCGACCGCGATGCGATCGCCGGCCGCTTGCGCCGCGCCGAGCAGCCGGTCGCGCGCCTCCTCGGCCTGGGCGATTGCCAGCGGCGAGCGGCGTGTTCCGAGCCGCAGGATGGTTTGCGTGGGGGACGGGCCGGCAGCCATGGCTTGCCCTAGGCAATCCAGCGGCTAAGGGGAAGCGCAGGATGTCGATCGTTCTCGGACTTGAATCCTCTTGCGACGAAACCGCGGCGGCGCTCGTGCGCGGCGACCGGACGATCGTTGCCCAGCGCATCGCCTCGCAGGACGAGGCGCATCGCCCCTATGGCGGGGTGGTGCCCGAAATCGCCGCGCGCGCGCATGCCGAAACGCTGACGCCGCTGATCGCCGCGGTGATGGCCGAGGCCGGGATCGGGCTCGACGCGGTCGATGCCATCGCCGCCACCGCCGGGCCGGGGCTCATCGGCGGGGTGATGGTCGGGCTGGTGACCGCCAAGGCGCTGGCGATGGCCGCAAGCAAGCCGCTGCTCGCGATCAACCATCTCGAAGGGCATGCGCTGTCGCCGCGGCTCGCCGATGCCTCGCTCGGCTTTCCCTATCTGCTGCTGCTCGCCTCGGGCGGCCATTGCCAGGCGCTGCTGGTCGAGGGCGTCGGCGCCTATCGCCGGCTCGCGACGACGATCGACGATGCGCTGGGCGAGGCCTTCGACAAGACCGCCAAGATTCTCGGGCTCGGCTATCCGGGCGGGCCCGCTCTCGAAGCGCTCGCCGCGCACGGCGATCCCGCCGCGGTGGCGTTGCCGCGCCCGCTGCTGGGGAGCGAGGAGCCGCATTTTTCCTTCGCCGGTCTCAAAAGCGCGGTGCGCCGCGCGCATGAGACCGCAAGGCATGCCGATGCCGACCTTGCCGCCGCCTTCCAGCAGGCGGCGATCGACTGCGTGATCGACCGGCTGCGCCACGCGCTCGCCCGGCTCGACACCACGCGGCTGTCGGCGCTGGTGGTCGCGGGCGGGGTCGCCGCCAATCGCGCGATGCGCGGTGCGCTGGGCGCGCTTGCCGGCGAACAGGGGTTGCGCTTCATCGCCCCGCCGCCGGCGCTGTGCACCGACAATGCGGCGATGATCGCCTGGGCGGGAATCGAGCGCCTGGCGCTGGGGCAGAGCGATCCGCTCGATTGCCCGGCGCGGCCGCGCTGGCCGCTCGATGCCGAAGCCGAGGTCGTGCGCGGCGCCGGGGTCAAGGCATGAGCGCGGCCGCGCCGATCGGCGTGCTCGGCGCGGGCGCATGGGGGACCGCGCTCGCCGCGGTGCTGGCGAGCGAGGGCCGGCAGGTGCTACTGTGGGCGCGCGAGGAAGCGGTCGTCGCCGAAATCAACCGCGCGCATCGCAATGAAGCGTTCCTGCCCGATGTCGTGCTGCCGGCCAGCGTTGCGGCCACCGTGACGATCGCCGATCTCGCGCCGTTGCCGGTGGTGCTGGCGGTGACCCCGGCACAGTTTCTGGCAACCACGCTCTCGGCGCTCGGCGACGGCCGGCGCGATCTCGTGCTGTGCGCCAAGGGGATCGAGGCGGGAAGCGGGCGGCTGATGCTCGACGTCGCGCGCGAGGCGATGCCCGCAGCCGCATTCGCGGTGCTTTCGGGCCCGACTTTCGCGCGCGAGGTGGCGATGGGGCTGCCGACCGCGGTCACGCTCGCCTGCACCGGCGGCCGGGCGCAGTGGCAGCGGCTTTCGCCGGTGATCGCGCGGCGCAATTTGCGCCCCTATTATTCGCAGGATGCGATCGGTGCCGAGATCGGCGGCGCGGTCAAGAACGTGCTTGCCATCGCCTGCGGGGTGGTGGCGGGGCTGGGGCTCGGCGAAAACGCGCGGGCCGCGCTCATCGCCCGCGGCTTTGCCGAAATGACCCGCTTCGGCGCGGCTTTGGGCGGGCAGGCCGAGACTCTGGCGGGACTTTCGGGGCTGGGCGATCTCGTGCTCACCTGCGCATCGCCTGCCAGCCGCAACTATTCGCTTGGCCTGGCGCTGGGTCAGGGGATGCGCGCCGAGCAGGCGCTTGCCGGCAAGCTCAGCGTTGCCGAGGGCGCGCATACCGCGCCGGTGCTGGTGGCGATCGCGGCAAAGCGCGGCATCTCGATGCCGATCGCCGGGGCGGTGGCGCGGCTGCTCGCCGGCGAGGCGCCGGCCGCGGCGGTCGTCGCCGACCTTCTCGCCCGGCCGCTGACCGCCGAGAGCGACGCGGCCCGGCGGCACGAGACGCTCGCCGGCAAGGTGCGGCGATGAGCGCGCCGGAGGCCAGCGCCGACATCGCCGCGCTGGCGCGCGGCGGGCGCACCAATTTTCTCGGCTTCCTGCTCCGGCTCGCGGCGCGGCTGCCGTTCCTGTTCATTGCCGGCCGTCTGTACGGGGCCGATGCCCTTGGCCGCTTTGCCTCGGCGATGGTGATGATCGAATTGTCGGGCCAGCTCTGCACGCTTGGCCAGAAGCGCGGGCTTGCCTATCGCCTGTCCGAGGACGAGCGCCATCCGGCGAATATCGTCGCCGACGGCATGGTATTGAGCCTTGTGATCGCCGCGGTGGTCGGAGCGCTGTTCTGGGTGTTTCCGGCGCCGATGTTTCCTTCGGGCCATTACAGCCAGATCGACCGGCTGCTGGTGCTGGCGATCTTCCCGTCGACGCAGACCGACATCGCGCTCGCCGCGCTCGCCTATCGCTATGATGTCGCAGCGACGGTGCGTTCGCGCTCGATCGTCGAGCCCTGGTCGCTGGCGGTGACCGCCGCGGCCTGCTTCTATCTGGCGCACGGCACGCCGATCGCAGCGAGCGGCCTCGCCATCGCTTATATCGTCTCGCAATATACCTCGGCGGTGGCCGCGCTGGTGCCGCTGATGCGCAGCTATGGCGCGCCGCGCGACTGGGCACCGCATCCGCTGCGCATCGCGCGGCTGATGATCTCGACCATGCCCGTCGCCGCCGCCGACGCGGTCGAATGGGGGACGCGAAAGCTCGACATCTTCATCCTCGGCTATTTCGCCGCCCCCGAGGCGGTGGGCATCTATTACGTCGCGCAGCAGGTGGCGAGCCTGCCGCAGAAGCTCAAGACCAGCTTCGAGCCGATCCTCGGTCCGGTGATCACCCGCAATCTCAAGCTCCACAACCGCGCCGAGGTCGCCCGCCAGGTCTGCCAGGTGGGCTTCTGGATCACCGCGGCGCAGGCAGGAATCGCGCTGGCGCTGGGCATTCCGGGGCGCGGGGTGATGGGGCTCGTGGGGCCGCATTTCGTCGGCGGGACGGGGGCGCTTGCCTTCCTGCTGCTCGCCGAGGTCTCGGCGGCGACCGCGGTGGTGAGCGAGGCGGCGCTGATCTACATCGCGCGCATCCAGAACCTGCTCATCTCGCTCGCCACCATCGCGCTTCAGGCGGTGCTGACCATCGGCGGAATCCTTGTCATCGGCCGGCTGGGGCTTGGCGGCCATGCCCGGGGGGCGAGCGCGGCGGCGGCGCTGATGGTGACGCTCGGCATCGCCTCGATCATCAAGTCGCGGCTGCTCGCGCGGCTGCTCGGCCACCGGATCAACAACTGGCGGCTGGCGCTGCTGCCGGCGGTGGTGAGCGCGGCGGCGATCGGCGCGCTGGCGGTATATTTCCTCCCCGAATGGGCGGGAATGATCTTCGGCATTCCGGCGATTCTCGGGTTGTACTGCTGGGTGCTGTGGCACCGGGGCTTCGGCCCCGATGACCGCGTGCTGTTCCGCAGCGCCGCCACAGAATCGCCGGGCACGGACGGAAATCTCCTGCTCAGCGAGGCCGCGACCGCGCCAAATTGAGCCGCGCGCCCGCTTCGCCTATGCTGCGCGTTCGGGCGGTGCGCGCAGTCCCGCCCTGCCGCCGAAAGGAGTGAAGCGATGGTGACGATGGTCCAGCAGAACTGGCTGGTCGCGGCGATCGTGGCGCTGGTCGCGCTCGGCCTCGCCTGGATGATTTCGCGCCGGCGCCGCGCCCCGCGCGATCGCTTCCGCGCGCCCGATGCGCTCGATGAAGGTGCCGTGCCGGCGCAGCGCAACCGGGCGCTGATCGATGCGCCCTCGGCCGCCGCCGCGGTCACAGCGCCGCTGGCGGCGACCGGGCCGGACATCCTGGGCGGTATCGGCGAGATCGCCGCCTGGGGCGCGGCGCAGGAGGTCGAGCACGCCCAGCCCGCCCGAACCGCGCCGGCACCGGTGGTGTCGGCAGCGGCGGCGGACGATCTCACCCGCATCAAGGGCGTGGGGCCCAAGCTTTCGGCGCGCCTCGCCGAACTGGGGGTGACGCATTACGCCCAGATCGCCAGCTGGAGCGAGGCCGACCTTGCCCGGATCGACGCCGCGCTCGGCGCTTTCGCCGGCCGACCGGCGCGCGATGGCTGGATCGAGCAATGCCGCCTGCTCGCGGCGGGCGATGTCGCGGGATACGAGGCGGCGTTCGGCAAGCTGTAGTGGATCTTTGATATCCGCCGGATGAAGCGGATTTCAGCCACCGCCCGCCTTTCAATCAACGCCCCGCGCCGGACGCGTCCGCAGACCTTCTGTATTCTGCTATATACTGATTCCGGTTGCGCAGCCCGGCATTATCTATATTCGCCTAGATATAGATGGTGCCGGGGTGGTGCAGCAGGGGCATGGCAGGATGGGGGTTCGGGGAAATCGGGAATGGATGGCGACGGGGCTTGCCGGCGGCCTGGCGGCAGCGTTCGTCGCGCCGGCACCCGCCTTCGCGCAATCGGCAGGTCCACCGTCCGGCGCGAACCAGGCGGCGAAGGACAAGGCGGCCGACGAGCATCCGCTGAGCTGGCACGGCATCACGCTTTACGGCAGCTACGACATCGGTGTCGGCTGGGTGAGCCACGGCCTTCCCGACAATGGCTACAACTACGAGGGTCAATCGCTGGTCAACAAGAACGGCGGCGGCGCGCGCTTCGTCATCGCGCAGAACAGCCTCTCGCAGACCGGGCTCGGCATCCGCGGCAGGGAGGCGATCCTGCCCGGGGTCTATGGCGTGTTCAGCGCCTCGACCGGGGTCAATCCGCAGTCGGGCGATCTTGCCAATATGGCGAAGACCAACATCGTCAACAACGGCCTGCCGCGCGCGGCCTATTCCTATGCCGGCGATGGCGCGCGCGCCGGGCAGGTGTTCAACGACGAGATATATGCCGGCATCTCCTCGGACCGCTACGGCACGCTGACCTTTGGCCGCCAGCGCGCGCTCGGCACCGATGCCATGCTGCAATACGACCCGGCGGGCGGGGCCTATGCCTTCTCGTTCATCGGCTATAACGGGCTGATGGCGGGCGGCGGCGACACGCAGGACACGCGCTGGGACCAGACGGTCAAATATCGCGCAAGCTACGGGCCGGTGCATGTCGGGGCGATGTACAAATTCATCGACGGTCAGGGCGGCTGCTATGCCGCCACCGCCGGCTTCACCGCCGCCACCTGCGCTCCGGTTGCGCCGCACAACGATGCCTGGGGGCTCGACGGCGGCATCGTCTGGCATCGCTTCGCCGCCGATGTCGTCTATCAGCGTGTCAACCAGGCGATCAGCGTGGTCAATCCGCTGCTCGGGCCGACCAGCCTGACCCAGCCCTATCAGTCCACGGTCAACAGTATCGATCTCAAACAGATCACCGGCGCCAATCTGATCGATCCCGCCAACACCGAATATGGCATCGTCACCGACAATCGCGCGATCCTGGTCGCGGCGAAATACACTACCCGCACGCTCAGGCTCTATGCCGGCTTCGAGCATGTGATCTATCACAACCCGAAGCATCCGCTCGGCCTCGGCGCCAGCGCGCAGGGCGGCTATCTGCTGAGCGGGGTCGAGGACAACAACCTTCCCTCACCCAAAAAGGTGAACGTCTGGTGGACCGGGGCGAAGCTGTCGCTCGATGCGAGGACCGGGGCGACCTTTGCCTTCTACCGCGAGGATCAGAACGATTTCCGCGTGCCCGCGACCTGCACCGCCGCCTCGATGCTGAGCTCGTGCGCGGGCCATCTCGACGAGGTCTCGTTCTACCTCGATCACCATTTCACCCGGCATTTCGATGTCTTTGCCGGGATCGCCTGGTCGGATGTCGCAGGCGGCCTCGCCATCGCCATCCCGCATGCGCCGGGCGTGCCCTATTACCACGATACCAATACCGCGCCGACGCTGGGCGGGCGGTTCAGCTTCTGAGCGCCACCACCCGAATTCAGCGGCCGAATTCAGCGCCCGAACTTGCGCTGCGTCTTGCCGTAGCGCAGCTTGCGCGTGCCCGGCTGGCCTTCGCGCGCGCGGCCGACGGGGCTTGCCTTGCGTTCGCCCTCGGGGAGGCCGAGTTCGCTTGCTTCCAGCCGCCGGATCTCGTCGCGCAGCCTTCCCGCCTCCTCGAATTCGAGATCGGCGGCGGCGGCGCGCATGCGTTTTTCGAGGTCCTCGATATAGGCGCGCAGATTGTGGCCGACGAGATTGTTCGGGCCGGAACCATCCCCAGCCTCGCCGATCTCGACCAGCACCCCGTCGCGGCTCGCGGTATCGGCGATGATGTCGGCGATGGCGTGCCTGATCGTCGTCGGGGTGATGCCGTTCGCCGCGTTGAAGGCGGCCTGCCGGGCGCGGCGGCGGTCGGTCTCGGCGATGGCGCGCTCCATGCTGCCGGTCATGCGGTCGGCATAGAGGATGACGCGGCCTTCGACATTGCGCGCGGCGCGGCCGATGGTCTGGATCAGCGAGGTCTCGCTCCGCAAAAAGCCTTCCTTGTCGGCATCGAGGATGCAGACCAGCCCGCATTCGGGAATGTCGAGCCCTTCGCGCAGCAGGTTGATGCCGACGAGCACGTCGTAGACCCCGCGCCTGAGGTCGCGGATCAGCGCGATGCGTTCGAGCGTCTCGACGTCGCTGTGCATGTAGCGCACGCGCAAGCCCGCCTCATGCATGAATTCGGTCAGATCTTCGGCCATCCGCTTGGTGAGGGTGGTGACGAGCGTGCGAAAGCCGTTGGCGGCGGTGGCGCGGCATTCGTGGATGCAATCCTGCACCTGGTCCTCGACCGGGCGGATTTCGACCGGCGGATCGATAAGCCCGGTCGGGCGGATCACCTGCTCGACGAAAACCCCGCCCGCCTGCTCCATTTCCCAGCTTCCCGGGGTTGCCGAGACGGCGAAGGTCTGCGGGCGCATCGCCTCCCATTCGTTGAAGCGCAGCGGGCGGTTGTCGATGCAGCTTGGCAGGCGGAAGCCATATTCGGCCAGCGTGATCTTGCGGCGATGGTCGCCGCGCGCCATCGCGCCGACCTGCGGCACGGTCTGGTGGCTTTCATCGACGAACAGCAGCGCATTGTCGGGCAGATATTCGAACAGCGTCGGCGGAGGCTCGCCCGGCAGGCGGCCGGTGAGGAAGCGGCTGTAATTCTCGATACCCGCGCAGCTGCCGGTGGCGGCGATCATCTCGAGATCGAAATGGGTGCGCTGTTCGAGGCGTTGGGCTTCGAGGAGCTTGCCCTCGGCCTGCAATTCCCCGAGCCTTTCGGCCAGTTCGAGGCGGATCGCCTGGCAGGCCTGCTGCATCGTCGGGCCGGGGGTCACGTAATGCGAATTGGCATAGACGCGCAGCTTGTCGAGCGCGCTGCCCGATTTGCCGGTCAGCGGATCGAATTCGGCGATTGCCTCGATCTCGTCGCCGAAGAAGCTGATCCGCCAGGCCATGTCCTCGTAATGGCTGGGGAAGATCTCCAGATTGTCGCCGCGCACGCGGAAATTGCCGCGTGCGAAGCCCGCATCGCTGCGCTTGTACTGAAGCGCGACGAGCTTCCT
>JAGWPW010000152.1 GCA_028870315.1 Sphingomonadales bacterium | reverse complement strand
CTTGCGAAAACCACCAGCAATTTCCGGGTCATGACAAGGCTCCCTGGCTGGCCGCGGGTTCGATCGCGGGCTTGAGCAGCTGATAATGGAGGCGCCCGAACCAGATCAGCGCGTTGACCAGCGCCATGGTGACGATGCTGAGCAGCGCGGCAAAGGCGATCGCCGCCGCCATCAGTCCGAGCCCGGCGAAGACCGCGGTCAGCGCGCCGCCGGGAAAGCCGGCGAACGGCCCGGCGATCAGCACCGCGCCACCGGCGACGAACAGGCCGAGCAGCATCACGTAAAGCCCGAAGATCACCCCCAGCACCGGCAGCAGGATCGGCGCCAGAACGAGGATGTCGAGCGCGCCGAGGCCGAGCACGCCGATCACCGCGCCCAGCGCCGCCGAGGGTGATCGCACCTCCTGCCATTGCCGCACCCCGGCCTCCAGCCGCAGCTCGCGCGCGAGCCGTGCCGGATCGCCGAGCGCCATCGCGACCTCGTCGGCCGATCGCCCCTCGGCTTCGGCGGCGGCGAAATGCGCGCGATAATCGGCAAGAATGTCCTCCACCGCGGATTGCGGCATCCCCGAGAGCCCGCGTTCGAGCCGGTTGAGGAATTGGTCACGCGTCATGCTTGTCCTCCATCGGCTCGGCGGTGTCTGCGGTCGGCAGCGCGCGATCGATCACCCGCTCGACCGCGGCGGTGAAGGCGCGCCATTCGTCCAATTGCTGGGCCAGGCTGTCGCGGCCGCTGCCGGTGATGCGGTAATATTTGCGCGGCGGCCCCGAGGTCGATTCGACGAGATAGGTCGATACCAGCCCATCGCCCTGCATCCGGCGCATCAGCGGGTAGATCGTGCCTTCGCCCATATCGACCGCATGGGTGAGCTGGCTGGCGATCTCATAGGCATAGCTGTCGCCGCGCGACAGCAGGGCAAGGACGCAAAGCCCCAGCACGCCTTTCTTGAGCTGCGTCTCGATGGGATCGGGCACGCGTCGCCTCCTGTTCCGATAGCCGAGATTTAGTGCAAGGTATCAGTTAATGCAAGATATCATTTTATGCATGGAACAAATTTTCGCAAGATAGCGGGCGGCGGGGGGGGCGGCACGGCGCACGGGTGGACGCGCCGGTCGTTTCCCGCCTAGGCTGGAGGGGTAGCCGGCGTCCGCCGGCAAGCCGGAAGCGTGGGGGCGATGCGCGAAATTTGGGTCGGCGTCGTGGCGCTGCTGGCGGCGAGCACGCCCGCCGGCGCGCAGGAGCCCGCGCCGGTGATCGTCGTCACCGCGCCCGGCGGCGACGAGGCGCGCGTCTCCGACCTGCCGGCCAATGCCCAGTTGCTCGGCGGCGATGCGCTCACCCGCCAGAATCCGTCCAATATCGCCGACCTGCTCGACGCCGGTCTCGGTTCGGTCAGCGTCAGCAACGCCAGCGGCAGCCCCTATCAGAACGATGTGTCCTATCGTGGCTTCCAGGCAACCTCGCTGCTCGGCGCGGCGACCGGGCTTTCGGTATGGCTCGACGGCATCCCGATGAACGAGCCGTTCGGCGGAAACGTCAACTGGGACCTGATCCCGGTGAATGCCATCGCCAGGGTCGAGGTGCTGCCCGGTTCGAACCCGGTGTTCGGGCTGAATTCGCTGGGTGGCACGCTGGCGCTGACCGCGAGGAACGGCGCCGATGACGGCGGCCTTTCGCTTCAGGCCGAGGGCGGCTCGTTCGCCCGTCGCGCCTTTCGCGGTGCGATGGGCGGCACGCTGGGGGCGGGCACCTTCGACTGGTTTGTCGCCGGCAACCACGACGAGGACGGCGGCTATCGCTGGTACACGCATACGCGTGTCGATCAGGCCTATGGCAAGGGGCGCTGGCACGGCGAGGGGCGCGATGCCGAACTGGCGGTGATCTGGTCGCGCTCGCGGCTCGATGGCACGCAGGGCCTGCCGCTGTCGATGCTGGCGATGCCGCAGATGGCGTACAGCTGGCCCGACGACGTCGCCAACGACCAGCTCATCGTCAATCTCAAGGGCGATGCGCAGCTTTCGGGCACGATCAAGCTCAGCGGCAACCTCTATATGCGCCATTCCGCGGCCAGCGCGATCAACAGCAATGCAAGCGAGGACACCGCCAACTGCATCGAGCAGGGCGGCGGCCCCTATGCATGCAGCCGGGCCGCGCCGACGGCGGGAACCGCGCTCGATCTTGCCACCACCAACGCCTTTGCGCCGGGGACGCCGCAGAACGGCAATTTCATCCCCTATCCGGGCCCATTGCCGATCCACGATTATACCAGCGCGATCGACACCACGCTGGCGCTGTCCTGGCTGCATCAGCACATCTTCGGCGGCAATGCGCTGCTCGATGTGGAGCCGAAGCTTTTCGGCATGGCGAACGATCTCGACCTAGGCGGCAGCTTCGAGCGGGCCGCGATCACCTATGCGCAGACCAGCACGCTTGCCTATCTGGTGCGCTATCAGGCGGTGCCGATGGCGTCCAACCTGCGCTATGGCAGCGCCGCGGGCTTTGCCGGCAACCCGCAGGTGAGCAGTCTCGGCGTCACCTCGATGCAGGACAGCTTCAACCTCTTCCTGCGCGACACGCTCAAGCCGACCGCCCGGCTGAGCCTGACCGCTTCGCTCAGCGTCACCGGCAGCCGGGTGACGCTGAACGGCAGCCACGCGACCGACCTCGCGCCCGACGGCAGCTACAGCTGGACCGGGCTTGACGGCGCGCCCTATTACAACCCCGCCTATATCGGCGCGCGCTTCTGGGCGACCGGCGCCGATGGCCCCTCCTATCTCGCCACCGCCACCGTTCCTGCGGGCGGCATCGCCGGGCCGCAGAGCGAGCCGGTGACCGGCGCGCACCGCTTCGGCCATGTGAACCCGGCGTTCGGGCTCACGTGGAATCCGGCCGCGGACCTCAACCTGTTCGCCAGCTATGCGCAGGCGATGCGCGCACCGACCGCGATCGAACTCGCCTGCGCGAGCCCGGCCGCGCCCTGCGCGCTTCCCACCGGCTTCAACGGCGATCCCGCGCTCAAGGCGGTGGTCGCGCGCTCGGCAGAACTGGGCGCGCGCGGGACCGTTTCCGCCGTGCTCAGCTGGAATGTCGCGATCTACCGCAGCCTCGTCGGCAACGACATCGCCTTCATCTACAATGCCGCCGGGCTTGGCTATTTCGCCAATGTCGGAACCACCGAGCGCAAGGGGATCGAGCTTGGCGCCCGGGCGCAATGGCACCGGGTCACGCTTTCGGCGAGCTATGGCTATGTCGCGGCAACCTATCGCTCGTCGTTTCGCGATGCCCACGGCGACACGGTGGCGCCGGGCGACCGCATCACCGGGATTCCCGCGGCGGGCTTCAAGCTGCGCGCGCTTTACAGCCCGTCGCGGCGGATCACGCTCGGCGCCGACCTCATCGCCAGCAGCGGTCAATATGCCCATGGCGACGAGGCCAACCTTTATCCCGCGGTGCCCGGCTATGTGGTGGTGAACCTCGACCTCCATCTGATGCCGGTTGCGCGGCTTGAACTGTTCACCGATGTCACCAACCTGTTCGACCGTCGCTACGCGAGCTTCGGGATGCTCGCGAACAATGTCTATACCGGAGCCGACGAAGAATTCCTCACCCCCGCGCCGCCGCGCGCCATCGTTGCCGGCCTGCGCTATGCCTTCGGTGCCGCGGCGAAGGAGGATTGAGCGCCGGCGCGCGCTGTCTGGTGGTCACGGTCAGATCGCCGGGCTGAACCGGGCGCTGGTGCTGTCGCGGTAGCTGTCGAGCAGCGCCGCGATGCTGCGCGCATAGGGCACGCCCGCTTCCAGGATCGAGAGGCGGCCCGCGGCAAGGCGCGCAAGCCCGCGGTCGAGGAAGGGTTGCAGCCTTTGGCGCAGCCCGGGTGCATCGGGCAGGCGGCGAAGGCTGGTGCTGCCATGGCAGAGCAGCGCCTCGATCGCGGCGCCGCGGCGGCGGTCCTCGGCGCTGCGCGCACAGCCGAGCGCGGTGGCAAGGCCATGGCTTTGCAGCCGCGCGCGATAAAGCCCGGTGTTCTTCTCGTTCTGGGCGAGCAGGCCTTCGAAGCTGCTGATCGCGCTTGCCCCGAGCCCCAGCACGCTGGTCGCCCGGTCCTCGCTGAAGCCCTGGAAGTTGCGGTGCAGGCGGCGCGTCGCGGCGGCCCTGGCAAGCGGATCGCCCGGCCGCGCGAAATGGTCGAAGCCGACCGCGACATAGCCGGCATCGACGAGCCGCGCATGGCCGAGCGCGGCCATGGCGAAGCGGTCCTCCTGGCCAGGAAGCGCGCTCGCGTCGATCCGCCGCTGGCGCGCGATCTGATGGGGGACATGCGCATAGCCGAACAGCGCGATGCGATCCGCGCCCAGCGCGATGCTGCGGGCAAGGCTGGCTTCAAGATCCTCGCCAGTCTGGCCCGGCAGCCCGTACATCAGGTCGAAATTGAGCGATGTCACCCCGGCGCGGCGCAGCCGCGCCACGCCCGAGGCGATCATCGCATCGGGCTGGACGCGGCCGATCGCCTGTTGCAGCCGCGGCGAAAAGGTCTGCACGCCAAGGCTGGCGCGGGTGACGCCGATCGCGCGCAGCACCAGTTCCCAATCCTCGGACATCAGCCGCGGGTCGAGCTCGATCGACCAGCCGTTGCCGAGCAGGCGGAAGGCCAGGGTGATGTCGCGGACCAGTTCGACGAAGCGCGCCGGGCTCAGCGCATTGGGGCTGCCGCCGCCGAAGGCGACCTGCGTCACCTCGGTGCCGCGCGGCAGCAGCCGGCCGACATGGGCGATTTCCCCGGCCAGTGCCTCGACATAGCGATCGAGCCGCTCGCGGCGGCCGACCGCGCTGGTGTTGCAGCCGCAATACCAGCAGATCGCCTCGCAGAACGGAATATGGACATAGAGCGAGACCGGGCCCGACAGGCCGGCGATCGCCGCGGCCTGCGCGGCCGGATCGAGCGGGCCGAACTCGGCCGCGGTCGGATAGGAGGTATAGCGCGGCGCCGGGCGCGCGAGGAGGTCGGGATGGTAGCTCCACATGCGCTCCCTGTTCGGCGGAACAGGCGTCTGCGTCATTGCTCGCGATCAACCCCGGTCGGGCGCCTTGCGCGGCGGCGCGGGTCCGCGCGGCAGCCCTTGGCGCAACCGGTGCAGTTCGGGCTCGCCGGGGCCTGCGGGCGGGAGGCGGGGATGAACTGCACCGCGCCGCCGTGGCGGCACAGGCGCAGCCATTGCGGGCCGGCCGCCGGCGCCGGATCGAGCGAGGCCGGGATGAGCGCGACCAGCGCGAAGGCGAGCGCGGCTTTCATCGCTCCACGCCTCCCTCCTCGTCATCCTCGATCAGGATGCGCGCCGCGGCGCCATCGAGATCCTCGAACTGGCCGCGTTTGAGCGCCCAGAAGAACGCGGCCAGCCCGCACAAGCCCATCGTCAGCGCCAGCGGCAGCAGCAGCGCGACGCTGGTCATCGCGGCGCGCCGCGCGGCAGCCGCGGCGGCAGGCCGAGCCGCAGCGAATTGGCGACCACCAGCAGCGAGGAGGCCGACATCGCCACCGCCGCGATGAGCGGGGTGACAAGGCCGAGCATCGCCAGCGGCACCGCGACCAGATTATAGGTCGCGGCCAGGGTGAAGTTCTGCCGGACGATCCGCATGCTGCGCCGCGCGGTCACCACCGCGCGGGGCAAGGCCAGCAGCGATTCGGTGACGAAGACGAAATCGGCCGCCTGCCGGCCGGCATCGCTCGCGGTGCCGGGGGCGATCGAGGCATCGGCGGCGGCAAGCGCCGGGGCGTCGTTGAGCCCGTCGCCCGCCATCAGCACGCGATGACCTTCGGCCTGCAACCGGGCGATCGCCTGCTGCTTGGCGACAGGGCTTGCCTCGGCCTCGGCGGCAAGCCCGGTCAGCCGCGCGATCGCCGCCACCGCACCGCTGCCATCGCCCGACAGGATCGAGGCTTCGATGCCGAGCGCGCGCAGCATGGCCAGGGCATCGCCCGCATCGGGGCGCAGCCGGTCGGCAAAGCCGATCAGCCAGGCCTCGCGCTGTTCGATCGTCAGCAGGCTCGTCAGCCGCGGCTCGGGCTGGTCGGGCCGGCGCAGCGCGACAGCAAGCCCCTGCCAGCGCGCGCTGACCCCGTGGCCCGGAACTTCGCGCAGGTCCGAAAGCGGCGCGGCGCGGTAGCCGGCGGCGGCGAGCGCCCCGGCGAGCGCGCGGCAAAGCGGATGGCGGCTGTGCGTCGCCAGCCCCAGCGCGACCTGCGCCACATCGGCGGGCAGCGCGGCGATCGCCGCCGGGTCGGGAAGCGGCCGGCCCATGGTCAGCGTGCCGGTCTTGTCGAGCAGCGCGCGATCGACCCGCGCCAGCCGTTCGAGCGCGCTGCCGTCCTTGACGAGGATGCCGCCACGCAGCAGCGTGCCCGCCGCGACGACCTGCGCCACCGGCACCGCAAGACCCAGCGCGCAGGGGCAGGTGATGATCAGCACCGCGATCGCGACGACCAGCGCCTGGTGCCAGCCCGCACCGAGCGCCAGCCAGCCAAGGAAGCTTGCAAGCGCAAGCGTGTGGACCAGCGGCGCATAGAGCCGCGAGACCCGGTCGGCGATGCGGACATAGCGCGAGCGATGCTGCCCGGCCGCCGCCATCAACGCGGCGATTTCGGCAAGCGTGGTCGATTGCCCCACCGCGGTGACGCGGACATCGACCGGCGCATCGCAATTGAGCATGCCGGCCAGCAGCGCCTCGCCCACCGTGCCCGGCAGTGGGGTGCTTTCGCCGGTGAGCAGCGACCGATCGAAGCGGCTCGTCCCGACGATGATCGTGCCGTCGGCGGCAAGCCTTTCGCCCGCCGCGACGCGCATGACCATGCCCGGGGCCAGATCGCGCGCCGCCAGCCATTGCGCGCCGCCGTCGCGCCCGATCACCAGCGCGCCCGGCGCCGCCTCGCGCAGCAGCGCATCGACCCCGGCGCGCGCGCGATCGCGCATCGCCGCATCGAGCGCGCGCCCGGCGAGCAGGAAGAACAGCAGCATCAGCGTGCCGTCGAACCACACGTCGCGGCCATGCGTCACCGTTTCATAGCAGCTCAATCCGGTCGCGAGGAGCACGCCGATGGTGATCGGCACGTCCATATTGCTGCGCGCATGGCGCAGCGCGCGCGCCGCCGAGCCGAAGAAGGGCCGGCCGGCATAGGCAATAGCCGGCACCGCGATCAGGGCCGAAAGCCAGTGGAAAAGTTCACGCGTCGCGCCCTCCGCGCCCGACCAGACGCTGACCGACATCAGCATCACGTTCATCGCGGCAAAGCCGGCGACCGCGAGCGGCGCAAGCAGCGCGCGCACCGCCGACGGCGCTGGCGCCAGATCCTCGCCGCGCGGCTGGCTGGCAAAGCCGGCCGCGGCCAGCGCATCGACCAGCATCGGCACGGTGACCGCGCCGCCATGCCGCACCTCGACCTGGCGCGCGGTGAGATTGACCCGCGCCGAGGACACGCCGGCCAGCGCGGCCAGGCTGCGCTCGACCGTGCCGAGGCAGCCCGCGCAGTGCATCGCGGGCACCAGCAGCACGCTGCGATGCCCGGCTTGCGCCCCCGGGCGGGCACTGGTGAGAGCCGTGGTCACCTCACAGGCTGGCCATGGCGTGCCACTGCCGGTTGCCGGCGATGGCGGTGAGCCTGAGCCGCCAGCCGCCCGCATCGAGCCGGCTGCGCGAGCGGAAGTGGCCCGCGCCCCCGGCGGCAAAGGCGATCGCCTGCCGGCGGACATCGCCGGTGTCGAGCCGCCGCCAGGCGATCGCGCTGAGCGTTGCGGTTTGCGAGCCGGCGCCGGCCAGCACCACCGCCACCGTCCCGTCGGCGTTGTGGGTGACGCTTGCCGACCAGCCCAGCGCCCGTTCGCGCGCCGCCTCGTCGAGCCACTGGTTGAAGTGCTGGCTGGCGACATAGCCGTTGTCCACCACCTCGCCGGTGAAGGTCGCGATCGCGAGATGCGCCATGGTGAAATTGACCACGAAGACCACGCCGAAGAAGGCGGTCAGGATCACGGTCATGTGCCAGCCGGTGAAGCCGGACCGGGCGCGCGCGGGGGTCTGGGGCATGGCAGGCTCCTCAGGGGGCATCGAAGCGGGTCTGGTAGCGGGCGCTGCCGCCTTCGGCGTCGAGCGCGCGCAGCGTGAAGCCGATCTGTTGCGCGCGCGTTCCCGGCGCGGCCTCGACATAGATGCGCAAGGGTTCGCTCTGGTCGGCGGGCAGGGTCTGGACGATCGCCCGGGTGGCATTGGCGCGCGCCATGGTGTCGCTCCACATCGCCGCGCCCGGCACCCCCGAAAGCGCCAGTTCGACGCGGCGCGGCCGGTCCTCCATGTTGCGCAGCGTCACCGTGTAGCCATTGCGCAGGCTGCCGTCGGACAGCAGCATGAAGGGCGGGTCGCGGTCCCTTGCGACCGACAGCGCCAGATGCCGGCGCGTCCCGAGCGCGAACAGCATGGCAAGGCCGATCGCCGACCAGATCGCGAAATAGATCAGCGTGCGCGGATGCCAGATCAGCTGGGCATGCGATTTGGGCGGCTTTCCCGCCTGTTCGGATATGGCGTCCTCAAGCGTGGTATAGTCGATCAGCCCGCGCGGCCGGCCGATCTGCGCCATCACCCGGTCGCAGGCATCGACGCACAAGGCGCAGGTGATGCAGCCGATCTGCGGCCCGTTGCGGATGTCGATTCCGGTCGGGCACACCGCGATGCACATGCCGCAATCGACGCAATCGCCGCGGGGGGCCTCGGCCTTTGCCGATTTGATGCTACCGCGTGGTTCGCCGCGCCAGAATTTATACGTGACGGTCAGCGATTTCTCGTCGAGCATCGCCGACTGGATGCGCGGCCAGGGGCACATGTAGATGCACACCTGTTCGCGCAGGAAGCCGCCGAGCGCGAAGGTGGTGAAGGTGAGGACACCCACCGTCGCATAGGCGACGGGCGGCGCGGCGGCGTGCCAGAAATCGTGGCTCAGGCTCGGCGCATCGGCGAAATAGAAGATCCAGGCGCCGCCGGTAATGAAGGAAATAACAAGGTATATCAGCCATTTGAACGCACGCCGCAGAATCTTCGCGGGCGTCCAGGGCGCCGCCTGAAGCTTGAGCTGGGCGTTGCGATCGCCATCGATCAGCCGGTCGACATGCTGGAAAAGATCGGTCCACACCGTCTGCGGGCAGGCATAGCCGCACCACGCGCGGCCGACCGCGCTGGTGACGAGGAACAGCCCGATCCCCGCCATGATCAGCAGGCCCGCGACGAAGTAGAACTCCTGCGGCCAGATTTCGATCGCGAACATGTAGAAGCGGCGATGGGCAAGGTCGATCAGCACCGCCTGGTGCGGCGCGAACGGTCCGCGATCCCAGCGCAGCCACGGGGTCGCGTAATAGACCGCGAGCGCTGCCGCCATCACCGCCCATTTTATCCGGCGAAAGCGGCCATCGACCGGACGCGGGAATACCGGCTTGCGCTTCATGTAGAGCCGCGGCCCGGACGGGCCGGGGACCACCGGCTGGTCCTCGGGATCAAGGCTGACCATGGCCCGCCGTTCCTGCGCCGGCGGGCGCCGCCGCGGCAAAGCCCTCGCCCCCGCCCAGCGAATGGACATAGATCGCCAGCATCTTGATCGTTACCGGATCGAGCCGTCCCGCCCAGGCCGGCATGACCCCGTGATGGGCGTTGGTGATCGAGCCGATCACCTGCGCGCGCGCCCCGCCATAAAGCCAGATGTGATCGGCAAGGTTGGGCGCGCCGACCGCGCGGTTGCCATGGCCGTCGGCACCGTGGCAGACGACGCAATTGGCCGCGAAGATCGCCGCGCCGCGATGCGCGGCGGCGCTGGCCCGCGGCTCCAGCCCCGAGAGCGAGCGCACATGGCTCGCGACATCGGCGATCTGGTTGTCGGTCAGGATCTTGTCGGCGCCGAAGCTGGGCATCATGCTCATGCGCGTCTGGTCATCGCCCGGATAGCGGATGCCATGGGTGATCGTCGTCTGGATGGCATCGAGCGTGCCGCCCCACAGCCAGTCGTCGTCGTTGAGATTGGGATAGCCGATGCTGCCCGCCGCGCCCGCGCCATGACAGGGCGCGCAATTCACCTTGAAGGCGGCGCGGCCACCGGCGATCGCTTCGCGCATCAGCGCCGGGTTCTGCGGGACCGCGTCGATCGGGGTGACAGCGAGCGCGTGCAGCACCGGCCGGCGCGCCGCCTGGGCCGCCGCCATCTCGCGCGTGAACGCGCCGCGGCTGGTCCAGTGGAGCAGCCCCGGCGTGCTGCCGTGGCGCAGCGGGATCGCCGGATAGAGGATGACATAGCCGATGGCGAAAAGGATGCAGGCATAGAACAGGATCACCCACCAGCGCGGCAGCGGGGTGTTCAACTCCTCGATGCCGTCCCACTCGTGCCCCATGGTCTCGGTGCCGGTGGCCTCGTCGATGCGGCGCCCACCGGTGCCCTCGGACAGCGGATCAGACATGGTCGTCATCCTTGAAGATCGCGTTGGCGGCCTCCTCGTTGGCGGCTTTCGAGCGCGGCAGGCATGGCCAGACGATGAGCACCACGAACAGGACGACCATTGCCGCCAGCCCCCAGCTGTCGACGAAATCGCGCAGCCCCTCATAGGTCTGGGTGGCGGTCATTGCCCCTGCTCCCCGGTCAGCATTTCCTGCGCCGCGGCGCCGTTGACATCGACCATGGTGCCGAGCACCTGGAGGTAGGCGACCAGCGCATCCATCTCGGTGAGCCTGCCCGGCTGCCCGTCGAAATCGCGCGATTGCGCGCCGGGATAGCGCCTCGCGAGATCGGCGCCGCTGTCGGTCGCCTGCGCCTTGAGGTCATCGTCGGCGCTGGCGATGTCGGCGTCGCTATAGGGGACGCCGGCAAGGCGCAGCGCCTTCAGCTCGCCCTGCATCGTGCCGCCCTCGCCGGCGCTGAGCGGGGTTTGCGCAAGGAAGGCATAGGAGGGCATGATCGATTCGGGCACGACCGAGCGCGGGTCCTTGAGATGCTGGACGTGCCAGGCATCCGAATATTTGCCGCCCACCCGGGCAAGGTCGGGGCCGGTGCGTTCCGATCCCCACTGGAAGGGGTGGTCGTACATCGATTCGGCGGCAAGGCTGTAATGGCCGTAGCGTTCGACCTCGTCGCGGAACGGCCGGATCATCTGGCTGTGGCACAGGTAGCAGCCTTCGCGGACATAGATGTCGCGCCCCGCCTGTTCGAGCGGGGTATAGGGGCGCATGCCCTTCACCTTCTCGATGGTGTTGTCGATCCAGAACAGCGGCCCGATCTCGACGATGCCGCCGATGATCACCGCGAGAAAGGCGAAGATGGCGAGCAGGGTGATGTTGCGCTCAAGCTTCGCGTGACCGGCGAAGATGTCTTTCGTGCCCGTGGTCATCTCGTCCTCCTCAGGCGGCGGTGGCGGTGGCGACGGACGGGACCGGCAGCGGCCGGTCGGCGGCGGGATCGAAGGCGGGGGCATGCAGCGGCGCCTCGACGCGCTGTCGGCCCAGGATCGTCAGCCAGATGTTCGCGGTCATGATGCAGGCGCCGCCCAGATAGAGCAGGCCCCCGAAGCAGCGCAGCACATACATCGGGTGGATCGCGGCGACGCTGTCGGCGAAGCTGTTCACCAGATAGCCGTCGGCGCCGTATTCGCGCCACATCAGCCCCTGGGTGATCCCCGCCACCCACATCGAGGCGGCATAGAAGACGATGCCGATCGTCGCGGTCCAGAAGTGCCAGTTGATCCAGCGCAGCGAATAGATCCGGCTCCGGCCCCACAGCCGCGGCGTCATGTAATACAGCGCCGCGAAGGTGATCATCCCGTTCCAGCCGAGCGCGCCCGAATGGACATGGCCGATCGTCCAGTTGGTGTAATGCGAGAGGCTGTTGACCGATTTGATCGACATCATCGGCCCCTCGAAGGTGCTCATCCCGTAGAAGGCGAGCGCACTGACCATGAGCCTCAGGATCGGATCGGTGCGCAGCCGGTCCCAGGCGCCGTTGAGCGTCATGAGGCCGTTGATCATCCCGCCCCAGCTCGGCATCCACAGCATCACCGAGAACACCATGCCCAGCGTCTGCGCCCAGTCGGGAAGCGCGGTGTAATGGAGGTGGTGCGGGCCGGCCCAGATGTAGAGGAAGATCAGCGCCCAGAAATGGATGATCGACAGGCGGTAGGAATAGATCGGCCGCTGCGCCTGCTTGGGCACGAAGTAATACATCATGCCCAGAAAGCCCGCGGTGAGGAAGAAGCCGACCGCGTTGTGGCCATACCACCACTGGGTCATCGCCCCCTGGACGCCGCCCGCATAGCTGATCGAGCGGCTGCCGACGAAGCTCACCGGAATCGCCAGATTGTTGACGACGTGCAGCATTGCCACGGTGATGATGAAGCTCAGGTAGAACCAGTTCGCCACATAGATATGCGGCTCCGAGCGCTTGACGACCGTGCCGACGAACACCGCAAGATAGGCGAGCCAGACCACCGTCAGCCACAGGTCGGCGTACCATTCGGGCTCGGCATATTCCTTGCCCTGGGTGATCCCCATCAGATAGCCGGTGCCGGCGATGACGATGAAGAACTGATAGCCCCAGAAGACGAAGCGGGCGAGGCCGGGAAAGGCGAGCCGCGCGCGGCAGGTGCGCTGGACGACATAGAAACTGGTGGCGATGAGGCCATTGCCGCCAAAGGCGAAGATCACCGCCGAGGTGT
>JAGWPW010000151.1 GCA_028870315.1 Sphingomonadales bacterium | reverse complement strand
GCCAATTGCCCATGGCGCGGGGAGATTTCCGGAATGAAAGACCGGTCGCGCGCGCCGGTAAAATTTGTCACGGTGTGACTCAATTGCCCTGTCGCGGCCGCGACCGCGAAACCGGGCGGCGAGGAGTTCAGCACCGTGCTGGCGGGCGAGGAGGCATTCGCCTGAGTGGCGCAGGGTTTGACGCGGGAGAAGCGGAAAATGAGCGAGCGACTGCGCGGCAAGACCGCTCTTGTGACCGGCGCCGGTCGCGGTATCGGCCGCGCCATCGCCGATCGGCTGGCCGCGGACGGGGCGGCGGTCGCCGCGATTTCGCGCACGGCCGGGCAGGTCGAGCGCACTGCCACTGGCATCGTCGCGCGGGGCGGCAGGGCGATCGGCTTTGCTTGCGATCTCACGCAACCAGGCGCCGCCCAAGCCGCGGTCCGGCGCACCGAAGGTGAATTGGGGCCGGTCGATATCCTCGTCAACAATGCGCATAACACCGCCTATCGCTCGATGACCGGCGAAGTCGAGACGATACCCATCGTCCAGATCGAGGAGCAGATGGCGAGCGGCCCCTATGCGGTGCTGGCGCTGATGCATTTTCGCGCCGGCGACTATCCCTTCCTCGCGGTCCGCCCGCACATGCGCCGCGCGATCGATCATTTCGGCGCCGATCGTCTGATCTGGGAAAGCGACAGGACGCTGGCGCATCCGCGCCGCAGCTGGGCCGAACTGCTGTTTTCGCTGCGAGAGGATGCGTCCCTCTCGATCGACGAGAAGGCGCTGATCCCTGGCGGCAACGCCCGGCGCATCTTCAACTGGCCCTGCTCGCAGGCATGAGACGGACAAGAAGGAGCACATCGGCATGATCGATTTCACGGGTCAGGTGGTCATCGTCACCGGCGCGGGCCGCGGCATCGGCCGGCTGTTCGCGCTCGATTTCGCCAGTCGCGGCGCGGCGGTGGTGGTCAATGACCTTGGCGGCAGGACCGGCGGCGGCGGCGACGATTGCTCGGTGGCGGAGGCGGTGGCCGAGGAAATTCGCAAGGCCGGCGGCAGGGCGGTGGCCTCGGCCGATTCGGTCGCCAGTCCCGAGGGCGGAGCGGCGATCGTCGCGGCCGCGCTCGAGCGGTTCGGCCGGCTCGACGCCGTTGTCAGCAACGCCGGCATCGTCAATTACATGCCCTTCGAGCATATGACCCGCGCGCTGTGGGAGCAGATGCTCGCGGTCCATCTTCATGGCGCCTTCAACGTCGCCCAGCCGGCTTATCGGGTGATGAAGGAGCAGGGCTATGGCCGTTTCGTCTTCATGTCCTCGTCCTCGGGCATGCTCGGACAGGAGCACCAGTCGCATTACGCCGCGGCCAAGGCGGGGGTGTTCGGGCTCAAGAACATCATCGCGCTGGAACGCGCGCATTTCGGGATCAAGGCCAATTGCGTGCTGCCCTGGGCGACGACCCGGATGATGACCGAGGGCCTGGCGGACAGCCCGGAAATCCTCGAAATGCCGCTGGTCAAGCTGATGAAGCCGCATCTCGTGCCGCCGCTGGTGACCTGGCTCGCCAGCCGCGACTGCGCGGTGAGCCACGAGAATTTCTCGGCCGGGGCAGGGGGCTACAGCCGGATCTTCGTTGGTACCGGCCCCGGCTATTTCACCGGCGCCGACAGTCATCCCACCGCCGAGGAGGTGGGCGCGCATTTCGACGCGGTGATGGCGACCGAGCCCTTTGAGGTCCACGGGTCGGCGGCCGAGGAATCGGCCTCGCTATGCAGTCGCAACGGGGTGGATTTCATCCGGCCCGATGCCCGCTCGCTGCGCCGATTGTCGAAGACCTGAAGCGGCCTCCGGCGGCCAGGGGTCGCCACCGGCAGAGATGGCCCGGCGCCTTAACCCGGCAGCGTGAAGCTCTCGGCAATTCCCCGCGCGCTGGTCTCGACGCAGAACAGATCGCCGCCGAGCGAGGACATCGGCAGCCCCATCTGCGATTCGAGCCGCGCCGAGGTGATGTAGAGCGTTGACATATCGTTGCCGCCGAAGCTGACCATGGTCGGCCCGAGCACCGGCATCTCGAACGACAGGTCGAGCGCGCCATCGGGAGTGAAGCGTGCGACCCGGCCCTTGTCGCCATGGGGGATCGCCGCCCAGTAGCAGCCCTCGGTATCGACCGCGGCGCCGTCAGGCACGCTAAAGCCCGGCTTCCACCCTGCCGCGGTCGAAGCGGTAGAAGCTGCCCTCGGGCGAGCCGGCGGATGACTCACCGCATCATGGGCATGGAAGCCGATGCGAGCGAGGCGCTGCTGATGCAATTGTTCGATCACCTCTATAATGACGCGCTCGTCTATGTGCATGACTGGCGCCGGCACGACCTCATGGTGATCGACAATATGCGCATGCAGCATTCGCGCGAGAATGGGGAACGCGATGGACCCACGCGCATCCTGCGCAAGGCGATCGCGCCGATGGGGCGGATGAAGGCCGAAAAGCCGGTCTATGCCCGCCAGAACTGAAAGAAGGATCTCTCTTGACCGAACTTTTTACCGGAAGCAGCCCCGCGACGCTCGATCTCCTGCTGCGCCGCCGCTCGTCCTCGGCCAAGGCGCTGGGTGCGCCGGGGCCCGATGCGGCGCAGCTGCGCGCGATCCTGCAAGCCGCGGCGCGGGTGCCCGATCACGGCAAGTTGTTCCCGTGGCGCTTCGTGGTGTTCGAGGGCGCGGCGCGCGGCGCATTCGGTGCGGTGCTGGAGGAAGCGCTGGTGGCCAGGAACGAAAACGTCAGCGAGTCGTTGCGGCGTTTCGAGCGCGGCCGCTTTCTGCGCGCGCCGGTGGTGGTGGCGGTGATCTCCGCGCTCAGCGATGCGCGGCCGATCCCCGAATGGGAGCAGCGCCTGTCGGCGGGCGCGGTCTGCCAGACGCTGCTCATCGCCGCGATCGCCTCGGGCTTCGGCGCCAATTGGGTGACCGAATGGTGCGCTTATGACGAGCTGGTCACCGCGAGGCTCGGGCTGGGGCCGCAGGAAAAGGTCGCCGGCTACATCTATATCGGCACGCCCACCGCCGAGGTGATCGAACGGGAGCGACCCGAACTGGATGATATCGTCCGCTGGTGGAACGGGTAAGCCGAAACGGATGATGCGAGCGCCAGCGGCGCCCGCGCGCCGATTCCTCCTGTCGTCGCGCGAACGCGTGCGGTTCGTTCTATTGCCGCTGCGTGGCGAATGCCGTTCCCCGGCCGCGCCAGCGGTCGGGCAGCCCGTGCCGATGGGTGAGGTCGGGCAGGCTGACGCGCGTCTTGGGCGGCGCCGCCACCTCGAACGGCAGAACGCCGAACAGATGGGCACCGCCAAGATCGCGATCGAGCTCGCGCGCGATCTCGGCGCGCCGCAGGCGGCATCGCTGGAGCGGCTTGCCAACAGCGCGCTGATGCTCGATCCCGGCTATCACAAGGTGCATGCGGACTATGTCGCCAAAATCGGCGGGCGCAAATCCGAAGGGTGAGGGCGCAAAGCAGCATGAGCGACAATGATCTTCTCGACCTCGAAGGCCAGGTCGCGCTCGTCACCGGCGCCGGGCGCGGCGCGGGGCGCGCGATGGCGCTCGAACTCGCGCGCCACAACGCCGGCGGCATCGCGGTCAATGATTTCGAACCCGCCCGCGCCGAAGCCGTCGCCGCGGAAATCCGCGCCATCGGGGTAAAAGCGGTCGCCGTCCCCTTCGATGTCGGCGATCTTGCCGCGGTGCGTGCCGCCGATGCCAAGGTGAAGGCCGAAATCGGCGCCGCCACCATCCTTGTGAACAACGCCGGCAACGCCGGGCCATCGGCGACGATCAAGCTCACCGGCTTCTTCTGGGAGGATGATCCCGCGAGCTGGGACAAGTTCTTCCACACCAACCTGTTCGGGGTGATGAACTGCTGCCACACGCTGATCCCCAACATGGTGGCAGCGCGCCGCGGCCGCATCGTCACCATCATCTCCGACGCCGGCCGCGTCGGCGAGGCGCGCCTTGCGGCCTATGCGGCGGCGAAAGCGGCGGCGGGCGGCTTCGTCCGCTCGATCGCCAAGGAACTCGGCCGCTTCAACGCCACGTCGAACGCGATCTCGCTCTCGACTTTGGAGCCGCCGATGGAACCCGGGGAATTGGCGGCCTACCTGGCCTCCGACCACGCCAAAACCCACACCTCGCGCTACACCATCCGCCGCTACGGCAAGCCCGAGGATGTCGCGCCGATGGTCGCCTTCCTGTGCTCGAAGTCGGCGAGCTGGATCACCGGCCAGACCTATCCGGTGAACGGCGGCTACAGCTTCGCTGTTTGAGCGGGGGAAGGGGGATTGCTGGGGCCATTGGCCCCAGACCCCGGACTTTGGGGCATTTCCCGAGTGGCTGGCTCATAAGGAAGTGACCTGATTACATGTGCTTGCGATTCGCCGTGTGATTTGGTTGACAGCGGCGATGACGATGCAGGTTGTGGCGCTTTCGATGGTCCGTTCGAACTCCTGCTGGATGTTGCGCGAAGGCCAGCCCTTTGCCCGGTGCTCGAAGCAGCGCTCGAAAGCGGCTTCGCCGCGGGCGGCCTCGAAGGCAAAATCACCTGCCTCAATGGCGACGAAACCACCGGCATCGCCGCTCAATGGGCAAGACTTTCAGCAGCCTGCTAATCGACCCGTTCAGGCGGCGGCGCGATGGGCGGCGGCGCGATATTGTTGTGGGGTGAGACCGGTCCAGCGGCGGAAGGCGCGGCCGAAGCTGGTCTGCTCGCCATAGCCGAGCCGGTCGGCGATCTCGTCGAGGTTGAGCTGGCCCTGCGCCAGATAGGCCTTGGCCAGCCGCTCGCGCTGCGCCTCGACCAGATCGGAAAAGCGCGCCGAATGCGCCGCGAGGCGCGCCTGCAAGGTGCGCACCGACAGCCCGGTCTTGGCCGCGCAGCGCTCGATCGAGCAGTTACCGGCGGCGAGGCTGCCGCGGATGTAGCTTTCGACGCGATCGACGATCGAGCGGCTCTGGCCATGGCGCACCCGTTCGAGATAGCCGCCGAGCAGGCGGAACAGCAGCCGGTTGGCGCTTGGCACCGCCATGTCGAGCGCGCCGACCGGAAAGGCCACCGAATTGCGCCGGCTGCGCGCGCGCACCCGGCAGCCGAGCGTGGCTTCGATCTCGGGCAGGTCGGCGCCACGGACATCGGCCGAAACGCTTACCCAGCTCGGCCGAAACGCCTGCCCGCCGATCGCCTTCAGCAATTTCACATTGAGCATCGCCGCCTGAAAATTGGCCTGGTCGTTGAGGCCGAGATCGGTGTTGACCAGCCAGGTCAGTTCGGCGACCTCGCGGCCCTCGACCAGCACCACCTCGCAATCGGGGGCATGCACCACCGGCAGGTAGTCGATCAGGCAGCGGATGCCGGCGCGCACCGTGGGCGCGGCGCGGCACAGCGCGGTGACGCAGCCGAACACCTCGGGATCCTGCACCGCCGCGAGATGCACACCGAACAGCGGATCGTCGAACAGCTGGCTGCAATCCTCAAGCACATCGGCAAGCTGCTGCGGCGCGATCAGGCTTTCGGGATCGGCGAGCACCCTTGCATCGAGCCCGCGCCTTTCGACGATGCCGCGCGCATCGCGGCCGCGCTGCCGCGCCCAGTCGGCAAGCCGGTGGAGGTTGGCCGCGCGGCACTGGCCATCGCCCGGCGCCATGTCGAGCGGTCCGTCGATGCTGTAGAATGTCTCGCTCGTCACGGCGAAATCCCTTGCTGAGGCAAAGTTAGCATCGCCCCTTCGGCGTCGCGAGTCGATTCTGCGCCTGTGATCGATCAGCCCGGGCCTCATGCACCAAATGCGGATGGCTTCGCACCCGCGGCATGGCTTCATGCCTGCGGCGGGCGCATGTCCCGGAAAATGGGGCGGCACAAGTCCGCACGACGGGAGACCAGCGATGGCGGAGACGCTGTTCAGCATCGATCGCCGCAATGCGCATGATTGCCAGCGACGCTTTCGCGGTGAGCGCGAGCTTGAATATTACCGCGGCGACTTCTGGATCGAGGACGCCTCGGTGATCGACGTGCGTTCGGAACGCCGGGCGGTGGGGCCGATCTCGATCATCCGCCAGCGTTCGGCGACCAATCTGTTCTTCCGCCGCACCCGCCAGCACATCCGCGAGGATGCGACCGACCTCACCATTTTGTGGTTCGTCAAGCGCGGGCGGCTCGCCTTTTCCAACCAATGCGGCAACCGCATCGCCAACCCCGGCGATTTCGCGATCACCCGCTCGATGTCGCCGTTCTTCATCGAGTGCCAGACCGACGCCGAGCACACGCAGGAAATCCTCCATGTGACCGTGCCCACGCATATCCTGCGCGCGCATATCCCGCAGGATTTCTCGACCGGCCTGTTCCTCGCGGTCGATCGGCACGAGCTGCCGCCCGAACTGAAGATCGCCGAGGACATGCTGACCGCGGTGTTCGATGCCGATGAGCGGCTGGGCGAGCTTTCCGCCCGCCAGCTTGTTGAATGCGCGCTGGGCCTGGTCGGCAATGCCGTGCGCGCCGAGGCCGAGAACGCGCCGGCGCGCCAGTCGATCGCCGATCGCCGGCTTGCCGATGTGCTGCGCTTCATCGAGGTGCACCTTTCCGATCCGCAGCTTTCGACCGCGATGGTCGCGCGCGGCTGCGGCATATCGCCGCGCTACCTCTCGTTCCTGCTGCGCCTCAAGGGCACCAGCTTTTCCGAGCTGGTGTGGGAGCAGCGGCTCGAAAAGGCGAAGAACTGGCTGCTCGCCGCCGATGCGCGCGATATCTCGATCAGCGAGATCGCCTATGGGGTCGGCTTCAAGAGCCCGGCGCATTTCAGCCGCATGTTCAAGCGCGTGTTCAAGCAGAACCCGCGCGAATTCCGCGGGGCCGAGGGCGATTTCCCCCGCGCGGGCGGCGATGTCGAGCCCTCGCTCGGTGGCGAATATCGCAAGCTGACCCCGGGCAGCGTGCTGCTGCAATGAGCCCGGCCCGCTCGGGCAGGGCGTGGTTCATGAATCACGCACACTGCTCCGGGGCGTTGCGCCGCATCGCCTGTTGCCGAAACGACGGCCATCGAAGATGAAACCCGGCGTCCGCCCTGGCGCGATGCTCTGATCGCCGCCGCGATCAAATTCCCGCGCGCAGGCCGCTCTTGTCAGTCACCGCCGCGCCAAGCACACAGGCGCTCGCACCATCGCCCCGAGGGAGAGAGACATGGCCAGGTTCAAGATGATCGCGCTCACCCGCCCGATGCCGGGCCGCGAGGAGGAATACAACCGCTGGTACCAGACCGTGCACCTGCCGCAGGTCTGCGCGCTTCCCGGTATCACCGGCGCGCAGCGCTACAAACAGACCGCCGCGCTCGCCAATGGCGATGAGCGCCCCTATCTCGCGATCTACGACATCGAGACCGACGATATCGGCAAGACCATGGCCGGCTTCGGCGAAGCCGCAGCCGCCGGCCGGATGACGCAATGCGACGCCTCGGACAATGCCGGTGCCTATACGGTGATCTTCGAGGAATTCGGGGAACGGGTGAACAGTGCGAAGTGATCGAACAGCGCGAAGTGATCTTTGAAGCCAGGCGCAATCACCTGCCGGCTCGAAAAGCGCGACGGAGCCGATGCAGGGTGGCTCGTGCGTGCCGGGTCCGGCTCTCTATTGATACTGATATGCCCTGCGCGTGTAGTTTATGTTAAATTTAAAAGTCGGAACAAATAATATGTCTATAGGAACTGCGTAGCTGGCATTCACATCCACGTAATTGACCCCGTTGGCTGTGCCGTGCGTGATGGACGGGCCGGAGAGTTGCGACAGGTTCAGCCCGTACACATTGCTGGTCACGACATTTTCAATTTTGTCATCACTCGGGACAGGGTAGATTTGCGCATAGCGGGCAGCCGCCTCCACGCCATTTCTTAAGCCGGCGCTGGCGAGGAACCCCATGGCGAACTGGGCAATAGCGGTCAACAGCAGCAGGAACAGGGGAATAGTCAAGGCGAACTCAAGCGTCGCCGAGCCATGCGCGTTGCGCGACAGCTTGCGGAATGTGTTCATTGCACGCGCCCCTCGGCAAATCCCTGCAACGGGATCGACTGCGAGAACAGGAGCCTGGAAAAGGCGGGTGTGTAGGAATCGGTCACTGTCACCGACAGATAGCGCGCGGGCAGGCCGGTCGCGCATGTGCCGCTGAAACTGGGTTGGACAACGCCGTTGCATTCCAGCCAGAAATTGACCGAGATGTCCGAAGTCGGCAGGCCCGAGCTTGCCGTGGCTTCGGCCTGAACCGCCGTTTGGGTCGCTGTCGATAAACCGGCGTCCATCGCGAACTGCACCGCGCGATCGGCGGCCTGCTGATCGCGATATTTTTGCGCGAATCCCAACGAGGCATCAACCCCGCCACCGAACAACAGCGCGAGAACCGGCACGATGATGGCCGTTTCAATCACGCTTGTTCCGCGGTTACAGCGCCGCAGGTCGCGCATGTGGCGTCGCATTTTGCCCCCTAACCTACCAGCCGGATGTGAACGCCCGAGATGGCTTTCGTCCCGGAGTTGCTCGGGCAAACATTGGAGATCGTGGAATTGCCGGTGAACGTGACGTCCACGGCCACCAGTTGCAGGCAATTGCTGTTCATCCCCGTATTTCCGGTGAATTGGAGGTTCTGTTTTGGCGTGTAGATCGCGCCCTGAAGCAGCGAACTGCTGTTGCCGGACACGGAATTCGTCACGCCGGCGCTGGCCCGGCGATCCTGATAGAACAGGATGCCGGAATAGGTGCCGCTGCTCGGGGCGGTGAGATTGACCTGCGCGCCGCCGTTCATGTTGATCGTCGCGACGGACGAACCATTGCTGCCAGCGTTGTTGCTGGTCAGGATGAATGTGACCCCGCTGCCTGAAATATTGGCCTGGGCACCGGCGTTGAACGACCCGCCATTGATGTAATAGACGCCGGGATCGAAGGTCACGGTTCCTTTTATGTCCATGCCGCTGAAGCAGGCGGTACCGGTCGGATTCGTCACATGCGCGGTTCTGTTCGGCTGAACCTGGAGCGG
>JAGWPW010000150.1 GCA_028870315.1 Sphingomonadales bacterium | reverse complement strand
CGCACCGCCAAACGCGGCAAGGCTGAGCGGCTGGACGTGATATTCGAGATCGGCGGTCGCGAGCCGCGCGTCGCTCTTGACGAACAGGCCGAGCTGGCTTGGCGCCATCGCCATCGGCCCGCTGCGCCGCAGCGCGTATTCGAGCCCGATCAGCCCCTTGCCGAACCAGTTCGCGGCGCGGCGGTTGAGCGTTGCCACCCCCGAGACGCGGAACGCGCAGCGCAATTGCAGGTGGTCCTGGAGATTGCCGCCGACTTGCGGGCGATCGACCAGCGGCGCGATGCCAAGCGCCGAAAGCCGCGCCGCATCGCCGATCCCCGAGCGTTCGAGCACCGCGGGCGAGCCGATCGCGCCCGCCGCCAGCACCACTTCGCGCCGGGCGGTGGCATGATGCGCGATTCCGTCCTTGCGCCATACGATGCCGGTGGCGGTCTGCCCCTCGAAGCTGACGCGATCGACCAGCGCGCCGGTTTCGATGCGCAGATTGGGCCGCGCGCGCACCGGCTTGAGGAAGGCATCGGCCGCGCTCCACCGCCAGCCGCGGCGCTGGGTGACATCGAACAGCGCCGAGCCTTCGTTGTCGCCGCAGTTGAAATCCCCGATCGGCGCGATGCCATATTGCGCGGCTGCCTGCTGGAAGGCTTCGAGGATCTCCCAGCGCAGCCGCTGGCGCTCGACCCGGATCTCGCCGCCCGTCCCGTGCATCGCATCGCCGCCGGCATAATGATCCTCGGCGCGCAGGAAATGGGGCAGGACATCGTCCCAGCCCCAGCCGACATTGCCCGCCTGCCGCCAGCCGTCGTAATCCGCCGCCTGACCGCGCATGTAGATCATGCCGTTGATCGAGGAACAGCCCCCGAGCACCTTGCCGCGCGGATAGGCGAGCGCGCGGCCGTTGAGCCCGGCTTCCGCCTCGGTCGTCCAGCACCAGTCGCTGCGCGGATTGCCGATGCAATAGAGATAGCCGACCGGGATCTTGATCCAGATGTAATTGTCGCGCCCGCCGGCTTCGAGCAGCAGCACACGGGTTTTCGGATCGGCGCTCAGCCGGTTGGCGAGCACGCAGCCGGCGCTGCCGCCGCCGACGATGATGAAATCGAAGCCCTGCGCCATCTGCCGCGCGCACCATAATCGCGCGTGCGAGGCAAGCGAATTGTCCGCCGCCATTCGGTGCTGGACAGACGGGGCAAATTGCTTTTCACCGCCCGTCAGCCCCCCTTCGCGAGTGTTTCATGCCCAGCGAACGCCTGTTCCGCCCGCTTTTCCTGATCGCCACTGCCTTCACCCTTTTCATGGCGCTGCTTCCCAAGCCGCCGGCGCTGCCGATCGACCGCTTCGGCGACAAGTTCGAGCATATGCTCGCCTTCGCGACGCTGGCGCTGCTCGCGCGGCTGAGCTTCCGCGCCGAGCGCGGCTGGCGGCTGCTCGAACATCTGTCCTTCTTCGGCGCGCTCATCGAAGTGTTCCAGGCGATCCCGGCGCTCCACCGCGATTGTGACTTCCGCGACTGGGTCGCCGATACGATCGCGGCGGGCGCGGTGCTGCTGGCGGCGCGCGCGCTGCGGCCGCTGGCGGGCGAGAGTCCGGTCAGCGATGGCTGAGGCCGCGCAAGCGCTGCGGCTGCGCCCGGCGCAGCGGATGGTGATTGCGGCGACCTGGCTCGGCTGGACGCTCGACGCCTTCGACTTCTTCCTGATGGTCTTCGTCCAGAAGGCGATCGCCACCGCCTTCCACACCAGCGCCGGCGCGGTTGCCGAGGCGCTGTTCCTGACGCTGGCGGCGCGGCCGCTCGGCGCGCTTGCCTTCGGCTGGCTTGCCGACCGCATCGGCCGGCGCCCGGTGCTGATGGCGGTGGTGCTGCTGTTCTCTGGCTTTTCCGCGCTGTCGGGGCTGGCGACGAGCCTGCCGCAATTGCTGCTGATCCGCGCCGCCTTCGGCTTCGCGATGGGCGGCGAATGGGGGATCGGCGCCAGCCTTGCGATGGAGAGCATCCCGGCGCGGCTCAGGGGCCGGGTATCGGGGCTGCTCCAGGCGGGCTATCCTTCGGGCTATCTCCTTGCCAGCCTTGCCTTCGCCCTGCTTTTCGACCGCATCGGCTGGCGCGGGATGTTCTTCCTCGGTATCGCGCCCGCCTTCCTCGTCCTGCTCATCCGTCTCCATGTCGAGGAAAGCCCGGCCTTTGTCCGCGACCGCGAGGCGAAGCCGGGCGACACGCTTGCCGAGCTTGCCCGCAACTGGAAGCTCGCGCTCTATCTCATCGTGCTGATGACCGCGTTCAACTTCTTCAGCCATGGCACGCAGGACGAATATCCGCTGTTCCTCCAGACGCAGCGCCATTTCGGCACGCGGCTGACCGGGATCATCGGCATCGTCATGAATATCGGCGCGATCTGCGGCGCCTTCCTGATCGGCCCGCTGTCCGAGCGGATCGGCCGGCGGCGGGCGATCGTCATCGCCAGCCTGTGCGCGCTGCCGCTGATCCCGTTGTGGGTGTGGACGACAAGCCCGGTGCCGGTCGCGCTCGGCGCCTTTCTGATGCAGGCGGCGGTGCAGGGCGCCTGGGCGGTGGTGCCCGCCTATCTCAACGAGCTTTCACCCGCCGGCCTCAGGGCGATGTTCCCCGGCTTCGTCTATCAGCTCGGCAACCTGCTCGCCTCGCGCATTGCCGTCATCCAGGCGGGCATCGCCGAAAGCCACCATGGCGATTTCGCGCTTGCCCTCGGGTCGGTGGCGGCACTCACCGCCGGGGTGCTGGCCGTGTGGAGCAGCCTCGGGCCGGAACCGCGCGGCGCGCGGTTGTAGTGGTTGAGAAGAGCCCGCAAAATCCGTCCCATCCGGCGGATTTGCAAAAATGATCCGCGCCGGCGCCGCGCGCGTATCAAGGGCATGCAATCCGGGCTTGCACTTCTCCCGCGCCACGACTTACGCCATCGCCCGGCGGCGCGGCGGCATCCGCGCCGGTGGGGACTGCGCATCGCGATGGCGGCACCGGGTGGCGGGGAAGATCTGGGCGGGCTGATGGCGCGCGTCGCCTCGGGCGATCGCCTGGCCTTTCGCGCGCTGTTCGAGCGCGCCGCGCCGAAGGTGAAGGCCTATCTCCAGCGGCTCGGCAGCGTCCCCGCCGCCGCCGAGGACCTGACGCAGGACGTCTTCCTGACCGTCTGGCGCCGCGCGGCAAGCTTCGATCCGGCGAAGGCCGGGGTGATGACCTGGATCTTCGTCATCGCCCGCAACCGCCGCATCGATTCGCTGCGCCGCGAGGCGAGCACGGTCACCTATGGCATCGCCCCGCCCGCCGATGACGGCGAGGGCGAGGAACCAAGCGCGCATGACCACGCCGCCGCCGGCGAGGAGGAACGCCGGCTGCGCCGCGCGGTCGCGCAATTGCCGCCCGAACAGCTGGCGGTGATCACCGCCAGCTATTGGCAGGAGGATGCCCATGGCGCGATCGCCGAGGCGCTTGGCATTCCGCTCGGCACGGTCAAGTCGCGGCTGCGGCTGGCGCTCACCCGGCTGCGCGCGGCAATCGGCGAGCAGGCGTGAGCCAGCCGCGCCATCATCCCGAGGCGGAAACGCTGCTCGCCTATGTCGCGGGCACGCTGCGCGCGGGCTTCGACCTTGCGGTCGCGGCGCATCTGCGCGGCTGCGCGCGCTGCCGCGCCGAGGCGGGCCGCCTCGAACGGCTCGGCGGCGCGCTGCTCGACGAGATCGCGCCGG
>JAGWPW010000149.1 GCA_028870315.1 Sphingomonadales bacterium | reverse complement strand
GCCGCAAGATCCTCGGCAAGCCCGGCGAAGCCGCCGCGCCCGAGCCGGTCGCGCCGCCACCGCCCGCTCCGGTTGCTGCCGCACCGCGTCCCGCGCCTGCGCCCGCGCCGCGTCCGGGGCCCTCGGCGGAAACCCGCCAGGAGATGCAGGCGCGGCTGCTGCGCGAGGCCGAGGAAGCGCGCATGCGCCTCAACGAGGATGCCTCGCGCCGCGAACAGGAGGAGCGCCAGCGCGCGCTGCGCGAAGCCGCCGAGCGTCAGCAAGCCGCTGCCGCGCCGGTGGCCGAAGCCGCGCCGCCCGAGCCCGAGCCCGAGACCGGGCCCGAGGCCGCGCCGCAGCCCGATCCCGAAGTCGCCGGGGATGCTCCTGCCGAGACCGCGGCCAATGGCGCCGCCGCGCCCGCGCCGCGCCGTTTCACCCCGGTGCCGCAGGCGCCGCGTCGGCCCGAGCCGGCGGTCAAGAAGCCAGGAGCGTTGCGCGAAAAGGCCGGTGCCGACCGTCGCCAGTCGGGCAAGCTCACGGTGACGCGCGCGCTGAACGAGGACGAGGGTGCGCGCGCGCGCAGCCTTGCCGCGCTTAAGCGCGCGCGCGAGAAGGAGCGCCGCGCCCATTTTGCGGGGCAGTCGCAGCCGCGCGAGAAGCAGGTGCGCGACGTCACCGTACCCGAGGCGATCACCGTCCAGGAACTGGCCAATCGCATGGCGGAAAAGGCCGCCGATCTGGTCAAGACCTTGTTCAAGATGGGCGTCGTCATCACCCAGAACGACACCATCGACCAGGAAACCGCCGAATTGCTGGTCGAGGAATTCGGCCATCGCATCGTTCGCGTCTCGGCAAGCGACGTCGATATCGACACTTCGGTCGATGTCGATGATCGCGCGACCCTGAAGCCGCGCCCGCCGGTGGTGACGATCATGGGCCATGTCGATCACGGCAAGACCAGCCTGCTCGACGCGTTGCGCGGCACCGATGTCGTGCGCGGCGAGGCGGGCGGGATCACCCAGCATATCGGCGCCTATCAGATCAGGACCAAAAGCGGCGATCTTGTCACCTTCATCGACACTCCCGGCCATGAGGCCTTCACCGAGATGCGCGCGCGCGGCGCGCATGTCACCGATATCGTCGTGCTGGTGGTCGCCGCCGATGACGGGATCATGCCGCAGACGATCGAGGCGATTAACCACACCAGGGCCGCGGGCGTGCCGATGATCGTCGCGATCAACAAGATCGACAAGCCCGAGGCCAATGCCAAGCGCATCCGCGAGCGGCTGCTCGAACATGAGGTGGTGGTCGAGGAGATGTCGGGCGACGTCCAGGACGTCGAGGTTTCGGCGAAGACCGGCGAGGGGCTCGACGCGCTGATCGAGAAGATCCTGCTCCAGGCCGAACTCATGGAACTGACCGCCAACCCCGAACGCCTTGCCGAGGCGACGGTGATCGAGGCCAAGCTCGACAAGGGCAAGGGGCCGCTCGCCACCGTGCTCATCACCCGTGGGACGCTCAGGACGGGCGACATCCTCGTGGTCGGAACGCAATCGGGCCGCGTGCGCGCGATGCTCGACGACAAGGGCCGCCAGCTCAAATCGGCCAGCCCGGCGATGCCGGTCGAGGTGCTCGGACTCGGCGGCGTGCCGATGGCGGGCGATACGCTGACCGTGGTCGAGAGCGAGGCGCGCGCGCGCGAGGTTGCCGCCTTCCGTCATGAACGCGCCACCGCCAAGCGCACCACGACTACCCCGACCAGCCTTGAGCACATGTTCACCGCGCTGGCGGCGAAGGCGAATGTGCTCGATTATCCGGTGGTGGTGAAATCGGACGTGCAGGGCACCACCGAGGCGATCGTCAACGCGCTCAACAAGATTTCGACCGAGGACATCAAGGTCAAGGTGCTGCATTCGGGGGTCGGCGCGATCACCGAGAGCGATGTCACGCTCGCCGCCGCCAGCGGCGCGCCGATCATCGGCTTCAACGTCCGCCCCAACGCCAAGGCGCGCGAGATGATCGAGCGCCAGAAGGTGCGGATGAAATATTTCGATGTCATCTATCATCTGACCGACGACATCCGCAAGGAAATGGCGGGCGAACTGGGGCCGGAGCGGATCGAAACCGTGGTCGGCCGCGCCGAGGTCAAGGAGGTGTTCCCCGCCGGCAAGCACGACAAGGCAGCGGGTCTGCTGGTTCTCGAAGGCTATATCCGCAAGGGCATCTATGCGCGGCTCACCCGCGGCGACGTCATCGTCTCGCGGACGCACATCAAATCGCTGCGGCGCTTCAAGGACGACGTGCCCGAGGTGCGCGTCGGCCTTGAATGCGGCGTGGTGCTCGAGGATACCAACGACATCAAGCCGGGCGACATGCTGGAGACCTTCGAGGTCGAAATGCGCGAGCGGACTCTGTAGGAACAAGGGTGATGCGAGGGCCGGTGGCCCTCGCGCTCCCATGACGTTTTCCAACGCCGGAGCAGCGCAGCGGCATCGCCGGACGCTGCCCGGGCGCCGGGAGACCAGATTTCTGGAGCCTTCGCATGGCCCGTTCCCCCTCCACCCCCGAAACCCGCTCGGTCCGCCTGCTCAGGGTCGGCGAGCAGCTGCGCCATGTGCTGTCCGAAACCTTGACGCGCCAGCAGGTGCATGACGCGGTGCTCACCGCGGCGAGTGTTGCCGTCACCGAGGTGCGCATGTCGCCCGATCTGCGCATTGCCACCGTTTTCGTGCGGCCGCTGCTCGGCGCGCATGAGACCGAAATCCTCACCGCGCTGCGCAGCCATACCGCCTTTTTCCAGAAGACCGTGGCGGGCCGGCTCAAGATGAAATTCGCCCCGAAAATCCGTTTCCAGTCCGACGAGAGCTTCGATACCGCGAGCCGCATCGACCGGCTTCTCGCCGATCCGCGCGTCGTCCGTGATCTTGGCGAGCGCGAGGATGGCTGATTTCGCTTTCCTCCACGGTGGCGGGCAGGGTGGCTGGGTGTGGGCCGAAACCATCGCCGCGATCGCCCGGCAAGCGGGCGACGCCGCGCGCTGCCTCGCGCTCGATGCGCCCGGCTGCGGCGCCAAGCGCGGGCGCGAGACCGATGGCATCGGCTGGGATGCGCTCAACCGCGAGTTGGTCGAGGATATCGAGGCCGCGGGCTTGCGCGATGTCATCCTCGTCGGCCATTCGCAGGCGGGGATGAACCTGCCCGACATGGCGGCCATCCGCCCGGGCCTGTTCCGGCGGCTGGTCTTCGTCACCTGCTCGGCACCGCTTGCGGGCAGGACGACGCTCGACCAGGTGGGCGAGGGGCTTCAGGGCGAGCATCCCGATCAGGTCGGCTGGCCGGTCGATCCGGCAACCCATACGATGGCCGAACGCTACCGGGTGATGTTCTGCAACGACATGGCGCCGGTCGCTGCCGGGGCTTTCCTCGCAAGGCTGGGCGCCGATATGTGGCCGCGCGTCTGCTATACCCATCGCGACTGGCACCGCGACCATCTCGCGGCCATGCCCGTCAGCTATGTGCTGTGCCTCAAGGACATGAGCCTGCCGCCCGCCTGGCAGGAGACATTCGCGGCGCGGCTCCATGCCGACCGCATCATCCGCATCGATGCCGGCCATCAGGTGATGAATACCAGGCCGCAGGCGCTCGCCGAAGTGCTGCTCGCCGAGGCGGGGTGATGGCGCGGTTGTTCTTCTATTATGCGAGCATGAACGCCGGCAAATCGACGCATCTGCTCCAGGCCGATTTCAACTATCGCGAGCGGGGCATGGCAACGATGCTGTGGACCGCGGCGCTCGATGCCCGGCGCTTCGCGGGGGTGGCGCAAGGCGAGGGGCCGGCGGTGGTCAGCCGCATCGGCCTGTTCGCGCCGGCGCGCGCCTTTGGCGAGGATACCGACATCTTCGCCGCCTTCGCCGAGACGCATGCGGCCCGCCCGCTCGCCTGCGTGCTGGTCGACGAGGCGCAGTTCCTATCGTCGGCGCAGGTCCGCCAGCTGGCACGGATCGTCGATGACGCCGATGTGCCGGTGCTCTGCTATGGCTTGCGTACCGACTTCCGCGGGGCTTTGTTCGCGGGCTCGGCCGAACTCCTGGCGCTTGCCGACGAGTTGGTCGAACTGAAGGCGGTGTGCCATTGCGGTCGCAAGGCGACGATGAACCTGCGGCTTGGCGAAGGCGGCGCGGCCGTCCACGAAGGCGCGCAGACCGAGATCGGCGGCAACGAGCGCTATTTGGCGCTGTGCCGCCGCCATTTTGCCGCCGCGCTGGCAAGGGAGGCGACGGGGTGAATTCGACATTGTTCCAGGCGGCGGCGCTGATTCTGCCGCTGGTCTTCGCCATCGTCTGCCATGAGGTCTCGCATGGGCTGGTGGCGCGGCTGTGCGGCGATCGCACCGCCCAGGAGCGCGGGCGGCTGACGCTGAACCCCTTCGTTCATGTCGATCCGATCGGCACGCTCGTGGTGCCCGGCATGCTGGCGCTGGCGCATCTGCCGGTGTTCGGCTGGGCGAAGCCGGTGCCGGTCGATGCGCGGCGGATGCGCAATCCGCGCTACGACATGATGCTCGTCGCCGCCGCCGGCCCGGCGAGCAATCTGCTGCTCGCGGCGCTGAGCGCGGTCGCGATCGGGCTGCTTCTGGGCCGCGCGGGGATGGGGGCGGCGATGCCCGACCGGATCCTCGACGGCGCGATCCCGACGAGCGGCGCGGGCGGCTTCGTCCTCGTCGGCCTCGTCCAGTTCCTTGCGATCAATCTCTTTCTCGCGCTGTTCAACCTGTTGCCGATCCCGCCCTTCGACGGCTCGCATATCGTCGAGGGGCTGCTGCCGCGCGGGCTGGCGCGGGGCTATGCGCGGCTGCGGCGCGGCGGGATGCTGCTCGTCATCCTGGTCATCGTCGTGCTGCCGCGGATCTTCCCGGGCTTCGATCCGATCGAACGCCTCGTCGGCCCGCCCTTCGACTGGCTGCTGAACCATTATCTCGCGCTGGCGAGCCTGGTTGCCGGCCAGCACTGAGCGCCTGTGCCCGACGGCTGGATCATCCTCGACAAGCCCCTCGGGCTCGGTTCGACACAGGCGGTCGCCGCGGTCAGGCGGATGTGCCGCGCGGCGGGGTTCGGCAAGGTCAAGGTCGGCCATGGTGGCACGCTCGATCCGCTGGCCACCGGTGTGCTGCCGATCGCGCTGGGCGAGGCGACCAAGCTGTGCGGGCGGATGCTCGATGCGAGCAAGCGCTATGCGTTCACCATCGCTTTTGGCGCCGAGACCGATTCGCTCGACCGCGAAGGCGAAGTGATCGCCCGCTGCGAACACCTGCCCGGCGCCGATGCGCTGCGCGACGTGCTGGTGCGCTTCACCGGTCCGATCGCGCAGGTGCCGCCCGCGCATTCGGCGATCCGCATCGCCGGCACGCGCGCCTATGATCGCGCCCGCGCCGGCGAGACGGTGGCGATGCCGGCGCGTGGCGTCACGGTCCATGCGCTGGCGCTCGATCCTGCGGGCGATGGCCCGCTCGCCGGCGCCGGCTTCATCGCGCATGTCTCCAAGGGCACCTATATCCGCAGCCTCGCGCGTGACATCGCCCGCGCCGCCGGCAGCCTTGGCCATGTCGCCGCGCTGCGGCGCCTCGCCGCCGGGCCGTTCACGCTCGATGCGGCGATTTCGCTGGACAAGCTGGAGGAAGCGGCTAAGGGCGCTGGCTTCGCGCAAGCGATCTTGCCGCTGGAGGCGGGGCTGGTCGACATCCCGGCTCTCACCCTCGATCCGGAAGCGGCAAGGGCGGTCCGACAGGGCCGAAAACTCTCCGGGCTGCCCCATGACGACGGGCTTTACTGGGCGAAGAGCGGAACCGTTCCCATCGCGCTGGTCGAGCTTTCGGGCCGATGCCTGAGCGTCGTTCGGGGGTTCAACCTCACCGATGTCGCGGAGTGAAGATCATGTCGGTAACGGCGGAAAAGAAGCAGGAAATCATCAGGGACAACGCCCGCGGCCAGGGCGATACCGGATCGCCCGAAGTGCAGGTCGCGATCCTCACCAGCCGCATCAACACGCTGACCGAGCATTTCAAGCTTCACCACAAGGACAATCATTCGCGGCGCGGGCTGCTGCTGATGGTCAACAAGCGGCGTTCGCTGCTCGACTATCTGAAGCGCAGCGACGTCGAGCGCTACAATGCGCTGATCGCCAAGCTCGGCTTGCGCAAGTAAGGTGAAGCGGCCCCGCGTGGGCCGCTTCCTGCATGGCGCGCGGCAGACGCGTGCCAAACCATCAGCCCCTGCCCGCAATCCGGTGGGCGAGGCCAGAGGCCGTCATGGCCTCGCACCGGACCGGGACGGCATCCCCGGCAGCGAACCCCGCGGCGCAATAGGGCGCGCGGGCTGAAGGAAAACCCATGTTCGATATTAAAACCGTCAAGCTGGATTGGGGCGGAAAGACCCTCACTCTGGAAACCGGGCGCATCGCCCGCCAGGCCGATGGCGCGGTGCTCGCGACCTATGGTGAAACCGTGGTGCTCTGCGCCGTCACCGCCGCCAAATCGGTCAAGGAAGGGCAGGATTTCTTCCCGCTGACCGTCCATTATCAGGAAAAATTCTTCGCCGCCGGGCGCATCCCGGGCGGCTTCTTCAAGCGCGAGCGCGGCGCCACCGAAAAGGAGACGCTGGTCTCGCGGCTCATCGACCGCCCGGTGCGGCCGCTGTTCCCAGAGGGCTTCTACAACGAGATCAACGTCATCGCCCATGTGCTGAGCTATGACGGCGAGACCGAGCCCGACATCGTCGCGATGATCGCCGCCTCGGCGGCGCTCACCATCTCGGGCGTGCCCTTCATGGGGCCGATCGGCGCGGTTCGCGTGGGTTACGAAGACGGCCGCTACACGCTCAACCCGCGGCAGGATGCCGCCGCCGCCGGTGCGCTCGATCTCGTCGTCGCCGCCACTGGCGATGCGGTGATGATGGTCGAAAGCCAGGCGCGCGAACTGCCCGAGGATATTATGCTCGGCGCGGTGATGTTCGCGCATGACGAATGCAAGAAGGTCGTCGATGCGATCATCCAGCTCGCCGAAAAGGCCGCGAAGGAGCCGTGGGAGGTCGCCTCGACCGACAATTCGGCGATCAAGACCAGGCTCAAGGAACTGATCGGCGCCGACATCGCCGCCGCCTACAAGCTGACCGACAAGTCCGAGCGTTCGAACGCGCTCAACGCCGCGCGCGCCAGGGCGAAGGAAGCCTTCGCCGGCGAGGACGGCCAGACCCAGATGGCGGCGATCAAGACGGTCAAGAAGGTCGAGGCCGACATCGTGCGCGGCGCGATCATCGCCGGCGAGAAGCGCATCGACGGGCGCACCACCACGCAGGTCCGCCCGATCGAGGCGATGGTCGGCTTCCTGCCGCGCACGCATGGCTCGGCGCTGTTCACCCGCGGCGAAACGCAGGCGATCTGCACCACCACGCTCGGCACCAGGGACGCCGAGCAGATGATCGACGGGCTTGAGGGACTTTCCTATTCGTCCTTCATGCTGCACTACAACTTCCCGCCCTATTCGGTTGGCGAAGTTGGCCGTTTCGGCGCACCCAGCCGACGCGACACCGGCCATGGCAAGCTGGCCTGGCGTGCGCTGCAGGCGGTGCTGCCCGCGAAGGAGGACTTCCCCTACACGATCCGCGTCGTCTCGGACATCACCGAGTCGAACGGCTCCTCGTCGATGGCGACGGTGTGCGGCGGGTCGCTGTCGATGATGGACGCGGGCGTGCCGATCACCCGGCCCGTCTCGGGCATCGCCATGGGCCTCATCCTCGAAGGCAAGAACTTCACCGTGCTTTCGGACATCCTCGGCGACGAGGATCATCTGGGCGACATGGACTTCAAGGTCGCGGGCACGTCCGAGGGCATCACCACGATGCAGATGGACATCAAGGTCGCCGGCATCACCAGGGAGATCCTCGCCGCGGCGCTCAACCAGGCAAGGGATGGCCGCGCGCATATCCTGGGCGAGATGACCAAGGCGCTCGGCACCGCGCGCAGCGAACTTTCGGCGCATGCACCGCGTATCGAGACCATCCAGATCGACAAGTCGAAGATCCGCGAGGTCATCGGCACCGGCGGCAAGGTGATCCGCGAGATCGTCGCCGAGACCGGCGCCAAGGTCGATATCGACGATGAAGGGCTGATCAAGATCAGCTCCTCCGACCTTTCGCAGATCGAAGCCGCCAGGAAGTGGATCCTCGGCATCGTCGAGGAACCCGAGGTCGGCAGGATCTATGACGGCAAGGTGGTCAACATCGTCGATTTCGGCGCCTTCGTGAACTTCATGGGTGGCAAGGACGGCCTCGTCCATGTCTCGGAAATGAAGAACGAGCGCGTCGAGAAGCCGACCGATGTGGTCAGTGAAGGCCAGGCGGTGAAGGTCAAGGTGCTGGAGATCGATCCGCGCGGCAAGGTGCGCCTGTCGATGCGCGTCGTCGATCAGGAAACCGGCGCCGAGCTCGAAGACACCCGCCCGCCGCGCGAACCTCGTGAACCGCGTGGTGATCGCCCGGGCGGTGACCGGGGCGATCGTCGCGGGCCGAGAGGCGATCGGGGCGGTGACCGTGGCGGCCGTGATCGCGGCCCCCGCCGCGACGGCGGCGACCGGGGTGATCGAGGCCCGCGCGAAAGCGCCGGCAATCCCGATCACATGCCGGCCTTCCTGAAGGCGGACGACTGAAAGCCATGCCGAAGCCCGGTGAGCCTTGCTCGCCGGGCTTTTCGGTCACGCCGCTGCCGGCGCCTTCAATCGCGGCGTGCCGAGGAAATCGCGCTTGCCGACCGCCAGCCCCTTGCTGCGCAGGATCGCGTAGGCCGCGCTGGCGTGGAAATAGAAATTGGGCAGCGAAAAGCTCAGCAGGAAATCCTCGGCGGTGAAGTCCATCTGGCGTTCGCCGAAGCGGAAGACGGCGTCGCGGCCTTCGAGCGCGTTGATCTCATCGGGCGTCACCGCCTTCACCCGCGCGATGGCATCGGCGATGATTGCGCGCAGCCCGGCGAAATCCGCCGGCGGCGGCGCGAAGCTGGGCGAGAACAGCCCGGCCCTTGCACCTTCGAGCGCGCCGGCGGAATGGGCTCGGACAACGCCGATCTGGGTGCCGAAATTCCACATGTCGGGGGCAAGCTGCGCCTCGATCAGCGCGGAGGGCGCAAGCCCATGTTCGCGGCAATGCGCCTCGGCCTTGTCGATCAGCCCGGCCATCGCCGGCAGCGTCTGGAGATAGGCGGGGATCGTTGCGGTATACAAACTGACGGCCATGCGCGCGCTCCCTTGGTGATGACGGCGGGCAGGCTAGGCACAGGCGGGGCGATGCGCAACCTCAGGCGGCGAGCTCGGCGGTTTCGGGCCGGGCGATGATCACCCGGTTGCGGCCGCCGCTCTTCGCCCGGTACAGCGCCTGATCGGCCGCGCGCAGCGCCGCGCGCGGATCGGCGAAGGCAAAGATGTCGGCCAGCCCCGCCGAAAAGGTCACCCGCCCGAACGGCACGTCGGTCGCGCGGTTGACGAGCTTGCGCTCGGCCTGCTGTGCGCGCACCTCGTCGAGCAGCTCCCAGCATTCGCCGAGCGACTGGCCACGCAACAGCACGACGAATTCCTCGCCGCCGTGGCGCGCGACATGGCAGCGGTCGTTCGAAATGCGTGCAAGGGCCTGGGCCACCGACTTGAGGACGCGGTCGCCGGCTTCATGGCCATGGGTATCGTTGACCGCCTTGAAATGGTCGATATCGCAGATGGCGACGCACAGCGGCTCGTGGCTTTCGCGGGCTTCACCAACCTCCTGCGCGAGCCGCGTCTCGAAGGCGCGGCGGTTGGGCAGCCCGGTCAGATGGTCCTTTTCGGCGTTGCGGCGGGCATCGTCGAGCCGGCGTTGCAGGCCGCGGGTCTGGAGTTCGCTTCGCGTCATCGCGCGTTCGAGCTCGCGGCTGCGATCGAGCATCGCTGCGGCGAGGCGGGCGATCTCGGCCACCATGTCGGCCGAATCGGCGCGGCGCTGCATCGAATCGACATGTTCGGCAAGCGCGCTGCCATAGGCGCTGGCGGCGCTGCGGGCATCGGCGGTGGTGCGGCCGAATTCCTCGATGTTCGACTGCATCTTGACCATCAGCGCCGACATCGCCTTGCGGTCGCTGTCGGGGTCGGGGTCTGAAAGCGCCATTTCCAGCCATTGGCGATCGATGCCGCCGCACGCCTGGAGGCGGCTGTCGATCAGCCGGAGCAGCCGCGCATCCTCGCCCGTCAGATAGTCATGGGCGATGGCGAGCGTGAAGCTGCTGACCTCGAGCCGGTGCAAGGCAAGGAAGCGGCCGATCTCGACCACCAGCGCGAGGCTGGCCGGCATCGCCGGATCTTCGCAAGATGGCCGTTCGTCGCCTGCCGCTGGCGGCGCGGCGCGTGCGAGGCCCAATCTTGCAAGCCAGCCGGAACGAAGCGGCACAAGCTGTCGGTCATATGCGGTCATGCCGTGGTTAACGGCACGATCGCGCGAGAATTAAGCCCGCGGATGCACCCGCGCCTACCGCACCCTTGGCCCGCCGAAGGGCAGCGGCGGTGGCGGCCGGCGGTGGCCCCGCGGCAATTGCGCCTGATAGGCGCGCCCGCAATGCTCGACGCAATAGGGAAAGCCGGGGTTCACCTTTTCGCCGCAAAAGTGGAAATCGGGCTCGCCGGGGTGGCCCATCGGCCAGCGACAGATGCGATCGTTGAGATTGAGCAGGCTGGTCTTGTCGGCGATTTCGGGGCTGGGCTTGGCGGGAACCAGCCGGCGCGGCGGCGCGGGCGGGATCGGCGCCTGCTGATCGCCCGGACCCTGGCGAAGAAACCCTCCCGGCCCGACCGAGACGATGCGCGGAAGCGCCGGCGCATCGCTTGCCGGAACCGTGGGCGCGGGCGCGACGGGCGGCGGGGGCGATGCCGTGATACGCGGCG
>JAGWPW010000019.1 GCA_028870315.1 Sphingomonadales bacterium | reverse complement strand
TTGGCGTCTCATAGTCGGTGCGCTTGATCGCCGAACCGGTGACGATGATTTCGGCGCCCTCGGTGTTGCTGACGTCGGCCGCGGACGCGGCGGGCGCCGCCTTGGCCGGCGCATCCTGCGCGCGCGCCGGCGCGGTGAGGAGTACGGCTCCGAGCGCGGCAACCGCCGAGCCGGTCTTCAATGCGGAAAGGAATGAGGATTTCATAGTAGCCCCTGATGATAGAGGGCGGCCGCGTGGCTGCCCTGCAAATGCCCCGGTGCCTTTCTCGTCCGACAGCTCTGCCCAGATGCGGCAGGAATGCCGGGTGGAGAAAGACTGGAGTGATGGCCCAGCATGACCGAGCTGCGGGGTCCGGCAAAGGCGATTATCGGTTTTGTAACAAGAAGTCGCGACGATTGTTGCAATTCCGTCACATTGTCGTAGCCTGATTTAATCCGGCAAAGGCAGACTCTTAATCCGGATATTGCAAATTTGTTGCGCTGACTGGCCTGACAAATAGACGAAAATGTCGCAGGCTTGCCATCATATGGAAGCAAGCATCACCAGGCCGCTTTGTGACAGCGCCGATGCGCGATCGCCGGCACGCGGGCTTGCCCCTGTCGGTGATCGCTGCGGCCGGCTTGACTTCACCCGGGAGCGCAAGCACCCCGCCCTCGGGAGAGCTGCGGATGATCCTGGAAACCACTCTGTCGTTCGAGCGACTCATCGCCCTCGCCCGGCGCGAAAGCGGCATGACGGGGCCGGTCGAGCCCGATCTTGCGCAGCGGGTCGCAGGCATCATCGGCTGGATCAACGAGCGCGGCCCGTTCGATCCCGCGACGGTCCGGGCGATGCAGGACCAGATCCAGCGCCTGCTCGCGACGCGGCTTAAGCTGGCGCTCGATCGCGAGCGGTTTGCCGCGATCGCCGCCGAGCCGATCGAGCGGCCGGTGTTCATCATCGGCTTCGCGCGTTCGGGAACGACGCTGCTCCACTCGCTGCTCGCCGAGGATCCGGCGGTGCTGAAGCCGCAGAGCTGGCACATGTACAGCCCCTCGCCGCCGCCCGGCGCCGGCCCGGTGGTGGCCGAGCGGATCGCCTGCGCCCGGCGCCAGGTCGAGGCGTGGATGGATTTCTGCCCGGCGCAAAAGCCGATGCATCCCTATATCGACAAGGGCGCCTTCCAGCTCATCGAGGATGAGGAAATCTTCGCGCTCGATTTCCGCACGCTCTATCCCTACCATTTCTACCGCGTGCCCGTGCTCGACAGCATGCCGCCGATCGCCACCGACCAGCAGGGCGCCTTCGCCTTCCACCGCCGGCTGCTCCAGCACCTGCAATGGGGTGATCCGCGCCGCCGCTGGGTGTGCAAGGGGCCAAGCGGGCAGATGCATCTCGATGCGCTGTTCGCGGTCTATCCCGATGCGCTCTGCATCTGGCCGCATCGGCCGCTGGGCGAGATCTGGGCGTCCAACGTGGCGCTGCGCGCGGCGATCTTCGACACGATCACCGGCGTGCCGCGTGACTGGGCGGCGCAGGCGAAAGGCCATGTCGAGGCGATGAAGGCGGCGATCGACCGCCTCATCGCCAGCGAGCGCATCGACGATCCGCGGGTGATGCACCTCGACTTCCGCGAGATCGCGAGCGATCCCGTGGGCGTGCTGCGCAAGGTCTATGCGCGCCAGGGCGTCACGCTCGGCGAGGACGGCGCCGCGCGCGCCGCCGCCTGGCTTGCCGACCCCGAAAACGCCGCCGATCGCCATGGCCGCTATCCCTACAGCTATGAGGCCTTCGGGCTTGACCGCGGCTGGGTGGAAGAACTGTTCGCCGATTACAGCCGCCGCTTCGGGCTGGCGTGACAAACCCGCTGGCCACCCCGGCGCAGAAGCGGATCGAAGATCGCGCGCTCGCGCTGCTCGATCGGCCCGAACTGCAACGCGCCCGCCAGATCGTCACCCTGTTGTGGCAGAATGTCGCCGCATGGCCCGCGCGCGACCAGGCCGACCGCTTTGCCAACATGATCGAGGAATATCTGTTCCACCACGCCTTTCGCGCGGCGAACGGCGATCCCGATCACCCCGAGGTCGCCGCTTTCATGATGCCGGCGCATCGCTGGTTCGGACGCGCGGTTCCCGGCTCGCGCTGGGCGGGCGACAGCCCCGATTTCATCTATCGCACGATCCCGATCGCGCATGGGGGAAGCTATCGGATCGAGGGCCGGGCAAGCTGCGCGGCGGCGCCGTCGGCGAATTATTCGCTGATGGCCGACAGCACCGCCGCGCCGGTGACGCTGGCGCTGCTCGACCGGCCCGAACTGCAACGCGCCCGCCAGATCGTCACCCTGTTGTGGCAGAATGTCGCCGCATGGCCCGCGCGCGACCAGGCCGACCGCTTTGCCAACATGATCGAGGAATATCTGTTC
>JAGWPW010000148.1 GCA_028870315.1 Sphingomonadales bacterium | reverse complement strand
TAGCGATCACCGGCGCGTCGCGTCCGTAGAGATCGTTGAACTCGGTAAGCTGGCCGGCATCGTCGCGGCCGAAGGTCGAATAGAAGATATAGACCGGGAAGGTCTTGGCCATCGGCACGCGCGCATATTTGCGCGCCTTGGTCTTCGCGATCGCCTCATCCGGGGTCATGTTGGTGCCGAGCATCGCCATGATCATGCCAAGCTCGACCGCCTTGTCGGTGCGGATGCAGCCATGGCTGAAGGCGCGCACCGGTTCGTTGAACAGCGCGCGGTCGGGGGTGTCGTGGAGATAGATCGCCCAGGGATTGGGCATGTCGATCTTCATCAGCCCGAGCGAATTGCGCGGTCCGGGCTGCTGGACCAGCGTTACTGTGCCGTCCGCGGACCGGGTTACAACATAACCCTGCCGCCGCGCCGCGGCGGGATTGGCGGCGAGCCGCGCGAATTTGGGCTCGTGCTGGATGATCGACTGCGGCACCGTCCAGGTCGGGTTGAACACCACCGCCTCGACCGTCTCGGCAAGCTGCGGGGTGGCGGTGCGCCCCGGCTTGCCGACGATCGTGCGATAGCTGCGGATGATCTGGTGATTGGAGACGAAGCGCACCTCGAACTCGGGCACGTTGACGATGAGATAGATCTTGCCAAGATCGCGCGGCAGCCAGCGCCAGCGGTCCATGTTGACGCGGATGAGGTCGCGCAGATGCTCATCGTCGGGAGCGGCGGCGGCAAGCGCCTGCTTCAGGGCCGCGAATTCGCCGTTCGCCGGATCGAGCGCGGTCAGCGTGCCGGCGATGTCATGGCTCGCCAGCGCCTGGGCGAGGATCGTCGGGGTCGGATCGTCGTCGGCATCGGGATCGAGCGCGAACCATTGCACGCGCGCGCTCATCGGCGTGCGCCCGTCGCGCAGATCCTCGGCCAGCCAGTCGAACGAGCGGCTCGCCTGGCTGTCGAGATCGGGGCCAATACCCTTCGCGATCGCCGCCTGGAGCGCTTCGGGCTGATAATCCTCGGGTATGAGGCCTTCGCTGTCGATCGTGCCGATGAACTGAAGCAGCGCATCGGCATCGGCGATGGTCCAGCTCATCACCGGCTCGACCACCGGCACCGCGCTCGTCGCGGCCGGGTTTGGCAGCGCCTCGATGACAGGGGTGCCGGTCGCGGCGGGTGATGGGGCAGGTGATGGGGCAGGTGATGGGGTTGGCGCCGGTGCCGTCCCGGCGCCGGCAGGGGGCAGCAGGCTTGCGGGCGGCGGGGGGGGCGCGCCGCGCGCGGCAGCGCCGCTTCCTGCCAGCGCCAACGCCAGCGCCAGCGCCGCGACGCCGCTTCCCGAACCGGTTTTGTATGCCATCGCTTCGTCCGCTCCTCGGGCAGGCGCCCCCAATGCCCGCGTCCAGACCCCCTGGTGCGGCCATGCCGGTTTCGGCGCGCCGCTTCAAGGCCAATGGCGCGGTTCGGGCCATGCGCTGCACCGCGATTTCAATCCCCGGAAAACTCTGCCAGGGCTGCACTCCCGCTTCCTTCGGTCCACACCCGCCGCCATGACTCGCCGATCCCCGCTTTTGCCGATGCTGGCAGCGCTGACCGGCATCGCGCTGTTCAGCCTGATGGATGCGACGATGAAAGCCGCCTCGCTTGTCGCGGGCGCCTATAGCGCGCTGTTGTTCCGGGCGCTCATCGGCACGGCGCTGCTGCTCCCCATCTGGCGGCTGGGCGGCGGGCGCTGGCCGCGTGCCGCGGTGCTGCGCATCCATGCGACGCGCGCGCTCGTCGTTTCGCTGATGGCGCTGCTGTTCTTCCTCGCGCTGGTGCGGCTGCCGCTTGCCGAGGCGATTGCGGTGTCGTTCATCGCGCCGCTGTTCGCGCTGTATCTCGCGGCGGTGATTCTCGGCGAGCGCATCGCGGTGCGCGCGGTGCTGGGCTCGCTGCTCGGGCTTTGCGGGGTCGCGGTGATTTCGGCGGGCAATCTTTTCGCGCGGGGGCTTGGCGGCGACGGCCAGGCGATGGGGATCGCGATGATGGTCGGCTCGGCGCTGCTGTACGGCTGGAATCTGATCCTCCAGCGCCAGCAGGCGCTGCTCGCCGACCCGCGCGAGATCGCCTTCTTCCAGAATCTGCTGGTCGGCGTGCTGTTCCTGCTCGCCGCGCCGTGGTGCGCGGGCTGGCCGCGGCCCGCAGCGATGGCCCTGATCGCCGCCGCAGCGGTGCTTGCCGCGGTTTCGCTGATGCTGTTCAGCTGGGCCTATGCCCGCGCCGAGGCGCAGGTGCTGCTGCCGTTCGAATATACCGCCTTCGTCTGGGCGGCGCTGTTCGGCTGGTGCTTCTTCGCCGAGCAGGTGAGCGCGGCAACGCTCGCGGGCGCGGGGCTGATCGTCGCCGGCTGTCTGGTCGCGGTGCGCGGCGCGGGCGCGACGCATACCGAACAGACCTTGCTTTAGGACACCGCGCCAAAAACCGGGCACCGGCCGTCATCTTCGCCGAAGGTGCCCTGGCAAACGGTGATGGGACAACGATATCCCTGTTATCCCGCGTTACTTGCGCGCCATGGCGAAGCTGTAGGTGAGGTGATCGACATGGCCGTGCAGGCCAAAGTCGAGCAGCGCGCGATTGTCCGGCCCCTTGTCGCGGATCGCGCCGATCTGCGCGCCGACCTCGTCGATCGTCCAGGCCGGGCGATAGACCCCGGGCGTCTCGGCGATGAGCAGCCGCGCCATCCGCCCGCCGACCGCGGCATAGATCTCGCCGGTCACGCTGCATTCCTCATGCGCCAGCCAGCCGACCATCGGCGCGACCAGTTCCGGCCCCATCGGCGGATATTGCGAGATGTCGAGCCCTTCGGCCATGCGCGTCACCGCCCCGGGCAGGATGATGTTGCTCTTCACCCCCGCCGCCTCTCCCTCAAGCGCGGCGACATTGTTGAGCCCGATCATCGCGGTCTTCGACATGGCGTAATTGATCACGCGGCTGTTGCCATAGACCCCGCCGATCGAGGAGGTGAGGACGATGCGCCCATAGCGCCCCGCGACCATCTGCGGGAAGGCGGCGCGCACGCAGTGGAAGGCGCCCATGAAATGGACATCGACCACGGCGCGGAAATCCTCCTCGCTGATCTCCTGCAACGATCCGTAGCGGACATTGCCGGCGTTGCAGACGAGGATGTCGATCCGCCCCCAGGCGTCGGTTGCCGCGGCGATGATCGCCGCCGCGCCCTCGGCGCTCGCCACCGATTGTGTGGCGGCGATCGCCTCGCCGCCCGCCGCCCTGATTTCGTCAACCACCGCGCCGGCCGGCCCCTTGTCGATGCCCTCGCCCTTGATCGCCGCGCCGGTGTCGTTCACCACCACCTTGGCGCCGCGCGCGGCAAGCAGCAGCGCATATTCGCGACCCAGCCCGCGCCCGGCGCCGGTGATCACCGCCACCCGCCCGTCGAAACGCAATTCCGCCACACTCGCTCTCCTTCGTTGATCGCGTGAGCGCGGTGGCAAGCCATGCTATGCTCTGGCGCGCAGCGCTTCGCTGAACTACAGCTCAGCACAGCAGGTGAGAGGACACAATGACCGAACACGCAAAGATCGCCGCCGCGCCAGAAGATCTCGAAGCCCCGGTCACCATCGGCGCCGAAGCCTATGTCTCGGCCGATTATCTGCGCGATGAGCGCGATCTTCTGTGGCGCAAGTGCTGGTTGCAGGCGGGGCGCCTCGAGGACATCGCGCATGTCGGCGATTTCGTCACCTTCGACATATTGGACGATTCGGTGATCGTCCTGCGCCGCGCCGAGGGCGATGGCCCCGATGCGCTCCGCGCCTTCTGGAACGTCTGCCCGCACCGCGGGCGCAAGCTCGTCGATATTCCCGCCGGGCAGCGCAACGCGCGCGGCAACCGCAAGAACATCGTCTGCGGCTTCCATGCCTGGACCTTCGACCTCGACGGCCATTGCACCTTCATCCAGCACCAGGAGGACTGGCAGGGCGCGTTGAGCGATGCGCGCACCCGGCTCGGCCCGGTCAAATGCGAAAGCTGGGGCGGCTGGATGTGGATCAACCTCGATCCCGATGCCGGGCCGCTTGCCGATTATCTCGCACCGGTGCCGGCGATGCTCGATCCCTACCAGTTGCACGCCATGCGCCCGCGCTGGCGCAAGTGGATCATCTTCGACTGCAACTGGAAGGTCGCGCTCGAAGCCTTCAACGAGACCTACCATGTGCCCGGCACCCATCCCGAATTCATGGCCTTCGGCCAGTTCCGCGGCTGGGGACGCAATCAGGGCCTGCACAGCAACATCGGCTATGACGCGCCCAAGGGGCAGGAGGAGGACGCCGCCAAGCTGCGCCTGGGCACCGGCGACCCGCGGGTGTCCACCGCCGAGATGCAGGTGTTCACCTGGGAAAACGCCAATACCAACACCACCCGCACGCTGGTCGAGGCGGCGCTGCGGCTCCAGCACGAACTGCCCGAAGGCACGCCGCCCGCCGAGGTTTCGAAGCACTGGCTGTCCTCGGCGCGTGCCGCCGATGCCGCGCGCGGGGTCCATTGGCCGGTGGTCGAACCCGCGCACACCGCCAAGGCCGGCACCGCCTGGCAGATCTTCCCCAATTTCCAGATCGGCCACGCGGTCAACAACATGCTGTGCTACAGCGCCCGGCCCTATGGCGAGGACCCCGGCAAATGCATCTTCGAAGGCGCGGTCTATGAACTGTTCCCCGAAGGCGAGGCGCCCGCGACCGAATGGGAATATACCGAAGCGGGCGACTGGCCGCCGGTGCTCCAGCAGGATTTCGACAATATGGCGGCGGTGCAGAAGGGGCTGAAGAGCGGCGGCTTCCGCGGCACCCAGCCCAACCCCTATATGGAACGCGCGATCGCCAGCCTGCACTGGAACCTTGCGAAATACATGGGCCGCGGCGCGCCGGCTTCGCTGGAGTAAGCGCCCGCCAAATCCCTGCCGCGCAGGCTTGTGAATCCGGCGCCTGGGGCAAATTGCCTGATTTGTTCCGGTTACGGTCAGTTACGGTGGTCAGTTACGGTGACGCTGGTCAGTTACGGTGACGCTGCATTCATTCCTGTTGGATTACGGTTACGGTGACGCTGCACTTATTTCGCCTTCGAATTGCGGTGACAGGTGTGATAACCCCTTCATTATTCAAGCCCCCATCAAGCAGATTGATACATTATACGGCATGCAGCGCAATTTATACGCAGCAGGCTATTTAGGGGCTATTACACCTGTCACCGCAATTGCGTTCCGCACAAGTAACGGAACCGCTGAGTAAAGGGCCACCGGAACCACGGGAAAGCCGGCACGCAGGTTTACAGTTTCAGCCGGCCCAGCGCCGATCCCAACCCGCCGACGCTGCCCAGCGGATTGGCGCGCAGCTTGCCTTCCTCCTCGCCCATGTAGCGATAGATGCCGTTCAGCGCTTGCGTGGTGACCGAATCGCCAAGCCCGTCACGCGTCAGCCCCAGCACCGCCAGCAGGCCGCCATGGCCGCTCAGCCGATCGAATTCCTGATAGGCGCCGATCCGGGTCATCGCCGTATCGATCAGCGGGCGCACCTGCGTGTGCAGTTCGGGGCCGGCGCTGCGCCGCAGATATTGTGTCGCGCCGTCATTGCGGGTCGCGATATCGGGCACATCGTTGATCGAAATGCGCGATATGGCGGTATGGAACACCGGCTTGGCGACCTTCGCCGCCATCCCGGCGGCATCGTTGATGTGGCGGGTGATGCCATCGAGCCCGGTGACGCCACCCACTGCCCCCATCAATCCGCCCAGCAGCCCGCCGCCTTGCCCGCCGCCAGCCGATCCGCCGAGCCTGTCGATCCCGGGTATGCCGATCCTTACCGCCGGGTCGTTATAGAACGCCCCCGGCTGCGCCAGGCGATCCAGCGCATGATCCGACGCGCTGTCGAGCACGCCGCTCAGCATGCCACCGATGCCGGCGGCGCGGGCGGCGCCGCCCGGCACTATGCCCAGCGGCAACAGCGCGCCCGCCGCGCCAAGCCCGCGCAGAAACATCCGGCGCACCATCGGCGCGACTGCGCAGGGGCCATATTGTTCCGGCCGGTCGATCCCGGGTTCGCGGTAGTCGGTCATCAACCCTCCTTGCGATGCGGCGCGCATCGGCTTGCCATTTGATATGATGGGATGACTTGATACGATGGAATGACACTTTGCGCGGTGACACCATACGATACGGCGTCACTGTGTCCGACCCGAACCCCGCCTTTCCCATCTGGGGCGGGCGATGCGAGGAAGCCACGTCGGGCAGGGACAGTCAAGGAAATGCCGCGTCTCAACCCATCCGAAATCCCGGCTTCCCCAAGCGGCGCGGCCCGGCGCCAAAGAATCGCTAACCCCGCCCCAAGCCTTTCTGGCTGGCATTCGCGCCGCTGAGCCGCCATCTGGCGACCATGCCCGATTCCCTCGCCCCTCCATCCGGCCCGCAATCCGGCAAGGTCTGGCTCGTCGGCGCCGGCCCCGGCGATCCCGACCTGCTGACGCTGCGCGCGGCGCGGCTGGTCGGGCGCGCGGGCGTGCTGGTCCATGACGGCCTCGTCGATCCGCGCATCCTGGCGATGGCGCCGGCCGGTGCGCGGCTGGTGTCGGTTGCCAAGCGCGCCTCGCGCCATACGATGCCGCAGGATGCGATCAACGCGCTGCTCATCGCCGAAGCGCGCGCCGGGCGCGAGGTGGTGCGGCTCAAGGGCGGCGATCCCTTCGTCTTCGGGCGCGGCGGCGAGGAGCTGGAAGCCTGCCGCGCGGCGGGAATCGCGGTCGAGGTGGTGCCGGGGATCAGCGCGGCGCTGGGCGCGGCGGCGGCGGCGCAACTGCCCCTGACGCATCGCGATGCGGCGAGCGTGGTGAGCTTCGTCGCCGGGCAGTGCCGCGGGCTTTCCGGGCAGAACTGGGCGGGGCTCGCGGGTGTCGGGCGAACGCTGGTGATCTATATGGGGGTGGCCAATGCCGCGGCGATCGCCGAGAAGCTGATCGCCGACGGACTGGCCCCCGATACGCCGCTGGCGCTGGTCGAAAATGCGGCGCGGCCCGAAATGCGGGTGCTGCGCGGCGCGCTGGCGGAACTCGACGATCTTGTCGCAAATCAGCGCGTGCATGCACCCGCGGTGATCATTATCGGCGCGGTGACCGCGCGCGAGGACGGCGCGGTCGAGGAGCTTGCGGAGATGGCATGGTGAAGATTCTGACCGGGAACGATCTCAGGACCGGGGCGGTCATCTGGTGGACGGGGCGCGACTGGTCGCTTCATGTCGCCGATGCCGGCGATGTCGGCGATCATGGCGATGTCATCGCCGCGACCGAGAATGCCGCGCGCCGGGTGGTCGGCGCCTATGTCATCGATGCGGTGCAGGATGCCGAAGGGCTGCGCCCGGCGCACATCAAGGACCGCATCCGCGCGCTGGGGCCGACCGTCCGGCTCGACCTTTCCCTCAAACCCGCCGACCCTGCCGCCGGCGACTGGGTGATCTGATGTACCGCTACGATCCCTACGACACCGCGATGGTCGCCGCGCGCGTCGCCGAATTCCGCGACCAGACGCGCCGGCGGCTCGAAGGCCATCTGAGCGAGGAGCAGTTCCGCCCGCTGCGGCTGATGAACGGGCTCTATCTCCAGCTCCACGCCTATATGTTGCGCGTGGCGGTGCCCTATGGCACGCTCAATTCCACGCAGCTGCGCAAGCTTGCCGACATCGCCGAGCGCTACGACCGCGGCTATGGCCATTTCACCACCCGACAGAACATCCAGTACAACTGGATCAGGCTGGAGGAGGCGCCCGACATCCTCGCCGAGCTGGCGAGCGTCGAGATGCACGCGATCCAGACCAGCGGCAATTGCATCCGCAACATCAGCGCGGACCAATATGCCGGCGCCGCCGGGGACGAGCTGGTCGATCCGCGCCCCTATGCCGAGCTGCTGCGCCAGTGGTCGAGCTTCCATCCCGAATTCACCGCGCTGCCGCGCAAGTTCAAGATCGCGGTGATCGCCGCCGAGACCGACCGCGCGGCGATGCGGCTGCATGACATCGGCATCCGCATCGTCCGCAATCCGGCGGGCGAGCTGGGCTGCGCCGTCTATGTCGGCGGCGGCATGGGCCGCACCCCGATGATCGCGCCGCTGATCCGCGAATTCGTGCCGCTGGACCAGATCGTCACCTATTGCGAAGCGTGCCTGCGCGTCTACAACCGCCACGGCCGGCGCGACAACAAGTTCAAGGCGCGGATCAAGATCCTCGTTCATGAGCTTGGCGCGGCCGAATACACCGCGCAGGTCGAGGCCGAATTCGCGCATCTCCTCACCCTCGGAATCGAGCCGCCGCGCGCCGAACTCGAACGGATCAAGGCGCATTTCCCCGAGCCGGCGCTCGACGCGGGCGGCGAGGATGGCGATCCCGATCGCGGCGATCCCGATTTCGCGCTGTGGCTCGATACCAACACCGCGCCGCACAAGGTGAAGGGCCACGCGATCGCCACGATCAGCCTGAAGCCCGTAGGCGGCATCCCCGGCGATGCGAGCGCGGAGCAGATGCGGGTGATCGCCGAGCTTGCCCGCCGCTATAGCCAGGACGAGCTGCGCGTGACGCATGCGCAGAATATCGTGCTGCCGCATGTCCGCAAGGCCGATCTGGCGGCGATCTGGCAGGCGCTCGACGCGGCCGGGCTCGGCACCGCCAATCTCGATGGCATCGGCGATATCATCGCCTGCCCGGGGCTCGATTATTGCAGCCTGGCCAATGCCCGCTCGATCCCGGTGGCGCAGAGGATTTCCGAGGCGCTGTCGCCGCGCTCGGCCGAGATCGGCGAACTGAAGCTCAAGATCTCGGGCTGCATCAACGCCTGCGGCCATCACCACGCCGGGCACATCGGCATCCTTGGCGTCGATCGCAAGGGGGTCGAGAATTACCAGCTGCTGCTCGGCGGCAGCGAGGGCGCCGATTGCTCGCTAGGCCAGATCACCGGGCCAGGCTTCGACGAGGATGGCATCGTCGCTGCGGTCGAAAAGGCGACCGCGCTCTATCTCAGCCGGCGCGAGGCGGGCGAAAGGTTTCTCGATACCTATCGCCGCATCGGCATGGCCCCGTTCAAGGAGGCGCTTTATGGCTGAGGTGCAACTGCGCCTGCGCGACGACGAGCCGGTCGAGGACCCGGCGGTGACGGTCGATTCCTTCGCCGCCCAGACCAACGCCAATGCGGTGCGGATCGAGCCGGGCGACGATGCCCGCGACCTGCTGCCGGTGCTCGACCGGCTGAAGCTCGTCGAGGTCAATTTTCCCGCCTTCACCGACGGGCGCGGGCTGTCGGCCGCGCGCATCCTGCGCGAGGCGGGCTATGCCGGCGAATTGCGCGCGGTGGGCGATGTGCTGGTCGATCAGATCGCGGCGATGCGCCGCTGCGGCTTCGACAGCTTCGCCCCCGATGTCGCGCTCGATCCCGAGGATGCCAGGGCCGCGCTCGAACGCTGGCCGCAGGTCTATCAGGCCGCTGCCGATGCGCGCGCACCGATCTGGAAGCTGCGCCATGGCTGAACGGGCCGCGGCCGCGCGCGTGATCGACCGCATCGACACCGGCCCGCGCTTCACCGAGGCCGATGCGCTGCGGCTCAACCGCCGTTACGAGGGCGCGAGCACGCTCGAACTGCTGGCGGGCGTGCTCAACGAGCGGGTCGCGGGCGAGGTCGCGGTGGTGTCGAGCTTCGGCGCCGAAAGCGCGGTGCTGCTGGATCTCATCGCCAGGGTCGATCGCGCAACGCCGGTGCTGTTCCTCGATACGCTGCGCCATTTCCCCGAGACGCTGGCCTATCGCGATGCGCTGGTCGCGCGGCTCGGGCTCACCGGGGTTGTCAGCCTCACCCCCGATCCGGTGCTGCTGGCCCGGCGCGACGAAAGCGCGTTGCGCTGGTCCTACGATCCCGACGGCTGCTGCGACATCCGCAAGGTCCAGCCGCTGGCGCGCGCGCTTGGCGCCTATGACGCGACGATCACCGGCCGCAAGGGTTTCCAGTCGGCCACCCGCGCCGGCCTGCCGCGCTTCGAGATCGACCGCAGCGACGCGGCTGGCCGGCTCAAGGTCAACCCGCTCGCCGACTGGTCGGGCGCCATGCTCGATGGCTGGTTCGAGGCGCATGACCTGCCGCACCACCCGCTGGTTGCCGAAGGCTATCCCTCGATCGGCTGCTCGCCCTGCACCAGCAAGGTCGCGCCGGGCGAAGACCCGCGCGCCGGCCGCTGGCG